>SVJO01000008.1 GCA_015068935.1 Oscillospiraceae bacterium
ATTAATTTTAATTATTTTTATAGGTTAAGCAGTTTTTTCGCATTAAGTGAAAAAATCTTTTCCTTCTCACTGTCTGATACCAGATTATCAAAAAGCACTCCCCCAATAAACATTGATGGAGAACAAGCCGGAAAATCTGTTCCAAATAGAAGGCGGTCTACCCCCAGTGAATCAATTAAACGACGCAGTGTAGCAAATCTGTTTAAACCTGAACCTGATAAATCAATATAATAATTTTCATATTTTTTACCAATTTCTATATGATTCATCAATGTATTATATTCACCAGGATGAGCAGCAACAAAAATAACGTCGGGATGATTTTTGACCATCTTTTCAATACCTTCAAATCCTAGTGGCATGGTATGAAAATCCACAATCATATTATATTTTCCTGCTTCATCTAAAATCAATGACAGTTCATCTGAGCCATAGTCATCCCAACCATCTATGTAAGGCACTAACTCTCCTATAAGGTTTACACCTTCCTTATTCATGCGTCTGATTTCCTCTATGGATTCTTCAACATAGTGGGGGTGTACATGAAAACCGGGAATGTAAAAACCTTTATAATAATCTCTAAGTTCAAGTGCTTTTCTGTTGTTGTCTCTTATTTTTTCAAGATTGTTTTCATATTTATCATTTCCAACGTAAACAACTGAGCCGCATATTTTTGAAATACCAAACTTTTTGAATAGCTCCAACGTATCGTCAGCATCCAGCTGTATAATATCTTTATGTTTACATATAAAATCTTCCTTAGTTAAAAAAGGGTGTGTGTGAAAATCTATTATCTCAAAATCCATATTTTCCTCCTCTATCTACTAATTATCAGTATTTTTAAATCATTATAACATTAATAAAACCTCTTGTCAATAAAAATTAATAACCATATAACCAGCTTGACGGTATTAAAAATGTATATGGTGCCGTTATAATTGCAAAAAACAATGCCATTTTAAACCGCAATTTTTTATCATATTTCTTAAAGGAAATAAAATAGTTTAAAATAAATATTAACATTGCTGAGATTATTAGTGCGGGAAGAGTTAAATATAATTCATCTCCCATATTTCCCAGTTGAAAAACAACCATTAATAATAGCATATATGCACAACCTGCCACATCTGCCAGTATTCCAAAACCAAAGATTTTTAATATGTTTTTTTTGTAAAACTCTTTCTTTTGCTGTAATTTTAAAAAATACATTGATATTATAAGAACTAAACTATCAATGATAAAATTCCCAGGAAGAATAATCAACCATACCTGAGGGAATAACATCAGCATCCAGAAAGGAAATAAAACATTATAAAGTTTAAATTCTTTTTTCATATGTATAACCCTCTAAATTATATTTTCTTATTTTATATTACCATAATTAAGGTGAAGTTTGCAACACTTTTTAAAGAGATTAAGATTTAAATGTTGATAAAAATAGTACCTTCCCTTTCAAATAAAAAAAATCGAAGCAAACTGAACTTTGCTTCGAAGTGGCGGAGAGAGAGGGATTCGAACCCTCGGAGCGCTATTAACGCTCACACGATTTCCAATCGTGCGCCTTAGGCCAGCTCAGCCATCTCTCCATCATATTTTATTATATCTAATATTCTATAAAAATCAAAAGTCACACCTTTACCCAAAACATCATATTATATTAAAAAAGAATTTATGGGTGATTTAAATGTTTTATAGTCCTATACTAAATATCAAAAGGCGTCCTTTTGCATTTGCAAAAATAAAAGGAAACAACAACTATCCAAACATTAATGGAATTGTCTACTTTTATAATTTACAGGCGGGCATACTGATTTCTATACAACTAGAGGGGCTGCCTACAGAAAATGATGTCTGCAGGGAACCAATATTTGCAGTTCACATTCACAGTGGCAACAGCTGTACAGGCAATGTCACTGACCCATTTGCAGATGCTATGACACACTATAATCCAAATGATTGTGCGCATCCCTACCACGCAGGAGATTTACCGCCTATATTTGGTGCTGATGGTTTTGGTTTATCTGCATTTCTGACAAACAGGTTCTCTGCCGAGGAGATAATAGGAAAAACTATTATAATCCACTCCGCACCCGATGACTTCACTACTCAACCATCAGGTAATTCCGGCATGAAAATTGGTTGCGGTGTAATTACGCCTACATATTAATTTTTATCAAAAATTTGCAACGCATTAATTATAGCACATAAGCCCTGTAATTTCAACTAAAATTTTTAACTTTCTGAATTTTTTTGTATTATTAAAATACTCCTTCAGTATTTACACCGAAGGAGTATTTTAAAATTAATCCAAATAATCTTTAAGTTTTTTACTTCTACTTGGGTGTCTCAGCTTTCTTAATGCTTTAGCTTCTATCTGTCTTATTCTTTCACGGGTGACATTAAATTCTTTGCCAACCTCTTCTAATGTCCTCTGTCTTCCGTCATCTAAACCAAATCTAAGTCTTAAGACCATCGCCTCACGGGGAGTAAGCGTATTTAACACTTCGCCGAGCTGTTCCTTTAACAGCATAAATGATGCCGCCTCTGATGGTGCAGGTGCATCTTCGTCAGGAATAAAGTCACCAAGATGACTGTCTTCCTCTTCACCTATCGGAGTTTCAAGAGATATTGGTTCCTGAGCAATCTTCATTATTTCTCTTACCTTATCTATTGACATATTAAGCTCTTTTGCAATTTCGTTCGGGTGCGGGTCACGCCCAAGCTCCTGAACGAGCTGTCTTGATACCCTTATCAGCTTATTAATAGTTTCTACCATATGAACAGGAATTCTGATTGTTCTTGCCTGGTCAGCTATAGCTCTTGTTATTGCCTGTCTTATCCACCATGTTGCATATGTGCTGAATTTATATCCTTTTTTATAATCAAATTTTTCAACAGCTTTAATCAGTCCTAAATTCCCTTCCTGAATGAGGTCTAAAAAGAGCATACCTCTGCCAACATATCTTTTTGCAATTGAAACAACAAGTCTTAAATTGGCCTCTGACAATCTCTTTCTTGCCATTGCATTTCCTTCGCTCATCAGCTTGGCAAGTCTCAGTTCCTCTTCAGGCTCAAGAAGCGGAACTTTTCCTATTTCCTTAAGATACATTTTTACATGGTCATCAATTGAAATACCTTTAAGATTTGAGACTTCCAGAGCTTCATCACTTAAATCAATATCTTCCTCTTTAGTTAAATCACCGATTTCCTCCTCAATTTTCTCCATTTCCTTATCGAGGTCGGCAACAATTTCAACACCTTCTTTTTCCAGATGTTCATATACAAGTTCTATCTGTTCTGTATCAAGTTCAAACTCAGAAAGAGCATCCATGATTTCTTTATACGTCATTATGCCGCTTTGTTTTCCTTTTGTACAAAGGTCTAAAAATACTCTTTGTTTTTTTTCTTCAATTTCGCTCTGTTCAGAATCTGGATTTATCTCTTCGGGAATTTCCTCAACCGGTGTCGGTTTTCCATTTTTCTTCTTTGATTCTTTTTTCGGTTTTTTTTCAATTATTTCTACAATTCCGTCATTATCAAAAATTTCTTCTTCAGCTTTTCCCTTCTGTTCTGACTTCTTTATCTCTTTCTTTTCAATGTCAGTTTTCTTTTCGTTAGACATCAATCGTTTCCCCCGCTTTTTAGAATTTTATTAATCTCATCAACACGGCCGGCTTTTGCAAGCTCTGTAATATAAGCCTTCTTTCTTTCGGCTTTAAGTTTTTTTATAATATCCTCAGCTGTTTTAAGCCCGTCTGTCGTAAAGTTTTTAAATAATAATGCAGATGCATATTTTTTCATATTTTCATCGAGAGTTATAAGAAACTCGGGAGCAGATGCATTGGGATTTTCTCCTTTAAAATTTAGCATTTCCCTAAAAAGCTCCTTATGTATAGCTCCGAAAAACAGACTTTCATCCCCATTTGCTTTAAAATAATTAAATGCTTTATCGTCAAAAAACATCACATTTAATAACATTCTTTCTGTTTTGTATGTACCAAAATTTTGTTTTTCGCCGATATCTGACACTATTTTAACTTCTTCTTTGACACTTTTAATTATTCGCTCTTTTTTTTCATTTTCCTTCTTTGCTTTACTAAAAATTAATTTATTAATTTCTGAAGTTATAGATTTTTCGGAAATATCAGTTTCATTTGAGATACGTTTTACATATGCTTCTCTCTCAATTGTGTTCTCAACATCTGACAAAATTACGGCAGTTTCATTCACAAAGCTTATTTTTTCATCAACATTGGTTAAGTCATAATTTTTTCTGATATTCATAATTTTAAATTCAACCGTAGGGACAGAATTTTTAATACATTCTTTAAAAGCCTCTGTTCCTGCTTTTAAGATATATTCATCAGGGTCTTTAGCTCCTGTAAAAGCTATTACCTTTACATTGTTTCCTGCATTTATCAATATATCAATTGCTTTAAGCGCCGCTTTTTTTCCTGCTTCATCATTATCATAACAGACATAAACTGTACTTGCATATCTTTTTAAAAGTGCAGCTTGCTCCTCTGTAAAGGCCGTTCCCAGACCTGCTACAGCATTTTGTATTCCTCTCTGATATAAAGAGACAACATCCATATTGCCTTCAACAAGAACAACTCCATCTGTTTTACTGCATGCTTTAGCAATATTTAAACCAAACACATTTTTACTTTTATAAAAAACAGGTGTTTCAGGTGAGTTCATATATTTCGCAGGGTCGTCGCCTAAAGCTCTTCCGCTGAAAGCCACAACATTTCCTCTCACATCAATAATCGGAAACATTAATCTGTTTCTGAATTTGTCATATACTCTTCCCTTTTCATTTTTTACGATTAATCCCGCTACTAAAATTTCATCCTGAGAAAATCCCTCCGCTTTAAGAAAATTTAAAAGGTCGTCCCACGAATCTTTTGCATAACCAAGTCCAAATTTTATAATGGAGTTTTTGTTTAATTTTCTTTTAATGACATATTCCTGAGCTGTTTTAGCATCTTTTTCAAAAAGATTATCAAAAAATCTTTTTGCCGCTATTTTATTGATTTTAAGAATAGTTTGTTTCAGATTTTTCTGTTCCTCATTTTCTCTGTATGATGATTTTTCTTCTTCAAGAGTTACTCCCGCACGTTGTGCAAGATATTTTAAAGCATCAACAAAATCGAGATTTTCTATTTTCATGACAAAATCAAATATATTTCCACTTGTTCCGCAACCGAAACAATAAAAAAGCTGTTTATCCTCGCTGACATGAAACGACGGTGTTTTCTCTCTGTGAAACGGACACAAACCAACATAGCTTGTACCTGTTCTTTTCAGACGAACATATGATGAAACCACATCAACAAGATTGTTTCTTGATGCTGTTTCATTTATAGAATTTTGAGTATAACGCGGCATAGTTTCACCTCAAATCCGTTTCATATATTTTTCGCCAAAAAATACGAATATCCTCTTTTAAACTTAGATTTTTTCAAATAATTTATATTATCAGCTAATTTCAAACAAATTATTCATTTATTTTATGCTCCAGCCTTTTGGAACAAAAAATTTATCAAATGTTTGTATAGCAAAATTATCTGTCATTCCTGCAATATAGTCACATATAACCTGTTCTTTATCAGTAATTTCAAGCATTTTTTTGCTATTTGCTGGAAGTCTTTCAGGAAATTTATCAAACATCTCAAAAAGAGAACCTAATATTCCTTCTGCTTTCTCATCTTCGCGTTGGGCAACTGTGTTTATATAAACATTTTCAAACATAAAATTTCTCAATTCGTTCATGGACTGTGCTATTTCATCTGACATTTTTATATAGGGCTTGTCTTTACTGTTTGCAATGACATCACAAATCAAATTCTGTATTCTTTCCCCATGCTTGTAACCAAGAATTTCAGCAAGCTCTGAAGGGATATCTCTTTCCTCTATTACTCCGCCTCTTACGGCATCATCAATATCGTGATTAATATATGCTATACGATCTGCAAGTTTTATAATTCTTCCCTCTAAAGTCTCAGCCTCATTATCTCCTGCATGGTTTTTTATACCATCGCGGACTTCATATGTAAGATTTAATCCTATTCCGTCCTCTAAAACATCTACAACCCTGAGACTTTGCTCGTAATGTCTGAATCCGTTCTTGCAAATGGAATTTAAAAACCTCTCTCCCGAATGTCCAAACGGTGTATGTCCCAGGTCGTGACCAAGAGCAATGCTTTCAGTTAAATCTTCATTTAAGTTAAGAGCACGCGCAATCGTTCTCCCTATTTGTGAAACCTCTAAGGTGTGTGTCAGCCTTGTTCGGTAGTGGTCTCCTTCAGGCGAAAGAAAGACCTGCGTTTTATGCATTAACCGTCTAAAAGATTTTGCATGAATAATTCTGTCTCTGTCACGTTGATAAACTGTTCTTAAAGGACATTCTTCAATCGGTTTAAGCCTGCCTTTTGTATCTTTAGAGCATTTAGCATATTGAGACAAATTTTCAAGCTCATAAAGCTCATACTTTTGACGCAGATTCATAATGTCACATCCCTATAACAAAAGATTTTACTGTTTTTTATTCCTTCCTGCCAGCTTGTCCCTTTCTGATTTTGTAAGAATTTTCTTTCTTAATCTTATGCTGCTCGGAGTTACTTCAACAAGTTCATCATCAGCTATAAATTCAAGACACTGTTCTAAGCTGAGCGTCAAAGGAGGTGTGAGCTTAATTGTATCATCGCTTCCCGATGCGCGCATATTGGTAACATGCTTTTTCTTGCAAACATTTACAGTGATATCTTCATCTTTTGCATTTTCGCCTACAATCATTCCTTCGTATACATTATATCCAGGTCCGATAAAGAGTCTGCCTCTTTCCTGTGCATTAGCAAGACCATACGTTACACTTTCTCCAGTCTCCCATGCAATCATAGAGCCTCTCTGGCGGCTTTCTATCTCACCTCTGTATTCGCTGAAACCATCTAAGACAGTATTCATTACTCCATTGCCTTTAGTGTCTGTTAAAAACTCACTTCTGTATCCAATAAGCCCTCTTGACGGAATTAAAAAACTTATTCTCATATATCCTGTATCGTTAGGCTGCATATTTGTCATCTCTGCTTTTCGCGAACCCAGTTTTTCGATTACAGCTCCGGAAAATTCTTCAGGAACATCAATAATAAGCTCCTCTATCGGCTCTAAAGTCTTACCGTCCTTATGTTTAAAAATAACCTGAGGGCGCGAAACCTGAAATTCATATCCTTGTCTTCTCATTGTTTCAATCAGGATTGAAAGATGTAGTTCTCCCCTTCCTGAAACCTTAAAGCAATCTGCACTGTCTGTCTCCTCAACCTTAAGACTCACATTTGTTTCAAGCTCCTTAAAAAGTCTCTCGCGAAGGTGCCTACTTGTTACAAAATCACCCTCCTGCCCCGCAAAAGGACTGTTATTTACCATAAAATTCATTGAAATAGTAGGCTCGTCAACTGTAATTACAGGAAGCGGCTCAATTTTTTGCACATCACAAAGTGTTTCACCAATATTAACATCACCTAAACCTGATATACTGATTATATCGCCTGCCGATGCAATCTGAGTCTCTGTTCTTTTTAATCCGTCAAATGTGTAAATTCTGCCAACCTTAACGTTTTTAATTTCACCATTTGCACGGCAAATCGAAATATTCTGTCCGTATTTCAGTTCGCCTCTGTCAATTTTTCCGACTGCAATTCTTCCTACATATTCATCATAGTCAATATTTGAAACAAGCATTCTGAAAGGCTCTGAAAGATTTCCTATCGGAGCGGGAACATGCTTTATAATAGTGTCAAAAATTGCCGTCATATCAGGCTTTAATTCATCTTCTTTATATCCTGATAATCCCTGTTTTGCAGAAGAATACACAACAGGAAAATATGCTTGCTCATCTGTTGCACCAAGTTCAATAAATAAATCAAGCACTTCATCAATAACAGCTTCGCATCTTGCCTGCGGTCTGTCTACTTTATTAACAACAACAATCGGTTTAAGATTATATTCCAGCGCTTTTTTTAGAACAAACCTTGTCTGCGGCATTGCTCCTTCAAATGCATCAACAACTAAAAGCACACCCTCAACCATACCGAGAACACGTTCAACCTCACCGCCAAAATCGGCATGACCTGGAGTATCTACTATATTGATTTTAATGTCGCCGTACATTACTGCAGTATTTTTCGACAAAATTGTTATTCCGCGTTCTTTTTCTAAATCATTTGAATCCATAACTCTATCGGGGGCCTGTTCGTTTTCACGATAAACCCCGCTGTTTTTAAGTAAGCCGTCGACCAGAGTAGTTTTACCATGGTCAACATGTGCAACAATTGCAATATTTCTGATGTTTTCAACCATTTATATCATCTTTTCCTTCCGCTTGTATATAAAAATCACTAAATATATATTTTACCACAAATTTCGCATACAGTCAAACCGAAACTTACATAAATTTCGACATCAGGAATTATTTTTAACATAGTTTATAAGATTTGTAATTGATTTTTTGTCTGTAAAATCTCCGTTTGCATCACAAAGGTCAATTAAAAGCTTTTCCATTTCTGTTGGATTTCCCTTAGATGACATAAGTTTTTTAAGTGCCTTAATAGCTGTTTTATGAGGCAAAGAAAGTTCATCTAAAATCATTTTCCCAAGAAAATTATAAACCTTTATTTTTTCGAGCATATAAGGTTTAAAATTTTTCTCAATTACAAGTTTGTCATAATAATCACGATATTCAATTGGTGTTATACCCGTTGAAAAAACAACTATCTTCTTTGTGCAAAGTCTGTCAAAATTCTTTGTTATAAAGTTTACACCGCTTATAACCTCAGCATAAAGTCCGCCGCCGTAAATAATTGTCTCATACCCCTCTAAATCTTCTATTTTAACCTTTTTGGCATCTTTTACCTCACAGCCTAATTCTTCTCCTATCCAGGTCGCATATTGTTTAGTAGAGCCGTATTTTGATTTGTAAATTACTAAAGTCTTCATTTTAATCTCCCTAATTTTTTTATTATTATATTTATGTAAAAAAAGTTGTCAATATAATACAAATTATATCATATCACCATATAAATAAAACGTCAACAGATTTCATTCTAAAAAAAATACGACATCCTGAGCGGATGTCGTATTCTCTCCAAAAACTATCTGTTATTATCTTTCTTATTTCCGAGATTATTCTGATTTTGTCTGTTCTGCTGATTGTTGTTCTGGTTGTTCTGGTTGTTCTGCTGGTTGTTTTGGTTGTTGTTTTTCTGATTGTTATTATTTGACATTTATGAGTCCTCCCGACACTGAATATTTGTTGTATTTCTGCTGAAACACAATAAATATTTTTTCCGAACCATAAAATTTTATTCAAAAAAAACAAAATTAATTTACATCTTTAGGTAAATATCCGTATTCTCTTTTAAAAGCAGTAGTAAAAGCCGATGGCGAAAGATATCCGCACTCTTCACTCACCTCTCTTACGCTCATTCCTTTTTTCAAACTCGAAAGTGCATTTGAAAGTCTGCATGAACGAATATAATTCATAGGTGTTATACCTGTTGTTTTTTTAAATGTGCGTATGAAATGGTGCTCATTAACATTTAAGTATTCCGCTAAGCCCTTAACATTATATTCATTTGGTGATTTATGAATAATTCTCACTGCCTCAGAAACAAAATTCTCTTTAGCAAGCGGAACACCATGAGTCTTTTTAATATAATCAAAAAGACCCTCAAGCAGAAAGTATGCTGTTTCTTTATATTTATTTTTTTTATCAACAATCAGATTTAAACTGTTAATTATATTTATAAGCAAGGGGTCGCTTACTTTTATTTCAATAAAAGCCTTATTGTCTATTACATACGTGCTGGAAAAGTCAAAATAAGTATGGTCAAAATTTTTTGATTCTATTGTTTTTAAATCACTGCACTGCGGGAAAAGATACAAATATCCCTTTTTAAGTTCATACTCTTTTGAAGCGCTATGAACCTTGGCATATCCTTCATTAACATAATATAATCTGTTTACTATTCTGTTTTTATCAAGTTCCCATGCTCCGTTTACAACAGCACGATCGAAAACAAATAGACTAACATATCTTTCCATAACAACACCACCAAGTCAATTTCTAAAAGATTTTTGCATATTTTCAGCATTTACAAAAGTCGCATTCAATTATATAATTAATTATATAAAATAGTATTTGCAAAGTCAATCAAAATGATTTTCAAATACATTAATGTTTTATAAAAGGATATAATAAAAAAATAATATACGCAAGGAGGAAAAATCATGGCAGAAAAAAGATATGTAGGAGATTACCCTGTAATCGGAATCCGTCCTATAATTGACGGAAGAAGGGGCCCTATGAAGCTTCGTGAAAGTCTTGAAGGTCAGACAATGGAGCTTGCAATGGCCGCTAAAAAATTGTTTGAAGAAAATCTTTTCTACTCAAACGGCGACCCGGTTAAAGTTGTTTTACCGGACACAAGTATCGGCCGTGTTCCTGAAGCAGCTGCTTGTGCTGATAAATTTAAAAAGGAAGGCGTTTCCATTACCCTGTCTGTTACACCATGCTGGTGTTATGGCTCAGAAACAATGGACATGGACCCGACAACAATCAAAGGTGTTTGGGGATTTAATGGTACAGAACGTCCAGGTGCTGTATATTTAGCTGCGGTTTTAGCTTCTCACGCACAAAAAGGATTACCTGCATTCGGCATTTACGGTCACGAAGTTCAGGACCGCGACCAGGTTGCAGTAATTCCTGAGGATGTTAAAGAAAAATTATTAAGATTTGGTCGAGCTGCTGTTGCTGTTGCAACAATGAGAGGCAAGTCTTATCTCCAGATTGGTTCTCAGTGTATGGGAATCGGCGGTTCAATCATGGATCAGGATTTCTTAGAATCATATCTTGGTATGAGAGTTGAATCTGTTGACGAGGTTGAAATTCTCCGTCGAATGGAAGAAGGAATTTATAACGAGGAAGAATATAAAAAGGCTTTAGCATGGACAAAAGAACATTGCAAAATGGGCCGTGACGACAATCCTGATGAATATCGTTTCAGTGATGAACAGAAAGAAAAGCAGTGGGAATTCACTGTTAAGATGTACTGTATAATTAAAGACCTTATGGCAGGAAACAAAAATCTTCCTGATGCTTTTGAAGAAGAAAAAGTTGGTCACAACGCTATTGCAGGCGGTTTCCAGGGACAGAGACAGTGGACTGACCATTGGCCGAACTGCGACTACCCTGAAGCACTTTTAAGCTCAACATTTGACTATGAAGGAGCACGCGAACCTTATACACTTGCAACAGAAAATGATATTTTAAATGGCCTTGGTATGCTGTTTATGCGACTCCTCACACACCGTGCACAGATTTTTGCTGATGTACGTACCTACTGGTCACCTGAGGCAACAAAACGTGTTACAGGTTATGACCTAGAAGGTAAGGCTAAAGAAAACGGCGGTATAATCCACCTTCTCAATTCAGGTGCTGCATGTTTAGATGCATGCGGAGAATGCAAAGATGAAAACGGCAATGCTATCATGAAAAAATGGTGGGAAGTTACTGAAGAAGATATCAAGAAGATGACAGATGCTACAGTATGGTGCGAGGCAGGCTTTGATAACTTCCGTGGCGGCGGTTTCTCAAGCCACTTTACAACACGTGCTGAAATGCCTGTTACAATGATCAGACTTAACTTGGTTAAAGGTCTTGGTCCTGTTCTTCAGATTGCTGAGGGCTGGACAGTTCATCTTCCTGATGAAGTTTCTGATACTCTTATGGAAAGAACTAACCCCACATGGCCCTGCACATGGTTTACTCCAAGATGTACAGGAGAAGGTGCATTCAAGACAGCTTATGATGTTATGAATAACTGGGGTGCTAACCATGGTGCTATCAGTTATGGTCATATAGGCGCTGACCTTATCACAATGTGTTCAATGCTGAGAATTCCTGTATGCATGCATAACGTTCCTGAGGAACAAATCTTCAGACCTGCTGCATGGAATGCGTTCGGTATGGATAAAGAAGGTGCAGACTACAGAGCTTGCGCAGCTTATGGGCCGCAGTTTGGTAAATAAAATAGTATTTAAAAAGGCTATAGTAATACATTACTATAGCCTTTTCTTCTCATTATAGTTGGAGGCATTATGTATAAATTTAAAACGGAAATGCATTGTCACACTTTAGAATCAAGCAAATGTGGTAAAATACAGGCTAAAGACATTGTTGAGGCATATATTGATGAAGGCTACAACACTTTAGTTATAACAGACCACTTTGGTTCAAGACATAAAAGCGATGAAGGCATAAATCATGATATTCATCGCCTCATTAATGGCTGCAACGCTGCAAAAGAAGCATCAAACGGAAGAATCAACATAATTTTTGGGGTGGAAATAAATTTTTCTGAAAACAAAAATGATTATCTTGTCTATGGATTAACAGAAGATTTTTTACTAAATAATCCTGATATATACAATCTTGGAATCAAAGAATTTTCTGATATCGCACATGAAAATGGTCTTTTAATTTACCAGGCGCATCCGTTTCGCAATAATATGACTATAACATCTCCCCTTTTGCTTGACGGAATAGAAGTTTTTAATGCACACCCAAGACATGACTCAAGAAACTCTATTTCAAAAAATTGGGCAGAGATTTATAATTTGCGCGAAATAAGCGGTTCTGATGTGCATCAGCCTCAGGACATTGCAAGAGGCGGTATAATGACCACAAACGAAATTAAAACAACAGATGACCTTTTAAAAGTTTTGATTGAAAACGATTATAAACTTATAACAGTATAATAAAAAGCGGAATGTTACATGTAACATTCCGCTTTAATATTAAATTAGCTGTAAACTATTTAATCATGCTTGCAACTTCATTAGCGAAGTCATCTTCTCTCTTTTCGAGACCTTCACCTTTTTCAAATCTTGCAAACTTAACGATTTCAATACCTGTGCCAATAGCCTGAGCAACTTCTTTTGTAAGCTGTGATACAGTCTTGTCACCGTCTTTAATAAAAGGCTGTTCAACTAAGCAAACTTCTTTATAATATTTAGCAATTCTGCCGTTTACCATTTTTTCAGCAATATTAGCAGGTTTTCCTTCATTAACAGCCTGAGCCATAAGGATTTCCTTTTCCTTTTCAACTGTTTCAGCAGGAACAGAATCTTTATCAAGGAATGAAGGATTAGCTGCAGCAATCTGCATTGCAATATCATTTGCATATTCTTTAAATGCGCTATCTGCTGCTTTAGCTTCGTCTTCTAACTTAAAGTTAACTAAAACACCGATTCTTCCGCCGCCGTGAATATATGCATTAACTATGCCTTCATATCTTTCAAATCTGCGGATATTCATATTTTCGCCGATTGTTGCAATTTTATCTGTTAACATATCGCCGATTGTTTTTGTTTCATCCTTGAAGAATTTCTGGTCTAAAAGACAAGAGTCACAGCCTTCTTCCTTAACACAGCAAGGATTTTTTGCAGCGATGTGAGCTGCAACATCTGTAACAAATGCTCTGAAATCTTCGTTTTTTGCAACGAAGTCTGTTTCTGAGTTTACTTCTAAGAGAACGCCTGTTTTGCCGTCTTCGCTGATAAATGCTTCAACAACACCTTCTGCTGCAATTCTGCCTGATTTTTTAGCTGCTGCAGCGAGGCCCTTTTCTCTTAATATTTCTATAGCTTTTTCCATGTCGCCGTCGCATTCTGAGAGTGCTTTTTTGCAATCCATCATGCCGCAACCTGTACGTTCTCTTAATGTTTTAACGTCAGCTGCTGTAAATGCCATTAGAATTACCTCCTAAATTATTCATTGTCAGCTGCTTCTTCAGCTGCTTCTTGATTATCGTCTTCTAAAGCAGGAACAGCGTCTGCACCCTGTCTGCCTTCAATGATAGCATTTGCAATTGTACCTGCGATAAGTTTTACGGCACGGATTGCATCATCGTTACCCGGAATTACATAATCAACTTCCTCAGGGTCACAGTTTGTATCAACGATAGCTACAACCGGAATACCAAGCTTTTTAGCTTCTGCGATTGCAATCTTCTCTTTTCTGGGGTCTACAACAAAGAGAGCCTTAGGAAGTTTTGTCATATCTTTGATTCCGCCTAAGAACTTTTCAAGTTTTTCTCTTTCGTTCATTAAGTTGAGAACTTCTTTTTTAGGAAGGAGTTCAAATGTTCCGTCTTCTTCCATTTTTGTAAGCTGTTCGAGTCTTTCAATTCTCTTCTTAATAGTTTTGAAGTTAGTGAGCATTCCACCGAGCCATCTTGCATTAACCCAGTACATTCCTACTCTCTGAGCTTCTTCCTTGATTGAATCCTGAGCCTGCTTCTTTGTTCCTACAAACAGAACTTCGCCACCATCCTGAGCTATGTCACGGATGAAAGCATAGGCTTCCTCAATCTTTTTTACAGTTTTCTGGAGATCGATAATGTAAATACCGTTTCTCTCTGTGAAGATGTATTCCGCCATTTTAGGGTTCCATCTTCTTGTCTGATGTCCAAAATGTACACCAGCCTCAAGTAATTGTTTCATTGAAATTACTGACATAAAAGTCACCTCCGGTTAAATTTATACCCTCCGCGCTCCTCACACTTTAAGGGAACCGCTCCTGCGGCACCGCCCTTAAAATCACAACGCGTGCGTATTTGCCTAAAGAATTATATCACAAAAAAATATAAAATGCAAGTGTTTTTTTAATTTTTAGATTTTTTATTATTATAATGTAAAAGAGCTGCGAAAATCAACCTTCTCTCAGCTCTTTAAAGACTATTCTATTACTTTATATCCCTGCTCTTCCACTGTTGTTTTTAAAACATCATCACTAACCTGCGATTTTAATGTTACCTCAGCAGTTTTGCTTTCATGGCTTACTTTTGCTTCTGAAACCTCGTCAAGTGCCTCCAGTGCTTTTTTAACTCTTCCCTCGCAATGTGGGCACATCATACCTTCAATTTTCAATATTTTTATCATCTTTTTTTCCCCTTTATCTATTCTGACTTTTTTATCTTTTTTATTATTTCTTATATTTATAAAATTAAGCCTAAGCGCATTTATAATAACACAAAAACTTGATAAACTCATTGCTGCCGCACCAAACATAGGGCTAAGCTTCCATCCGAAAATATTTATCCACACACCAGCAGCAAGGGGTATCCCGATAATATTATAAATAAATGCCCAGAATAGATTTTCATATATATTTTTAAGCATTACCCTTCCCAGTCTTACTGCAGCAGGCACATCAGACAGTCTACTCTTTATTAGGACAATATCTGCAGCATCTATAGCCACATCAGTCCCCGCTCCTATTGCCATTCCTATATCAGCAACCGTAAGTGCAGGCGCATCATTTATTCCGTCACCTACCATTAAAACCTTACCCTCTGCTTTAAGACTTCTCACTGATTTTTCCTTATCAGCAGGACCAACTCCTGCAATAACTCTGTCAACACCAACCGTTTTTCCTATTGCATTTGCTGTTTGTACATTGTCACCTGTGAGCATAATAACAGTTATTCCCATTTCTTTAAGCTCTTTTATTGCTTTAATGCTATCTTCTTTAATCACGTCGCTTACTGCAATTATGCCCAAAAGGTTATTTCCTTTGGCAAAAAACAATGGGGTTTTTCCGTCTTCAGCTAATTTTATGGCTTTTTTTATCAATTCATCAGGAATATCTGCAACTCTTTCAACAAACACTTGATTGCCACCGCAGAGCATTTCTCCCGAGAAATAAGCAGTAAGCCCATTTCCGCTTATTGCCTTGAAATCATCCACCTCAAAATGTCCTATATTCATTTCTTCAGCTTTTTTAATGATTGCTTTAGAAAGAGGATGCTCACTTTTTCGTTCAAGGGAAAATGCGTTTTCCAAAAGAGACTTTTCAGATGTTTCTCCGCATGGAATAATATCAGTAACCTCAGGCTCTCCTTTTGTAATGGTTCCTGTCTTGTCTAAAACAGCAAAGTTTATTTTTCCTACAATTTCTGATGCTGCAGCAGTTTTGAATAAAATGCCGTTTTTCGCTCCTATACCGCTACCTACCATAATTGCAACAGGGGTTGCAAGTCCAAGAGCACAGGGACAGCTTATCACAAGTACAGATATTGCCCTTGCGAGCGAAAAACCTACACTCTCCCCTGCCAAAATCCAAACCAAAAGCGTCACTGATGCTATAGCTAAAACTACAGGAACAAATACTCCTGAAACTTTATCAGCAAATCTTGATATCGGAGCTTTTGATGCGGCAGCATCGCTAACCATTTTAATTATTTGAGAAAGAGTCGTTCCTTCACCCACCCTTATAGCCTCGCATTTAATAAATCCCGACATATTTATTGTTGCAGCAGAGACATTATCTCCTTTTACTTTATCAACGGGAATACTTTCTCCCGTCAGCATTGATTCATCTATTGAAGTCTCACCATCAAGCACAACACCATCAACAGGAATTTTTTCACCCGGTCTTACGACAAAAATGTCTCCAACCTTAACATCATCTGCTAAAACCTTAATTTCTTTTCCGTCAGAAATAATATTTGCTGTCTTCGGTGCAAGCTCCAACAATGATTTTATCGCGTTTGTTGTTTTTCCTTTAGAATATGCCTCCAATGTTTTACCTACTGTGATTAAAACAAGAATCATTGCAGCTGACTCAAAATACAAATCATGCATATATCCCATTATCAGCTCATGATTTCCCTTTATCTGTGCATCTGTCATTGCAAACAAAGGGTAAAGACTATAAATAAACGAAACCCCCGAGCCAAGTGCAACAAGTGTATCCATGTTAGGAGCCTTTCTAAGCACACCTTTAAAACCGTTTATAAAAAATTTACCGTTAATAACCATGATTGTTGCCGAAAGCAAAAGCTGTACAATCGCAATTGCGACATGATTTCCTTCAAAAAAAACAGGAAGCGGCAACCCAGCCATGCTGTGCCCCATTGAAAAATACATTAATATAACAAGAAAAAAAGCCGAGAAAACAAGCCTTAATATAAGTTTTTTTATTTCTTCGTCTTCTGTTTTTGTCTCCTTTTTGTTCTCTCCTGCAACACTTGCACCATAGCCTGCTTTTTTTACGGCAGATATAATTTCCTCATCAGATGCACTTCCATCAACAACCATTGAATTAGTTAATAAGTTTACACTGCACGAGGAGATATTCTCTATAGATAATACCGCTTTTTCTACTGCGCTTGAGCATGCAGCGCAGCTCATTCCCGTCACATTATATTTTTTCATTAAAAACCCTCTGTTTCTTTACTTTTACATGTATCATGCATCAAGCATTTCTGATGCCTGTTTAATTGTTGTAGATGTTATCTTATCACCACTGATAATTCTTGCAATTTCATTTATTCTTCCTTCATCATCAAGCCTTTGAACATATGCTTTAGTTTTTATACTATCCGACATTTTTTCGATTTTAAAATGAGTCTCTGCCTTTGATGCAATCTGTGCTAAATGAGTAACGCAAAAAATTTGTTTATTCTTTGAAAGCTCCTTAATTTTTTCACCGATTTTCTGCGCCGCAATACCGCTGACCCCTGTATCAATTTCATCAAAAATCATTGTTTTTACGCTATCTGTTTCAGCCAAAACTGATTTTATAGCAAGCATTATTCTGGATAATTCTCCGCCTGATGCAATCTTAGTAAGAGGTCTTGGGGGAGCATCTTTTATTGTCGTAAGCATGAATTCAACTTTGTCGCACCCCGTCTTTGACAAGTCTGTTTTTTCAAAGCTCACCTCAAAAACTGCATCTTTCATGTTAAGGAAATTCAGACTTTCACAAATTTCACTTTCTATTTTTTTTGCAGTTTCCTTTCTTATTTCACTAAGCAAAACAGCAAGGTCCTGTGCAGCTTTTGCTTCCCTATTTGCCTCTGTTAATACTTTATTGTAGTATTCATCGCAGTTATTTATAAGTTCAAGTTCTTGCTCGCATTTTTCAAGATGCTCTAAAACACTTTCAAGGCTTCCTCCATATTTTCGTTTAAGTTTATAAAGCTCATCAATCCTCGCATCTATATCAAACCCTGATTCTACCCCATTTTCAAGATTGTCAAGATATGTACTTACAGTTCTTGCAACCTCCTGAATCTGTATTACAATTCCATCAGCAATCTCAGCTGTTTCTTTTAATCCGCCGTCTATTCTCTCAGCCTCTTTAAGTAATGCAGCACTGTTTGACATACTCTGATATGCACTGTTTCCATCAGGGTCATCATAAAGCAAATAATGCGCTCTTCCCAATGATGAACACAAGTTTTTGAAATTATCAATTATTTCCTTCTTTTTTTTGAGTTCTTCATCTTCACCTATCTCGGGGTTAACTGACTTAATTTCATTTATCTCATAATTTAAGATATCAATTTTACGTTCTTTTTCCGCTATGCTTTTTTCTATTTCACTAAGCTCATTTTTTAAACTGCATAACTTTAGAAAATGTTCTTTATATTCATCATAAACATTATTGATTTTATCTTTTGCAAATTTATCTAAAATATGAATATGGGCATTATGGTCTAAAAGCGCCTGATTATTATGCTGACCATGAAGGTCTACAAGATATCTTCCTATATCTTTTAATGAGGCTACATTTACAATTCTTCCGTTTATTCTGCAAACATTTCTGCCGTCTGCAAATAATTCTCTGGACATCACGAGTTCTCCCGTTTCGTCCATGCTTATTCCGATATCATAAAGATAATTTTTTACTGATATATCCTCTATATAAAAAACAGCACTTACCTCTGCACTTTTTGCTCCTGATGCTATAATATCCTTACTTACACGCTGGCCCAGGAGCATATTAATAGAACCGATAAGCACAGACTTACCGGCACCTGTTTCACCCGTTATAACGTTAAAGCCATCAGAAAAATTAATATCGGCTTCACTTATTAGAGCAATATTTTTTATATTAATTGAATAAATCATGAGTTTTCACCTCTATTGTATCAGGGCATTAATTTTAGAAGTAAACCTGAGTGCCTCCTCCTCCGTTTTAGCGACACACATAATTGTATCATCGCCTGCTATTGTGCCCATAATCTCAGGCAATTTCATCGAATCTATAATAGCGGCTGCACCCTGTGCCATTCCTGAATGAGTTTTTATTATAACAATATTTTGTGCATAATCTACACTCAGAGCCGACTGAGCGATTATTCCTTTACTGTCTTCTTCGCTTTTTTTGCGTCCTGCCTTTGAATACTTATACATTCCGTTTGAACCAACTGTTTTTATAAGCCGCAATGCTTTTATATCACGTGAAATCGTTGCCTGTGTAACATTATATCCCTCTTTCATCAAGAGTTCAGCAAGTTCCTCCTGGGTTTCTATCTCATGCAACTCTATCAGCTCCAAAATTGCATCATGCCTTTTTTGCTTCATAGAAATTTACCTCTTTTCATTAACTTTCAAGCTCTTTTCCCATGAGCTTTTGTCTTAATTTGCCATAGAATCCCTTTTCAGTAAGTCTCACAAGTTTTGTCACTCTTTCAGAGCGTTTAACTCTTAAAATATCTCCATCTTTTATGTCTGATTTTTTTTGCCCATCTGCCATAATTGCCGCACTGAAAATTTCATCTGCCGTTGTTTTTATTTCTATTGTATCGTCAGCTGAAACTACAAGCGCTCTTGAATATAGCTTATGGGGACAAATCGGTGTTATAAGTATCACCTCTAAATCAGGGCTGACAAGGGGACCGCCTGCCGAAAGCGAATATGCCGTTGATCCGGTTGGTGTAGATAATATTACACCATCCGATTTATAATCATCGACAAATTCTCCGCATATGTTTATGTTAAAATCCATTAGTGTTGCGTTTACACCTTTTGTTACTACAATATCATTTAAAGCATCAAATTCAACCTTTTTTTCATTTTCTCTTACCACACAGGCTGAAAGCATCATTCTGTCTTCTATTATAAAATTTCCCGCAAACAATTTATTTAAACAGTTTTTTACATCTCTGCGCTCAACTTCTGCCAAAAATCCAAGTCTGCCAAGATTAACACCAAGCACAGGAATCTCATAAAATGCCGCATCGTTTGCTGCAGAAAGAAGTGTTCCGTCTCCGCCTAATACAAGAATCAAATCAACCTTTGAATATATAATTTTCTTTTCTGCAAAAATAACATTTTCTATGCCATATTGAGCAAATACATCATTTATGTATATCTCCGCTCTGCCGTCAATTATATCTATTACTTCACGCAAATATTCAAAATTATTGTCTTTTGCACTGTTTGGCACAATCATTATTTTTTTTATTTCAGACATAAAAATAAAACCTCGTATTTTTACTATTAATTGAAGTATATCATACGTCAAAAAAAGTGTCAAGTTAACAAAAGTAATATTTTTTGACTAGTCAAATTTTGAGGTTTACAAATCAGTAAAAATATTGTATAATATATAAAAATATGAATTATTTTCAATTCAGGAGGATAAAAATGCAACAGGAACAGACACATGAACTTGATTTAAATGAAGTGTTGAGAGTAAGACGAGAAAAATTAAAAGAACTTCAGGATTCAGGAAATGACCCCTTTGTTGAAGTTAAATATGATAAGACTCATTCAGCTAAGCAAATCAAAGAAAGTTACGAAGAATTTGAGGGACATACTATTTCCATCGCCGGAAGATTAATGTCAAAACGCGGCATGGGTAAAGTCATGTTCTGCGATTTAGCTGATATGAACGAAAGAATTCAGCTTTTTATCAAAAAGGATTTGCTTGAAGAATCATACGATGCTTTTAAAAAGCTTGATATTGGTGATATCGTTGGTGTAAAAGGTGAAGTCTTCAAGACAAAAACTGAAGAAATTTCAATAAAAGTACATGAATATACTCTTCTTTCTAAGTCGCTTATACCGCTTCCGGAAAAATTCCATGGCCTGACAAATACTGATTTAAGATACCGTCAGCGTTATGTTGACTTAATAATTAATCCTGAGGTCAAGGATACATTTATCAAACGTTCTAAAATAATTGCTGCTATAAGAAAATATTTAAGCGAGCAGGACTTTTTAGAAGTTGAAACTCCTATGCTTGTTTCTAATGCAGGCGGTGCTGCTGCACGTCCCTTTGAGACACATTTCAACGCTTTAGATGAAGATTTCAAGCTGAGAATCTCTCTTGAGCTATATTTAAAGAGATTAATAGTAGGCGGCTTAGACAGGGTTTATGAAATTGGTCGTGTTTTCAGAAATGAAGGCTTGGATACACGTCACAACCCTGAATTTACACTTATGGAGCTTTATCAGGCATATACCGATTATCATGGCATGATGGACCTGACAGAAAATCTTTATCGTTATGTTGCACAGGAAGTTTTAGGAACAACCAAAATTGTATATAATGGTATTGAAATGGACTTAGGAAAACCATTCGAAAGAATTACCATGCTTGATAGTGTAAAGAAATATTCAGGTGTTGATTTCAATGAAATAAATACGATTGAAGAGGCACGTGCTGTTGCTGATAAGCATCATATTGAATATGAGGAGCATCATAAAAAAGGCGACATTTTAAATCTCTTCTTTGAAGAATTTGTTGAAGAACACCTCGTTCAGCCTACGTTTGTTATGGACCACCCCGTCGAGATTTCTCCGCTTACTAAGAAAAAACCTGAAAATCCCGATTATGTTGAGCGTTTTGAGTTTTTCATGAACGGATGGGAAATGGCAAATGCATATTCAGAACTTAATGACCCTATCGACCAGAGAGAAAGATTCAAAGCTCAGGAAGCTCTCCTTGCTTTAGGCGACGAGGAAGCCAATACCACTGATGAGGACTTTATGAATGCTTTGGAAATCGGCATGCCTCCTACCGGTGGCATCGGATTTGGTATTGACCGTATGTGTATGCTCCTGACAGATTCTGCTGCAATCAGAGATGTGTTGTTGTTCCCGACAATGAAGCCTTTAGACAACAAATAAGATTACGAAGTAATCGTAACGAGTCGAAAGCGAGCATAACGGCATATGGATATGTCGCGAGCGCGCGAGGGCGAATGCATGCGAGTTGAGCAACCTTACCTTTATTTAAATCAGAGGTTGCGAACTGAGTCGTAGAAGCCACTTGATAAATAAAAAACTATTTAATCTTTTTGTTTTTTAGCTACAAACAAAAGAAGAGACTAAAGCAAATCTTTAGTCTCTTCTTTCTTTTACACCGCTGCAACAAGAAATTCTTCACTTACAAAATCTCCTGTTCCAATTAAATCTTCCAAAACTTCCTGCATACAAATTGGTGTGACACTATTTCTCGCAAGTTTTTCTATTACTTCTACAGTTTCTTCCTCGGTACAAAATATATCAAATATTTTTCTATACTCAAAATATGACGAATTATCCTCACGTTTGCTTCTTTTACAAATTTCTATGCCATACGTATTAACTGAGAATTCTTCAATTTCAACCTCCTTTTCTAAGATATAATAGTCAAGCCAGAATTTTCTTTCTTCTCCGTCACATTCGCTTGATACATTTACTGTTTTGTATAGCTTTCTCATTGCCATACAATTCATCCCCTTCCATATATAGTATATCTTATTTCGTACAAATACATTATATAGTATTTTTAAATGGATTACCAGTACCAAAAAACGCAACATTCGACAGGAAAATAAAAAACGATGCAAAAAATTGCAGATTAACACAATTTTAAGCATCGTTTTTAATTCTTTTTTCAAAAAAGTTTTACTGAAGAATTTCAACAATAACTTTTTTGTTTTCATGGCTTGCTGCAGCCTTCATAACAGTTCTGATAGACTTAGCGATTCTGCCCTGTTTTCCAATGACCTTTCCCATGTCACCATCTGCAACACGCAGTCCTAAAACAACATTTGAACCATCTTCTGTTTCTGTTACACTTACTGCATCGGGTTCATCAACCAAAGCCTTTGCAATAATAATCAAAAGGTCTTTCATTATTATTTCCTCCTATAGACTTAGCCTATGATACCACTCTTTTTGAGTAATGTTTTAACAGTATCTGTAGGCTGAGCACCGTTTTCAAGCCACTTTTTAGCTTTATCCCCGTCAATTTTAATTTCAGAAGGATTTGTAAGCGGATTGTATGTTCCGATTTCTTCAATAAATCTACCATCTCTGGGATATCTTGAATCAGCTACAACAACTCTGTAAAAAGGAGCCTTTTTAGCACCCATTCTTCTTAATCTCATTTTTACTGCCATGTGTTTCACCTCCTAAACAATCTTTATGATATAATTTTTACAAACTAAATATAAAATCTGCAAGGCAGATTGTTAACTAAAAACCAAGTCCTCTTATTTTTTTCTTGCCTTTGCCTGTAAAATGTTTCATCATTTTTTGCATTTGTTCAAACTGCTTTAATAGCAAATTAACATCCTGTACGGAATTACCGCTGCCGGCAGCTATTCTTTTTTTACGGCTGGCATTTATAATAGAAGGATTTTGTCTTTCTTTTTTTGTCATTGACCTTATTATTGCCTCAATCTTAAAAATTCTGTTCTCATCGATATCTGCTTCACTAAGAGCTTTGGTATTGATTCCCGGAATCATCTTGATAAGCTGAGAAAGCGGTCCCATCTTTTTCATTTGTTGAAGCTGTTCTAAAAAATCATCAAAATCAAACTGATTTTTCCTTAGCTTCATCTCCAGCTGTTCTGCAGTTTTTTGGTCAAATGCCTGCTCAGCTTTCTCAATTAATGAAAGAACATCGCCGCTGCCTAATATTCTGGATGCCATTCTGTCGGGATGGAATTCTTCAATATCAGAAAGTTTCTCACCAACACCGACAAACTTTATCGGCTTACCTGTTACAGCTTTTACTGACAGCGCAGCACCGCCCCTTGTATCACCATCGAGCTTTGTCATAATCACGCCTGTTATTTCAAGCTGATTATTAAAACTTTCAGCTATGTTAACAGCATCCTGGCCAGTCATAGCATCAATTACAAGTAATATTTCATTGGGATTTACTGACTGTGAAACATCAGCAAGTTCCTGCATAAGCTCTTCGTCAATATGAAGTCTGCCTGCTGTATCTATAATAACAAAATCATTTCCATGGTCTTTTGCGTGTGCTATTGCAGATTTTGCAATTTCAACTGCACTTTTTGAATCTCCCATCTGAAAAACAGGAACATCAATCTGTTTTCCAACGACCTCAAGCTGTTTTATTGCAGCAGGTCTGTATATATCACAAGCCACCATCAACGGCCTCTTATTATGCTTTTTACGCATATATCCTGCAAGTTTTGCACAAAAAGTTGTCTTACCTGCACCCTGGAGACCTGCCAGCATAACAACCGTGGGCATGGTTTTACCAAACTCTATTCTGCTGTTTTCACCGCCCATTAGAGCAGTGAGCTCATCATTAACAATTTTTATAATCTGCTGTCCTGGAGTAAGACTTTCCATAACATTGCTGCCTACTGCCCTTTCGGAAACTCTGCTGACAAAATCTTTAACAACCTTATAGTTTACATCAGCTTCCAAAAGTGCGAGTTTTATCTCGCGCATGGACTCTTTTATATCTTTTTCAGTAACAATACCCCTGCCTTTAAGTTTTTTAAAGACAACAGAAAGTTTTTCTGACAAATTTTCAAATGCCATAAATCCTCGTTCCTCTGCTCACAATCTATATGTTATAAAATATATCACTAAATTTCATTTCTGATTTCAGTTATTTCCTTTTCAAGCTCTTCAAGTCCCTTTTCAAACTTAGCTGAATGAATATATGCGCGCTCATATTGCCTCATCTTTTTTAAAGATTTCAATACATCCTCAAGTTTTTCACCGACATTTAAAAATCTGGTAATCAATCCGAGTTTTTCTTCATATTCTAAAAGCTGCTTTTCTCCGCGCTTTATAGCATCTCTTACACCCTGTCTGCTGACACCCAGCGGCTCAGCAATTTCGGCCAGAGACAAATCTTCGTTATAGTACAAATCAATTGCTCTAGACTGTTTTTCTGTCAGGAGCTCTCCGTAAAAGTCATGAAGCATGGCTATCGTAAGGTCTTTACTCACAGCAATCTGCCTCCAAAAAAAAAGATATAGGTGTAAAGGTGTAAACCTAAACACCTATATCATTTTAAACCATTTCCCTTAAAAAGTCAACCCTTTTTTTATAAAAAGTTCAACAATTTTATCTTGATTTTACCCAATCCTTTTTAACAACCTGTCTTGCACGGGCTATAGCGAGACTGTCCTTGGGCACATCTTCAGTAATTGTCGAGCCTGCGGCAGTATATGCATATTCCTCAACGACTACAGGTGAAACAAGATTTGTATTACATCCTATAAATGCATTGTCTTTAATAATCGTTCTGTGTTTTTTCTTTCCGTCATAATTTACCACAACTGTACCGCAACCGAAATTGACGCTCTTTCCAACGTCTGCATCGCCAACATAGGTAAGGTGTGAAAGCTTTGTTCCGTCATCAATTGTTGAGTTCTTAATCTCAACAAAATCGCCGATTTTAACATTCTTTCCCACTTTGCAATTCGGCCTGATATAGGCAAACGGTCCTATAGTTGTTCCTTCATCAATAAAACTGTCAATAATTACAGAATGTTTAACTGTCACATTATCTGCAATTTCTGAATTACTAATATCGCAACAGAAACCTATCAAAGCATTTTTTCCAATAACAGTATTTGCTCTGAGGTATACATTAGGCTCGATAACCGTTCCTTCTCCTATTACAACACTCTCGTCAATATATGCTGTGTTTTCGTCAACAAAAACAACACCGTTATCCTTATGTTTTTTTATAATATCTAAGTTCACTTTTATTCCTCCTAACTTAGTCTAGCTTCAATCAGCTTTGCAAGGTAATTTGCTTTTTGTGTTATAACTGCCTGGTCCTGACCTTCAATCATAACACGGACACAAGGCTCCGTTCCTGACGGTCTGATTAACACTCTTCCGTTTCCTTCAAATTCCTTCTCCAGCGCATTGATTTCATCCATTATAACACTGTCTTTTACATAATCATTCTTTTTCAAATTTGAAACTTTCGCATTGACAATAGCCTGCGGCAGAGTCTTAAACACTCCTGCAAGGTCTGAAATCTTTTTATTTGTTTTTCTTAAAATTGATAATAACTGGAGTGCTGAAATAAGTCCATCGCCTGTTGTATTATAATCAAGGAAAATAATATGACCCGACTGTTCTCCCCCAAGGACATATCCGCTCTTTAACATTTCCTCAAGAACATATCTGTCCCCGACCTTTGTCTGAACTATATTAATACCTTTTTCCTTCGCCGCCAAAACAAGTCCTAAGTTTGTCATAACGGTAGTAACAAGTGTATTCTTAATCAAAGCACCCTTATCTTTAAGATAGTCAGCACAAACAAACATAATTTTATCCCCGTCAATGAGGTTTCCGTTTTCATCAATAACGAGCAGTCTGTCTGCATCTCCGTCAAAACTTAATCCAATATCAACATTGATATTTTTTACATATTCAGAAAATTCTTTTGTATGAGTTGAGCCGCAGTGAAGGTTTATATTTGTTCCATTTGGATGATTGTGGACAACAAATGCCTCTGCTCCAAGCTCAACTATAACCTTGACCGCTGTTTTATAGCTTGCACCATTTGCGCAGTCTACTGCTATTTTCAGCCCTGTAAGGTCACAATCAATTGTGCTTTTTGCAAACTCTACATAATCAGCTACTGCTGTGTCGCATTTTGTGATAGTACCTACATCATCACCAGTTGGCAACTCAATTTTTTCAGAATCGTCTAATATTATTGATTCAATACGTTCTTCTATAGAATCACTTAATTTATATCCGTTTGAGTTAAAGATTTTGATGCCGTTATATTCAGCCGAGTTGTGTGATGCTGAAATCACGATTCCCGCATCTGCTTCATATTTGCGTGTCAGATAGGCTACGGCAGGGGTTGGAATTACACCGAGTGAAACCACCTTGGCACCCACTGAACAAAGTCCCGCAGACAACGCTGCTTCAAGCATATCACCTGATATTCTTGTGTCTTTACCAATCAGAATTTTAGGTTTATGTCTTGTTTCTTTTGTCAAAACATATGCCGCCGCTCTTCCAATATTAAATGCCATTTCACAGGTCAGCTCATTATTTGCCACACCTCTTACACCGTCAGTTCCAAAAAGTCTTCCCATATTTATATCCCTCCTGTTATGTCTTTCTATAAAATGATATTCATAAAATACATAAAAAACTCCATTTTTATCGGCTCTATTTATGATACCATTTTTCAGAGTAGTTTACTAGCATACGAAAATTTTTGTTCGCAGATTACTCTGCGGTTTTGTTTTTCCGCTCAAATCAATTCTCAGTAGTGCTAATCTACTGTGGGGCATCCGCCGAGTCTTTCGATACTCCCCAACCTCGTCAACTGATATGCCTAATCAGTCCTGGCGCTTTTTTTGACTAAAAACGAATTTTTCTGTTGGACCAAAATCCCCCCTTCTTATATATTTTCGGCAAAAATCCAACAATGTCAATTATAGCAATTATATACATCTTTGTCAAGAAAATTGATGTCTCATATATATTTACAAATTTATTTTTCTATAATGTATAACTTTGTCAAATCCGTTTAAAATAGAAATAAACTAAAGGAGTTGGTCAGAATTCTGATACTTTTTATCCGTACACTAATCCTGTACATAGTGGTTGTTGCATCACTAAGATTTATGGGAAAACGCCAATTGGGTCAGCTCCAACCATCTGAGGTTGTAATAGCTATGATGATTTCCGAAGTTGCAACAATCCCTATGGAAAACGTCGATACTCCTCTTCTCTACGGAGTTATACCAACCGTCACATTAATTATTGCAGAGGCTGCATTTTCTTTTCTTACTCTGCGCTCTAAAAAGATTAGATACCTTTTCTCAGGGTCTCCTACCCTTTTAATAGAAAAAGGAAAAGTGTTAGAAAAAGAAATGGAAAAAATGCGGTTTAATATTGATGACCTTTTAGAAGAACTAAGAGGTGCGGGTTATTCAAACATTTCTGATGTTGAATATGCAATAATTGAGACAAACGGATTATTGAGTGTCATTCCCAAGGCTTCAAAAAGGCCTGTTACTCCGGAGGATTTAAATATAGACGTAGAATATGAGGGACTTCCCTTTATTTTAATTTCCGACGGTGAAATAAACAATTATGCATTAAAAAGAAGCGGCTTATCTGAAAAATGGCTTACAGACAAGCTGAAAAATGAATTTAAAATCAAACAAATCAAAGATGTCTTTATCGCATCTGTTGATGCACAAAATAATTTGTTTGTACAAAAAAAAATCAAGTAGGTATTTAAATGAAAACCTTTGTCGTTTCACTGATTACTTTTTTTATAATAATTTCTTCAATAACTGCTTATGTATTTTTTTTAAAATTTACTCTTGATGATTTAATAAGTAATATTGAAGCAATTTCTTTTGCATCAGAAACTGATGACTGGAACAATGTGAGCTCATCATATAATACCCTGTCTGACAAATGGTATAGTAAAATAAAAATCATCGAAACGTTTACAAGTCACAATAAAACTGATGCCATTTCGCAGTGTATTTTAGAAATAAAAAATCACATTGACAACCATGACAAAAAACAATTGAAAGTTATGACAGACAAACTCCGTCTCAGTCTTCAATTTTTGTATGATGATGAGCTTCCTACCCTTGAAAATATTATATAAATTCCTCACAATTTTGTTTTTTTGACATAATATGATATATACCGGACAGTTTTTCTGTCCGTTTATATAGATAAGGCATACGGCAGTTTTTCTGCCGTATGCCTAAAATTTTGTGTTAAGTTAAGCATTAAGGTATGCTGCCTTAACAGTATTTTTCATAAGCATCGCAATAGTCATAGGTCCAACACCGCCGGGAACAGGAGTAATAGCCATTGCCTTTTCTGAAGCCTCTGAAAAACAAACATCGCCAACTAATCGTTTGTCAGGGAGTCTGTTCATTCCAACATCAATTACAACGGCACCCTCTTTTATCATGTCACCGCGGATAAGCTCAGGTACCCCTACTGCAGCAACTAAAATGTCAGCGCGAAGTGTAACCTCTTTTAGGTCACGTGTTTTAGAATGGCATACTGTTACTGTACCATGTTCATGTAGAAGGAGCATGGTCATAGGCTTTCCAACAATATTGCTTCTTCCTACAACAACACATTCCTTCCCCTTAATTTCGATACCGCTTTCTTTTATAAGCTCCATAACACCTGCCGGTGTGCAAGGAAGAAAATCATAGTCTCCAATCATTATCTTACCTACATTAACAGGGTGGAATGCATCGACATCCTTATTTGGCGCAATTGCATCAATAACTGCTTTTTCGTCAATATGTTTAGGAAGCGGAAGCTGACACAAAATACCGCTTATATCGTCTTTTTTATTGAGTTTCTCAATTAGCTCTAAAAGCTCTTGTTGTGATGTTTCACCGCTTAGTGCATACTCTTCTGAATATATTCCTATTTCAGCACATGCCTTTTTCTTGGAATTTACATACACTCTTGATGCAGGGTCATCACCAACAATAATTACAGCAAGCCCAGGTGTAATTCCCTTAGCTTTCATTTCACTTACTTCTGCTTTTAGCTCGTCCTTTATTCTTTGAGATACCATTTTTCCGTCCAGAATTTTTGCTTTTGTCATTTTTTCTTACCTCCGGTTTTATTAAACATTCAGGCGAGAACCCGATTAAATCAGTTCTTCCTGCTTTTATTAATGCTTTTTTTACCAAATCTCTGTTTTTAGGATTGGCACATTGTAAAAGAGCCCTTTGCATTGATTTTTCCTCAAAAGTTTTAGGAACATATACTTCCTTCATCGTCTCAGGGTCTATCCCCGTATAAAACATACAGGTTGAAATTGTCCCAGGTGTAGGATAAAAATCCTGCACTTGTTCAGGATTTAGTTTATGTTTTTTTAAATATTGTGCAAGCTCAATAGCACTTTGAAGTGTAGAGCCTGGATGTGAAGACATCAGATAAGGCACAAGATATTGCTCTTTCCCTATTTTTTTATTTATTTCATAGAATTTATCAGAAAACTTGTCATACACCTTCCGCCCGGGTTTGCCCATATATTTAAGCACATCTTCTGAAATATGCTCAGGAGCAACCTTGAGCTGACCGCTTACGTGATGTTTTAAAAGCTCATAAAAGAAAGTTTCATCTTTATCATAAATTAAATAGTCATATCTCAAACCTGAACGGACAAATACTTTTTTTACTCCGTCTAAATTTCTGAGTTTCCTTAAAAGCTCAGTATAATCGCTGTGGTCAACATAGAGCTGACTGCACGCAGAAGGATAAAGACATCGCCTGTCTCTGCATGCACCTGATTTTGCTTGTTTTGAGCATGAAGGATTTCTGAAATTGGCAGTTGGACCACCGACATCATGTATATATCCTTTAAAATCAGGCAGACTCGTCAGCATCATTGCCTCTCTCAGTATTGATTCATGGCTTCTTGACTGAATAAATCTGCCCTGATGAAAATTCAAAGAACAAAAGTTGCACATTCCATAGCAGCCGCGTGAACTGATTAAACTGAATCTCACTTCATCAAATGCAGGTATGCCTCCGTCTTTATCATAGCACGGATGCCATCTTCTTGTATATGGCAACTCATAGACATAATCAAGCTCCTCTGTCGAAAGCGGTTTCTGAGGAGGATTTTGTACCAGAAATCTGTCCTGATGCTTTTGTATAAGTATTTTACCTATTATCGGGTCCTGCTCTTTAAACTGCAGTTTTGTTGCTAAGGCATATGATTTTTTATTCTCCTTAACCTCTTCAAAGGAAGGACATATCACAGCCTTATGTTCTATACCAGATATATCATTTGTAATATAGCACGTTCCCTCAACATTTCTGATTTCCTTAATATCACGTCCTGCTGCGAGGCTATCTGCTATAGCAACAACTGACTTCTCTCCCATACCATAAGAAAGAATATCTGCACGGCTATCAATCAAAATTGAACGTCTTACATTATCGCCCCAATAATCATAATGGGCAAACCGTCTGAGACTTGCTTCTATTCCACCGATGATAATAGGAATCTTTCCATATGCTTCTCTTATTTTATTACAGTAAAAAATTGTCGCTCTGTCAGGACGCAATCCCATTTTGCCACCTGGCGAAAAAAGGTCTTTGCTTCGTCTTTTTTTAGCTGCAGTATAATGATTGACCATTGAATCCATATTTCCTGCGCCAACTAAAAAACCAAGCCTCGGTCTCCCCAAAACTTTATACGCCTCAGTATCATCTTTGTCAGGCTGAGGGATAATTCCTACTCTGTAACCATTTGCGGTCAGCACGCGTGATATAACAGCATGTGCAAATGATGAATGGTCTACATATGCATCTCCTGAGACATACACAAAATCCACTTCATCCCAGCCGAGATATTCCATATCCTCTTTATTCACAGGCAGAAAACCTAATTTTGCACCTATCATGACTTCATACTCATTTCCAAATAATCTTCTTTTGATATTAAAACTTCACGCGGTTTACTTCCGTCCTGAGGGCCTATTAACCCTCTCTCTTCCATCTGGTCTATAATACGCGCAGCTCTTGAAAAACCCACCTTGAGTCTTCTCTGTATATATGAAGCTGAGATTTTGCCTGTATCAACAGCAATTTCTATAGCTCTTGGCAGAAGCTCATCTGCTTCATCTTCCTGACTGCCGGAGGAGTCATTAATATTAATAGGTTTACCGTTATCAATCTTCTCAATTATATCCTCATCATAGCGAGCGGCAGAATTTCCTTTAATAAAATCAACAACACGTTCGACCTCTTTATCGGAAATAAAAGCTCCCTGTAGTCTTATTGGTTTTGATGCGCCAACAGGGGAAAACAACATATCTCCCTTACCTAAAAGTTTATCAGCACCGCCCTGGTCAAGAATAGTACGGCTGTCTATCTGAGATGAAACAGCAAATGCAATTCTTGAAGGAATATTTGCTTTAATTGTTCCCGTAATAACATCAACAGATGGTCTTTGCGTTGCTATAACAAGATGCATACCCGCGGCTCTTGCCATCTGCGCCAGACGGCAGATTGAGTCTTCAACCTCGCCTGGTGCAACCATCATAAGGTCTGCAAGCTCATCGATAATAATAACAATATGAGGAAGCAGATATTCTTTTCCCTCTTCCTTCTGTTTTTCGTTAAATCCTTTTATGTCACGAACATTGCCGTCTGCAAAAAGCTGATATCTCCTGAGCATTTCCTGAACAGCCCAGTAAAGTGCGCCTGATGCTCTTCTTGGGTCGGTTACAACAGGAATCAAAAGATGCGGAATTCCGTTATATACACCAAGCTCAACAACCTTCGGGTCAACCATTAAAAGTTTAACCTCATTAGGGTCAGCTTTATAAATAATGCTTGTGATTAAAGTGTTTATACATACACTCTTACCAGACCCGGTTGAACCTGCTATTAAAACGTGCGGCATTTTACCTATATCTGCTATGATGTTTTTGCCTGTGATATCCTTACCTAAAGCAAATGCAAGTTTGGAATCGTAGTTTTTAAATTCTCTTGAATTTATAACGTCCCTTATAAACACAGTATCAACTGTTTTATTCGGAATTTCTATACCTATTGCCTCTTTATTTGGGATAGGTGCTTCAATTCTTACACCGCTTGCCGCTAGGCGTAATGCAATATCATCAGACAGATTTACTATTTTACTTACCTTAACACCTTCGCCCGGTTTAAGCTCATAACGTGTAACAGTAGGACCTTTGCTCACATTTATAAGTTTTGCATCTACATTAAAACTTTTTAATGTAGCAACTAGTTTTTGAGCTGTTTCTTTAAGTTCCGTCCTCGATATATCTCCCCCATCTCCGTCTATCGGCTTATTTAATAGACTTATGTCAGGAAAAGTATATGGTATTCTTTCAAATGCCTGCTCTATTTCTTCTGTCACATCTTCCATACCTGTAACTTTTTGTGGAATAAGCTCTTTTTTCTCGGTTTGTTCAGCGGTAAGCTGTTCATCATTAAAAGATGCATCATCATTTTTCTGACCAAAATCCTCTGCAGAGTTATTTTTATCAAGGCTAAAGCCCTTATCACCTGATTTATGTACTTCATTTAAAAATGCAGGAACGGCACTGTCTACTATCTCATCAAGCCCTTCAATTTCGATATCGTCCTCATCAAGGAGAACATCTCTAAGTGACGGAGGCAAATAATCTTCATCATCGTAAGGCTTTTTTATAACCTTACTGCCGTTTAAATTTTCTCTGTCACTTGGTGTTATATCGTCATCAGAAAAAATTTTCATTTTTGTCTTTTTAGGTTTTTTCTCAGGAGAAACATCTAAAGAGAGCTGCTCTCTCTTGATTTGACTAACCTCTTCTTGTGCTTCCTGTTTAGCCTTCTTAGCTTTAAGATATAACTTGACCACAGCTCTTAAAAGTGCTTTTAAAGGCGACCATTTTGTAATAATCATCACGACAATAATGAGTGCTGTAAAAAGAATAATTCCTGCAACTACAGAACCTAACAGGTTAGCAAAAATGTCACATAATATTCCGCCTATAACACCACCGCCGATGCCTGTTTTCCCATAAAACCAATATATGTCTATTGATGTAAACGGATTATTCGGCTCTATAGAAAAAAGTGTAAATATAGCAGAAAGTATTACTACACCAAACGTTATAAGACCATATTTTTTCTGACTTTCATAAAAACTTTTGCTCGCCGCCATATGAATACCGTAAACTATCATAATTATAGGCATAAAATACACAGGCATTCCCAGTAGCCCCATGAAAAACTCTTTTATGTAAGGCCCCATAATGCCTGACGGAATATATATGAGAGCTCCCCAAATGAGCCCGACTACTGTTATTATAAGTGCAGAAAAGTCAGAGCCTTCTTTTTTTATATTCTTTTTATTTGAAGTTCTTTTCGTAGCCGTAGTTTTTTTTGTTTTCTTCTGTGACATGATTATCCCTTTCATAAAATTTACTATTTATAATTTTTTATGTTACATCGGCAAGCTGTAAAGCGCTATTCCTACAACAGCTGAGCCTGCTATACATAAAATCGGGCTTACCTTCAGTCTTTTAATCAATACAAATGATACAACAAAAATTATAACCGCCTTTATGTCTATAATTTTAAATAAACCGCTTCCATTAAAGAATGCATCAATACTGAAAAGTGTGTTTTTAAAAACGGAAAAGCCTGCTGCTGCAATTAACCCCAAAACGGCAGGTCTGAGTCCGTAAAATGCAGATTCAACATAAAAATTATTCCTGAATTTATCTAAAAATTTTGCTACTATCAAAATTATAATTACAGATGGTGTGATTAAACCTAAAGTTGATATTAAACCTCCTAAAGTCCCTGCAGAAATAACACCTGCATATGTTGCCATATTAACACCGATTGGTCCCGGTGTCGCCTCTGAAACAGCAATCATATTAACCAAATCGGACAACGTAAACCATCCTGTTTTTTTTGACATAGCCTCTAAGAACGGAAATGTTGAAAGACCTCCGCCTACTGCAAAAAGTCCCACTTTAAAAAATTCAAAAAAGAGTCTTAAATATATCATTTTTCTGTACCTCTTTTCTTAAGCATGGTTGTAATGATGCCTAAACAACCTGCGCTTATCACAAAAACTACAGGCGAGATATCAAAGATGCACATAAGCAAGAACACAACAACTGCTATTGTGCACGAAATTTTATCAACTACAGATTTTTTTACAAGACTGACTAAAGTACTCAATATCAATGCACAAACACATGCACGTATGCCTAAAAGCGCATGTTTTACCATGGTAATTTCAGCAAAATTCTGAAGAAACAACGCAAGAACAGATATTATAATAAGAGACGGAAGAACAACACCTAAAGTTGCACAAACCGCACCTAAAATTCCTGCTTGATTGCGACCGATAAAGGTAGCAGCATTAACTGCTATAACACCAGGGGTGCATTGTGAGATAGCAAAATAATCCATAATCTCTTCTTCTGTTACCCAACTGCGTTTTTCGGCAAATTCCCTTTTTAAGAGTGGAAGAATAACATATCCACCGCCAAAAGCAACAACACCTATTTTGGCAAAAATAAAAAATAAATTTAATAGCTTTTTCATTAATTACACCTTATTTTATAATCATAATCCAATTATTAATATTATCTTTATAATTATAACATAATATAAGTAAAAATGTCAAGATTTTCACTTAGACTCTTTATTCTATACATAAAAAGTCAGGAGAACTATAAAATCTCCTGACTTTTTATTAAACACTCATATTTTTCAGATTTTCCCACTCGTCATCTACTGATTTTTGCATTGCCTCTATCATATATTCATTTCCTTCTTTAAACATGTGTGAAAATCTCCCCTGCTGCTTTAAAAAATCTTCAACGGGCAGCTTTTTCTTTGGTTCATATGTTAACTTGAGCTTGCCGTCTGTGATTTCATACATAGGCCATATACACGTTTCTACTGCCAAATCACAAATTTCCATAAGATACGGTGTAGAGTATCTCCAGCCTCTCGGACATGGTGCAAACGTGTTTAAAAAAGCAGGTCCTTCTGTGTAAATTGCCTTTTCTGCCTTATTATATAAATCTTTAAACCCTCCGTATTTTGCTGACCTTGGTGCACTTTGGGCAACATATGGAATATTATGTCCTGCAACTATCTGTGTCAAATCTTTTTTTCTTCCATGCTTTCCGTTTCTTATTTTTCCTACGGGCGAAGTTGTTGTGTTTGCAAACTCAGGCGTTGCTGACGACCTCTGAATTCCTGTGTTCATATATGCTCCGTTATCATAGCATACATAGACCATATCGTGACCTCTCTCCAATGCGCCTGAAAGTGACTGAATACCTATGTCGTATGTTCCTCCGTCACCCCCGAATGCTATAAATTTTGTTTCCTTTGTGTTCTTCTCTTCGCACATTCTTTTTTTTGCTTTATATGCCGCCTCCACACCTGAAATGGTAGCTGACACATTTTCAAAAGCATTATGAATTACTGAGTCCTTCCATGCTGTAAAGGGGTACAGCCATGTCGATACTTCGAGGCATCCCGTTGCAAGTCCTATTACTGCATGGTCTTCGGGCTTTAATGCAGATAAAATACATCTTACAACTACAGGCGCCCCGCACCCTGCACACATTCTGTGTCCTCCCGTGAGCCTTTGCGGTTTTTTTGAGATTTCTTTTATATTATATGGCATTATTATCTTCCCCTCTCACTCCCAGATAATTCAAAACTGTCTTTTCTTTTCCTTCCTTTAGTTCGCATAGTTCATTAAATACATATTCAAGGTCATCAGTTGTAACATCTCTTCCGCCCAAACCGTAAATATAATTTAAAACCTTCACTTTTTTTCCGTGCACATATAAAGCACTTGTCACATCTAAAAAGAGCGCTCCCCCGCAATCTGAAAAGCTCTCTGCCCTGTCAAGCACTGCTACAGATTTAAATCGGGACAATACATATGCTATTTCCTCAGCGGGAAACGGTCTGAACATCCTGACTTTTACTACACCTGCTTTTATCCCCTTCTGTCTGAGCATATCTGCAACATATTTAGCTGTTCCTGCGGTTGAGCCCATTGCAACAATACAAATATCTGCATCTTCTGTCATATATTCCTCTAAAAAGCCATATTTTCTTCCAGTGAGTTCTAAAAAAGCCATTCCTGTATCTTTTATCACTTTTTTAGCATTTTTCAGCCCTTCTGCCTGATTGCGCTTATGCTCAAAATAGTATGCCGGCACATCAAGAGGACCAACTGCAATAGGATTTTCAGAATCTAACAGATGATGCTTAGGACAATATTTACCAACATAATTCTTTACTTCTTCGTCCTCTAAAAGCTCAATGTTTTCAACTGCATGACTGGTTATAAATCCATCATAGCATACCATAACAGGAGTTTTTACCATGTCATGTTCTGCTATTTTAACAGCCTGCAAAGCGCTGTCATATACCTCCTGATTGTTTTCACAATAAAGCTGAATCCATCCTGAATCGCGTGCTCCGTATGCATCTGAATGGTCGCAGTTTATATTAATCGGTCCTGACAATGCCCTGTTTGCAACACCCATAACTATCGGAAGCCTTGATGATGCTGCAATATATAAAACCTCCCACATATAGGCAAGTCCGTTTGCGCTTGTCGCTGTCATTGTTCTTGCGCCTGCACTTGATGCACCCACACAAGCACTCATTGCGCTATGCTCAGATTCTACAGGTATAAATTCAGTTCTGACCTTTCCATCTGAAACAAAGCTCGAAAAATACTGAGGCACCTCTGTTGAAGGTGTTATTGGATATGCCGCAACTACATCAGGCTCTATTTGTCTCATCGCAACAGCTAAAGCCTCATTTCCGCTTAATCTGTCTTTTATCATCTCTCTCCACCTTTCATCATTTATCAGAATTTATCTCTTCTACCATTTTTATTGCATCAAACGGACATACTGCGGCACAAACTCCGCATCCTTTACAATGGTTAAAATCATAATCAAGTCTTTTTCCGTCTTTAGCAGGTATTGATGAATCAGGACATACGGGAAAACAAAGCATGCATTGTGTGCATTTGTCCACAATCCACTCAGGTCTTGATGTTCTCCAGTCTCCTGTTATAAAGCTATCTGCATTTCCGCTTTCATATATTGTACCCCCTTGTGTTATTTTCTGCCATGTAACTGTTTTAGATATTTCACTCAAGTCCTTTTACCTCCTTTAATGCCCTTTTTAAAGCCTTCATATTTCCTTCAATAACCTTAGGATTAGATGCAAACTTCTTTGAATATAACTTTTCCATATCGCGCACGAAACTTTCTTCATCCATTAATCCGGTTGTCTTTACCACCGCTGAAAGCATTGGTGTATTGGGAAAGTATTTCCCCATACAATCCAAAGATATTGTCATCGCATCTATAGTATATATTCTGCCTTTAAAGAAAGGAATTTTCTTTCTTATATCATCAGGACTTTTTCGGGAATTTACTATTAATCCCCCATCTTCTTTGAGCCCCTTGCATACATTTTGAACATCAATTAAAGTTTCATCAACAACTGCAACATAATCAGGTTCATATATATTGCAATGCACCTTAATAGGCTCGTCGCTTATGCGGTTATAAGCTGTAAGCGGTGCACCCATTCTTTCAGGTCCGTATTCAGGAAATCCCTGAACATACTTCCCTGTGTTAAAACAAATATCTGCTAAAAGCAAGGATGCTGTTTTTGCCCCCTGACCGCCTCTTCCGTGCCATCTTATTTCAATCATCTTCATCACCCTTTCTTTTTCTTTGCTTTTATTATTACTTTTTTTTACGTATATATTCCAAAAAATAACACCAAACTATCAATAGCTTAAAAGCATTTTAAATTAGCACGTTCTTAATGAAAGGAGCAATTTTTTTGAATATCAAGCGAACAGATTTAGCTTTGGAAATGCATGAAATGCTCACTGAAGCGGCAGATGAACTTTCAGGTGTTACAAAAGAAACCGAAGAAACAGAAGGAGTAAAAATTTCCCGTATTAAAATTGGAACAAAACAAGCAGAGGAAAAAATGGGAAGACCTATCGGAAATTATATTACATTAGAGCTCCCTGACATAAATCTTACTTTATCTGAAGAAAACGAAAAGATAAGCACAGTTTTAAAAAATGAACTAAAAAAACTTATTCATTTAAACGATAATTCTGTTATTCTTATAGTAGGTCTTGGCAACAGACACATAACTCCCGATGCCCTGGGTCCCTGTGTCATTTCAAAACTTATGGTAACACGTCATCTGTTTCAATATATTCCTGAGCAGCTTGATGAAGGTTTGCGCTCCGTCAGTGCTATAAGTCCTGGTGTTTTAGGCATAACAGGAATTGAAACTGTCGAAATAGTAAAAGGGATAGTTGATAAAGTGAGGCCTGATTATGTCATCGCGATAGATGCTCTTGCTGCAAGAAGTGTTGACAGAATTATCTCTACTGTTCAGCTTACTGATACTGGAATCAGCCCCGGAGCAGGTGTCGGCAACAACAGAAAAGGTTTAAGCGAAGACACTCTCGGCGTTCCTGTTATTGCAATCGGCATTCCGACTGTGATTGACGCTGCCACAATAACGTCAGACACTATTGATTCCCTTAAAGAAAATATGCAGTCCCCTTTAGGTGTCATAGGAAGTATTTCTCACATGGACGAAGATGAAAGATACAATCTTATAAGAAAAAGCGCTGACGAAAAACTTACGGGATTTATTGTAACTCCAAAAGATATAGATTCCCTTATAGAAAAAACCTCAAAAATAGTAGCAGACGGAATTAATCTTACCCTTCACGAAAATATTACCCTCAAAGATACAGAAGCATTTCTTTCTTAACTTAAAAATGTTGATTTTTTCCTTTAAAAGTGATATAATGAATAAAACCTTTATTTTATGCAGGAGGATTATATAATGACTAACAAAAACAACGTTCCTTCAGAAAACGAAACAATTAATGAAATTATAATTGTTGATGACGTTCTTCAGTCAATCGCCGCTCATTCTGTAAAAGAACTTGACGGCGTTTCTCTGATCAGCTCATTTACTGACGGAATAATGGAAAAAATCGTTAAAAAAAGTACAAATAAAGCAATTCGCGTTGAAATGCATGATAAAAATGTTTCCTTAGAGGTTCATATCTCTATAGAACACGGTCTTAAAATCACTGATGTTTGCAGCATACTTCAGGCAAACATTAAAAAAGACATTGAAGAAGTTACTGATTTGAATGTTGAAACAGTAAATATCTTCGTTGACAATCTTACAATAAAAGAAAGCGACAACATAGCTGCAGATAAAAAGAACGCAGAAGAACAGGAGAACCAATAATGTCAACCCATGTATACAAAAGTCCGCTTTGCTCAAGATATTCAAGCAAGGAAATGCAGGAGCTTTTTTCTGAAGATACAAAATTCAAAACATGGAGAAAGCTCTGGATTGCTCTGGCTGAGACTGAAAAAGAACTCGGACTTCCAATAACAGATGAACAAATAAATGAGCTTAAAGCAAATAAAGATAATATTAATTATGAGGATGCAATCGCCCAGGAAAAAAAAGTGCGCCACGACGTAATGTCGCATGTGTTTGCGTACGGCCTCCAGTGTCCCAGTGCCAAGGGCATTATTCATTTGGGTGCGACGAGCTGCTATGTAGGCGATAACACTGACATTATCATCATGACAGAGGCTATGAAGCTTATTCACAAGAAACTTATAAGTGTTATTGCTTCTTTGTCAGATTTTGCTGATAAATATAAAGATTTGCCTACTCTTGGCTTCACACATTTCCAGCCTGCACAGCTTACAACAGTCGGCAAGCGCGCAACGCTCTGGATTCAGGAACTCATTATGGATTTAGAGGATTTAGAGCATCAGATTTCAAAAGCTAAACTCTTAGGCTCAAAGGGAACAACAGGAACTCAGGCAAGTTTTTTAGAGCTTTTTGACGGCGATACAGAAAAAGTTAAAAAAGCTGATATGATGATTGCAAAGAAAATGGGATTTGATGCAGTCTTCCCTGTTTCAGGCCAGACATATTCAAGAAAACTTGATTTTCAGGTTTTGAGCATACTGAGTTCAATTGCACAGAGTGCATACAAGTTTGCAAATGACATCAGACTTCTTCAGCATTTAAAAGAGATTGAAGAACCTTTTGAAAAGAATCAGATAGGCTCATCTGCTATGGCATACAAAAGAAATCCTATGCGTACAGAACGTATATGTTCTCTTGCAAGATATGTGATTGCAGATGCTATTAACCCTGCTGTCACAGCTGCAACACAATGGTTTGAAAGAACTCTTGATGACTCTGCAAACAGAAGAATAAGTATTCCTGAAGCATTTTTAGCTGTAGATGCTATTTTATCTATATATTTAAATGTTTCTGGAGGTCTTGTTGTTTATGATAAGGTTATTACATCAAGAATCATGAGCGAGCTTCCGTTTATGGCTACAGAAAATATCATGATGCAGGCTGTGAAAAAAGGCGGGGACAGACAAGAGCTTCACGAAAGAATAAGAGTTCACTCCATGGCTGCTGCCAAAGTTGTAAAAGAAGAAGGAAAAGCTAACGATTTGCTTGAAAGAATAGCTGACGATGAACTGTTTAATCTTGATAAAGATGAGCTTTCTACTCTGCTCAATCCTAAAGATTATATCGGCATGGCTCCGGAGCAGACTGTGGATTTCCTCAAAAACTGTGTTAAGCCCATTTTAGACAAATATAAAAATGAAATAGGTTTTAAGGCAGAAATTAATGTCTGATAAAAAAGGATGATTGTAAAATGAAATTAGGTTTTATCGGCGGCGGAAATATGGCATTTGCTATAGCGGGCGGTGTGATTTCCGGCGGTCTAATATGTGCAGAAGATATTACAGTTAATGACACAAGCGAAAGTGCTTTAAAAAAGTTTGAAGACTTAGGTATGAAAACTTCATGTGATATAGCATCTTTAATGGGATGTGATTACATAGTGCTTGCTGTAAAACCATTCATCATTCCCGCTATATTAGAAAAACTGCGCACAGAATTTTCAGGACAGATTAAAGATACAGTATTTATATCTATCGCTGCAGGAATAAGTGTAAGTTTTATTAAAGAAAAACTCGGCTTCGATGCAAAGGTTGTCAGAATCATGCCAAACACTCCTGCCTTAGTCGGTGCCGGCATGAGCGTTATAGCAAAATCAGACTTCCCTGTAACAGAGGCTGAATTTAAAAATGTCACAAGCATATTTGATTCTGTAGGCAAAACAGAAGTCATGGAAGAAGATATGCTAAATGCAGTTATCGCAATTTCAGGAAGCAGTCCTGCTTACATATTTATATTGATTGAGGCGATGGCTGATGCTGCTGTCCGCGACGGAATACCGAGAGATACGGCGTATCGTTTAGCAGCCCAGTCTGTTTTAGGCTCTGCTAAGATGGTTTTAGAAACAGGAAAACATCCCGCCCAGCTAAAAGATATGGTTTGTTCTCCTAAAGGGACTACTATCGACGCTGTAGCTGAGCTTGAAGCAAACGGCTTTAGAAATGCTGTAATTTCCGCTATGAAAAAATGTACTGATAAAGCTAATAATATCTGATAAATTATCACATAATAAGATTGCTAAAATATTTTAGAAAGAGGCATGATTATTATGAAGATGGGATTTTTAAGCGGAATTATTGCAGGTGCGTTAGTTGGCTCTGCTATTACAATGGTTATGGACCCGGTAAGTGACAGAGACAGAAGAAGACTCCACAGAGGCACCCGTAATGTTGTTAAAAAAGTCGGTTATATATTTGATATGATGAAATAAAATTACAGTTTTTAAGCAGACCTCTTTAATTGCAAAGCTAACAATTAAATGCAAGAGGTCTGCTTAAATTATTAAAACCCATGTCTTATTTCCTGCCACCATTCTACAATTTTAAGTGCAGGCTTAATTTTTACCTCACCATTTTCTATTAATTCATAATTATCTTTTTTCATACTGTTTTTTAGTAAATTTAATTTTTCCTCGGAAAGTTTTCCCTCTGTACTACCGCTATAACAAAGCGGCGGATACATAACACACCACCAGTTTTCTCCTCTACCCTGTCCAATTATAACCTTTATTGCGTCATAGTCGCCCGCCGGCAATGTAATATTATCATATGTTTTATGGGGAAAATAGAATTTTCCATAATCTGCTGTCACTTTATAATCATATCCGCTTTTTAATATTTCTTCCTGACATACTTCCTCAATTTTATTTAAATCATGCTTTAAATCTTTAAAATTTTCATTAAGCAGTCTGTCGCGAACCTTTAGCTTTAAGCTCTGGTCCTCCTTGGAATTACTGTTTGCTATAATATGAAGCCTTACTATATCTGATGAAATATCAAAAAGTGTGCTTTCAGAAACCACTCCCCATGAAAACACTACAATTAAAGCTATTATTACTGACAATAATAATCTGTTTTTCATTAAATCCCTCCTTCAATCAAAAGTATAGACACCAGTAAATATTTTTATACTTTTTGTTGTAAAATAAGACGAGATATGTTAAAATAAAGCAATATAAAATCAATATAAAAAGGAATGAAAATATGAAAAAAGAGCTTATAAAATTGTCCTCACTGGGCGGTATATCAGGATTTGAATATACCATTTCCGAGGATATTCAATCTCTTATTTGTGATTTTTGTGATGAAACATACGTTGAAACCTCAGGCAACGTTATAGGTATAATAAGAAACGGTAAAGAAAACGCAAAAAAAGTCATGATTGAAGCCCACATTGACGGAATCGGTCTAATGGTTAAAGATATTGATGAAAAAGGCTTTATTTCCTTTGTTCCGATTGGCGGAATAGATTCAGGAATACTTCCATACACAGAAGTTATAGTATACGGAGAAAAGAAACTTTTCGGTATTATTGCAGCCAAGAGTCCCGCAGTATTGTCTGATAGTGAACAAGATAAAAAATATCCACTGTCAGAACTCGTAATTGATGTTGGCATGAGTGCAGAAGATGTAAAAAAATATGTTAAAATCGGCGATATGATATCATTTGCAAGCGGTGCAAAAAAGCTTTCTTCAAAAATTTTCTCAGGAAAATATTTTGATGACAGAGCAGGTCTTATAACTCTTTTAATTGCACTCAAAAAATTGAAAAATACATCGCTTGATTTTGATATTTATATCCTTTGTGCAACATGTGAGGAAGTAGGTCTTCGCGGTGCTAAAACAGGTTCATATAATATAGAGCCTGATTGTGCTGTTGTAGTTGATGTTTGCCACGGAAAAACCCCCGATTCAGGAAATGACAGCACGTTTGAACTGGGGAGCGGCGCTGTCATCAGCAAAGGTCCCAACATTCATCCATTCCTTTCGACTCTGGCAGAAAATGTTGCAAAATCAGAAAAAATCAAATATAACATTGATGTTGACGGCGGTGATACTGGTACTGATGCATGGGCTGTACAGGTGACAAAAAGCTCAATCCCTACTCTGCTCCTTTCAATACCACTAAGATATATGCACACAACCATCGAAACACTTTCCTATACTGATTTAGAATCAATAGGGAGTCTCATTGCTGCTATATTAAAAAATCTTGATTTGGAGGAACTTTCATGCATTTATCAGCTTTAACTCAGTTAAACGGAGTTTCAGGAAACGAAGATTTAGTCAGAAAATATATATATGACAATATAAAAACAAAATGTGACAACATAACAATTGATTCTATGGGAAACATGATTGCATTTAAAGCAGGAAAGAAAAAAAATGCAAAAAAAATGATGCTTTCCTCTCACATGGACGAAGTTGGATTTATTGTCAGCAAAATAACTGATGATGGGTTTTTAAAATTTAAAACTGTTGGCGGGATTGATTCCCGCGTTCTTCCTGCAAAATTTGTTGCTGTCGGTGAAAAAAACAAAATCGGTGTAATCGGCTCAAAAGCAATTCACCTGATGACGATGGCTGAACGTACAAACATTATTAAAACAAAAGATTTATATATAGATATTGGTGCAAAAAACAAAATAGATGCAGAAAAAACTGTTTCAATCGGCGACTACATCTCCTTCATGAGCGATTATACTGAATTTGGAGATGAAATGATTAAGGCAAAAGCTGTAGATGACCGTGCAGGTTGCTCAATACTTATGAACATACTGGATGAGCGATACGATTTTGACCTTTATGCTTGCTTTACTGTTCAGGAGGAAGTAGGACTTCGAGGTGCTAAGGTTTGTGCATATACTGTTAAGCCTGATATTGCTATTGTCATCGAAACAACAGCATGTTCTGACACTGCAGGAGTTGAGAGCTTTAACTACTCTACCATACTCGGCGATGGGCCTGCTGTTTCACTGATTGACAGACGAACCTATTATGACAGGGAATTTGCAGATTACATTTATAACCTTGCTAAATCCAATAACATTTCGGTTCAGTATAAAAAGGCTTCTTTCGGCGGAAATGACGCAGGAGAAATCCACATATCGAATTCAGGTGTAAAAACAGCAACAATTTCTATACCCGTTCGTTATATTCATACTCCGTCCTCTGTTATATCAAAAAATGACTACCATGCCGCAAACGAACTTCTAAAAGTTGTTTTAAAGGAGATTAAATTATGATAAAATTACTTGAAACTATGACACAAATGACTGTTCCTTCAGGGAATGAAACATTAATTCATGATTTTATAAAAAATGAAATTAAAGATTATGTTGATGAATTTGAAACTGATCCATTAGGCAATTTAATTGCACACAAAAAGGGCGAAGGCAAAAAGGTTATGTTTGCAAGTCACACAGACGAAATAGGTGTGATAATAACATACATTGAGGAAAACGGGATGCTTCGCTTCACACCGCTTGGCGGTATTAATGCGCACTATGCTCTCCATCAGCGCGTTAAGTTTGTAAACGGTGCAGTAGGTGTTGTTTCTTTTGAAAATAAGGACGATTCAACTATTAAAAACTTAAAAACATCTGATTTATTTATTGATATCGGAGCCAAATCTTCTGAGGAAGCCGAGAAAATTATCAAAATCGGTGATGCAGGTGCTTTTTCAGGTGAATTCCTGCAATGCGCTAACAACATTATTTCTAAAGCTCTTGATGACAGAGCCGGCTGTGTTGCTATGATTACTGCAATAAAGTCTATAAAAGAGCATAAAAATGACCTGTATTTTGTTTTTACAGCAAGTGAAGAGTTAGGTCTTCGCGGTGCGAAGGTTGCAGCAAACAGAATCATGCCTGACTTTGCTGTTGCACTTGATGTTACAAGAACAGGAGACGTCCCCGGAAAACTAAAAATGGCAATAAAGCTTGGAGGCGGCGTTGCAATTAAAATTAAGGACAGTTCATTTATTGCCCACCCCTACATTAAAAATTTGATGATTAATGTGTGCGAAAAAAATAATATAAAATATCAGCTTGAGGTTTTAGAAGCTGGCGGAACAGACTCTGGAGCTATTCATATATCTGGCGGAGGCGTTCCTTCAGGATGTATTTCCATTCCTACAAGATACATTCATTCTCCATCTGAAATGATTAATATTGATGACTTAAAATGCGCAGCTCTTTTGGCAACAAAAATGATTGAAACAGGTTTTTAAACTGCGCCAAGCAATTTTTAGGGTTTAAATTATAAAAATGGAATGGCACAATGTCATTCCATTTTTAATTTTTTACTCGTTGGTCTCAGGAAAGAATATATCATTTTTTCTGTAAAATTCATTCTCTGATTTATAAACCTCAGACTTATTTTTTTCAAGAAGTTTAACAAGGGCATATACATCTATCCATATTTCATAGTGTTCTTCTCTTTTTTTCTCATCAAAAATCAGTTCTATTCCGTAATGGAGATGAGGAACATTAATATTATTAACATTTTCTTTTGTACTATATCCCGTCATTCCAAGATAACCTATAACATCTCCTGCTTTGATAATTTTTCCCTCATATATATCGTTATACGGATGGTCCTTACGAAGGTGTGCATAATAATGGTATCTTTTTTTATCAAAACTCCGTATCCCTATACGCCAGCCACCATATTGATTCCATCCTACACTCTCCACAACTCCTGACTCTACTGCAATAATTGGTGTTCCTATACCTCCCATCATGTCATGACCTAAATGTTTTCTTCTGAAGCCATAAGAACGTGATGAGCCGAAATCGTCATAGTGACTATAGCTATATCCCTTTGCAATTGGAGAAAAAACTTTTAATCCATACTTTTTTTCACTTGCTTTGTTTTGAGCATCATTTTTTTCTGTCTCATATTCCCCGACAAATCCATCCAGCACAGCACCATATGCTTCTTTATAGTATTTAAAGTTTCCTAACTTATTTCCCATTTCATTAATATCATTACCACATTTTATCTGAGAAATAAGGTTTGTTAAATCGGACTTTTTATATTTTTTAAAATTGCCTCCATATTTTGTACCAAGATATGCAAGTAATTCTACCCAATTAAGTTTTGTATCACTGTTATATGATTGAATATCTGCTTCTAGTGTATCATTAAGCGCCTGATACGTAATATTAAAATCAACCCAATTGACCTTTATATCTTCATCTTCAACACTTTTTGATACGTTTACTGCTATAGGAGTTACAATTGAAAAGGAAACCAAAATAATAAGCATTAATAAAATTATCATAAATCGTTTTAGTGAAAAACATCGAAACAAAACTAATCCCCCTTAAAAATTCTTCTATAAATATATATGTTATAAATAGAAAAATAAAAACATTTTTCACAATTAATAAAAAAACTTGACTTATTCAATAAATAATGCTAAAATACTATAGAAAGTTTAGTTAATACCTTCATTCTTAGTTGCCTCTTTTGCATAAAATGAAGGGGTAGATTTTTTGTTTACAATATAAGTATATATGCGGATATGGCGGAATTGGCAGACGCGCATGGTTCAGGCTACGCCACCTCGGTGATTAAATAGGTTAAACCGGATTTATCCATTTTATATGTGAGGATTAAGCGGTTTTGCTCCTCCTCGGGTTACCTCTCCCGTGTAAAAATTAAGGGGTTAAAACTAAATATGCGGATATGGCGGAATTGGCAGACGCGCATGGTTCAGGTCCATGTGAAAGCGATTTCATGCAGGTTCAAGTCCTGTTATCCGCACCAATTTTCA
>SVJO01000009.1 GCA_015068935.1 Oscillospiraceae bacterium
CCTAAAATTTTATATGATGATGCTTCTTTTCTTAAAAAATCTGCAAGTGTATATAAGATGGCTTCGTTTCTTTCTAAGGGCTTTTCTTTATGAAGAACCTTTTCGAAACGGAGATTATATAAATCCAGAACGATGGCAGACGAGGAGATTTCCACACCGGCTAAATATCCACCCGCGGGATTTACATCCAAAAGAATTGCTTTTCGCCCCGAGGTAGAAACTTCCTTTGCACCGACCTCAATAATGAGACCAAGCTCCAAGAGTTCCTCAACAAGAGAAGAAACTGTTGCCGCAGAAAGCTTCGTTATCTTTTTTATGTCAGCTCTTGAAAGCAATCTTTCTCTGCAAACTAAACTGAAAACAAGTTTAAGATTCGCTTCTTTAATCGATTGCTGACTGCTTTTTTTACTGTTTTGCATTTACTTCACTCCGTAATTTGTTCAATGACTGAACTAATTAAAGTATAACATAAATTAACAGATATGTCAAGTAGTATTTGCCCTTTTTGCGTCTATTCATTAAATTTGTTAATAATTTTATCCTTTATTTTTATAAAAACATCAAGAAGGGATATTTTTTTTCTTCCAAAGAAGTAACCGAAAGCTGCACCTGATACTACAGATAGCGGTGATATTAAAAGCAGAAGCGGGCTTGCAAGGCTTGATTCCATAAAACCTGTAAGATTCAAAAAGATAATACGTATAGCGATAGAGGCGGCATCTTTAACCATAAAGGAAAAAGTTTCGCCTGTTTCAGATACACTTGTTCCTAAAATGATATCTCCTACGGGTATAATATTATAGAAAACAAGAGAATATATAGCGATTATAAAAAGAATTACAGATGCAAGAGGAAATGAAAGCTTCAATGCATTTATCATAGGGGTGTCTTTAGAGCGCAAATCAATCTTAGCGGCTAGTGCACCTTTTGAGTACGTTAATCCGAATAAGGAAAGCGAGAATATAATGCTGTAGAGGAAATTTCCAAAGCTAATGTCAAATATCCATGAAAGAGCGATAAAGCCAAGCCCTGAGAGAACAAGGTTTATTATGTAGTCTATAAAAAGTGATGCGGTAAGTTTTTTTCTGCTCATTTTATTCTCCTATCTTGTAAGACTAATACTGTTTAATATATTTTCTTGTTTTTCAAACATAATTTTTTCGTCTTCTTTGCTTAATTCGTGGTCGTAACCTAAGAGGTGCAGCATTGAGTGAACGGTAAGAAAGCCAATTTCGCGCTCTAGGGAATGGCCGAATTGCTCTGCCTGCTCTTTTGCACGCTCGAAAGAAATAACTATATCGCCTAAAAGCAGAAATCCGTTTGAAAAATCTTCTGCAGAAGGTGATATAGCACCGTTTGTTCCATCTAACATAGGGAACGATAAGACATCGGTGGGAGAGTCAATATTTCTCATTTGTGCGTTTATTTCAGCGATGTTTTCATTGTCTGTCAGAGTAAGACTGACTTCGCAGTCATATGAAATGTTTTCAAAAGAGAGCGCAGCCTCAATACATTTTTTAATAATATTTATATGGTCATCTGTAATTTCGTATTTGTCTTGTTCGTTTTCCCAATAGAGATTAATCATGTGACTTTTTTTCGCCACCTTTTTTATTATATTTTTCATAGGCAAGAATAATTTTTTGCACTAAGGGATGTCTGACAACATCTTTATGCGAAAAGTAGCAGAATTCAATATCATCAATTCCCTGCAGAATTCTTTCGGCCTCCTTAAGACCGGATTTTTTTCCGTCGGGAAGGTCAATCTGCGTTATGTCGCCTGTGATGACAGCTTTTGAGCCAAATCCTATTCTTGTCAGGAACATTTTCATTTGCTCGGGAGTTGTGTTTTGTGCCTCATCTAAAATAATGTAGGCATTATCAAGCGTTCTTCCTCTCATGTAGGCTAAAGGCGCAACCTCAATAAGCCCTTTTTCAACGTAATTCTGGTAATTTTCCATGCCTACCATTTCAAAAAGGGCATCATGGAGCGGACGCAAATAAGGGTCCACCTTATCCTGAAGGTCGCCAGGCAAAAATCCCAGTTTTTCACCTGCCTCAACTGCGGGGCGCGTGATGACAATTCTTGAGACTTCCTTTTTTCTGAAAGCTGTGATTGCTTTGGCAACAGCAAGATATGTTTTACCGGTACCTGCCGGACCTATGCCAAAAACAACAGTATTATTATTCATTGCACCGATGTAAAGTTTTTGTCCTATAGTTTTACTTTTTATAGGCTTTCCCTTTGCAGTAATGCATACACAGTCTCCCGAAAGCTGCTTCAGGTCAGCCTCTGCACCGTCACGAACCATATTTACCGTGTAAATAACATTTTGCTCTGTAAGCATTTCACCCCTGTCGATTGTCTCGACAAGCGAGGAAACTGCTCTGTAGGCAGGCTCTAAATTCTGCTCCTGACCTATAATACGGAGTATGGAATTGCGAGCCGAAATGATAACATCAAATTCCTTTTCAATAATTTTTGTGTTTTTATCAAAGCTCCCAAAAAGTTTAGATATATCTATTCCTGAAACATCAATAGTTTTTTCAGCCATAAAAATTAATCTCCTGTAAATATTTCGTTGTTAGTATATCATATTTTGAATTTAATATCAATTAAAAAGTAAATTAATTTTGTGTTAAGTAATTTCTAAGTCTTACAAAAAGGAAGTATTTATAAGAAATGTGCTGAAACAAAAAGAAACAACGCAAAACAAGTCTGTCTTGTGTTGTTTCTTTAAACATACCACTAAAATTATTTTGTAACCTCGACCTGCCCTTTGCTGCTATTCCATTCGACGAAGACACCAAGGCAATCACCCATTGCTTTTAGGGGAAGGTATGTTCTGCCGTCTACAACAAGAGGGGGATTTTCTGAAACAAATTCTTTTCCGTCAACGTAAACCTTAAATCCTGCCTCTAAAGCCTCGTATTCTTTTTGAGGGAGAGACTTTCCTTCATCGAGAGCCATCCATTCATCAACGGTGTGGAGTTGTTCAAAAATGGTAATAACCATTATGTTTCCATTTAAAACAAGGTTAATCAGTCTGCCCGTTTTCTCATTTAAAAGAAGTATTGTCTCCTGGTTGTCAGAATTGTCATAGAAATACTCATCAAATCCAAGCAAAAGGACAGATTCAACATATGAAGAAACAGAGGAAGAAAGATTATCTTCCGTCAGGGAATAAGCAAATGATGTTACATAACCAAAATCGGTTGCACTTGATTCTCTGTGGACGAGCTTGGTTTTTGTAACCTTGCCAAAGTCGGGAACATCGTCAAATTTATCATATCCGTTTTTTGCTGCAGGTTCTTTTTGGAGCACTTCTTTTGTTGTATCTACCTCAACCTGACCTGCCTCATCATTCCACTCCACATGAACACCGAGGCAATCGCCAAGTGCTCTGAGCGGCAAGTATGTTCTGCCGTCTATTACGATCACAGGGGGCTCGGAATAAAATCTCTCTCCGCCGACGAGTACGTTAAATGTCGGAACAACTGCTTTATAGCTTGCCGAAAAGGCAGGAGAGCTCGTTGATAAAGATATAATAAGAATACAGCAGACAGCTGCTTTTAATAATTTGTTCATTTTAAAACTCCCTTTGTTATATTACTAATTATTATAGCATTTCTTTCTGTTAAAATCAATTCTTTTTCTACTTTTTGTTATCTGGCAAATTCTGCTATTAATCTTTCATTCAGCCTGACAGCTTTTTTTTGTAGCGGCTTACGGTTTAACGGCATAACATTTTTAACATTAGAGGAGAGTCTGTTTTTTACCTCGCAAAAAGCAATTTTGTTATTATGCGCACAAAAATACACCTAAAATCTTTTTAACTAAAAATATTGCATTTTAGTTTAAAATGTGGTATAATTAACTAGAAACATATTTTTGAAGTTTTTACACAATGGAGGGTATTATGGATAATAGTGTTGAAACAAAAGTAAACACGCAATATGATGAAACTCAGATTCAGGTTTTAGAAGGATTAGAGGCAGTACGAAAACGACCTGGTATGTATATCGGCTCAACTTCTGCACAGGGACTTCACCATTTGGTTTACGAAATCGTGGATAATGCTATAGATGAGGCATTAGCAGGGCATTGTACGGAGATTGAAGTAATTTTAAATGAGGATGATTCAGTAACAGTAAAGGATAACGGACGAGGTATTCCTCATGGAATTCACCCTAAAATGGGAATATCCACTATTGACGTTGTATTTACAGTTCTGCACGCAGGCGGAAAATTCGGCGGCGGCGGATATAAGGTTTCAGGCGGACTTCACGGTGTGGGAGCATCTGTTGTTAATGCTCTTTCAACTCATCTTGAGGTTAAAGTATATGATGGAGAAAAAATATGGTTTCAAAGCTACAAACGCGGTGTGCCCGAAGGCGAGGTTCATACAATAGGTGATACTTCTGTGACAGGAACTGAAATCACGTTCTGGGCAGACGGGGAAATATTTGAAGAAACAGTTTATGATTATAACGTTCTTTTAAAACGTTTGAGAGAGCAAGCCTTTTTAAACGGCGGTCTAAAGATTATTTTCAAGGACAACAGAGAAGAGAAAAAAGAGGAAGTGCTGCACTATGAGGGAGGCATTAAAAACTTTGTTTCATTTCTGTTTTCCGAGAAGAAGGCAAGAAAAGATTCTTTGGAAGTTGTAAACGATGAAGTTATCTACGTCAAGGGAGAAAAAGACGGAAACATGGCTGAGGTTGCCCTGCAGTGGTACACAGGCTATGATGAAAAGACAGAATCTTTTGCAAATAATATAGCAACTACTGAAGGCGGTATGCATGTTACAGGCTTTAAGACAGCACTTAAAAAGGTTTTTGTTGATTATGGCAAAAAGTTTAAGATATTAAAAGATAATGAGGAGCTTGAGGGCGAAGATATCCGTGAAGGGTTAATTGCTGTTATATCGGTTAAGCTCACAGAACCTCAATTTGAGGGGCAAACAAAGACAAAGCTTGGAAACTCTGTAATGAGAAGTTTTGTTGAGAGCATGATTAAAGAAAAACTTGCAGACTACATGGAAGAAAATCCTTTAGTTGCAAGAGCTATTTTAGAAAAAGCACTTCAGGCATCAAGAGCAAGAATTGCGGCAAGAAAAGCAAGAGAGGCAAACCGAAAAACTCCGCTTGGTTCAAGCTCGCTTCCCGGTAAGCTGACAGATTGTATCGTAAAAGACCCGACCAAAACTGAAATATATATTGTCGAGGGTGATTCAGCCGGCGGTTCTGCTAAAAACGGAAGAGACAGTAAATACCAGGCAATCCTTCCTCTTTGGGGCAAAATGCTCAATGTTGAAAAAGCAAGAGCAGACAAGGTTTACGGGAATGACAAACTAACTCCTGTAATTCAGGCGCTTGGCACGGGAATAGCAGATGAGTTCAATATTGAAAAGCTACGCTATGATAAAATTGTAATTATGGCCGATGCCGATGTTGACGGTGCGCACATTCAGACACTTCTTCTGACATTCTTTTTCAGATTTATGAGACCGCTGATTGAAACGGGACATATATATCTGGCAAAACCGCCTCTTTATAAATTGACAAGAGGAAAGAAAACGCAGGTTGCATTCAGTGATGAAGAACGAGATGAAATCAGCGAAGCATTAAAGGGCGGAGATGCAAATGCAAAGGTTGATATAAGCCGATACAAAGGTCTCGGTGAGATGAACCCCGAAGAACTTTGGGAGACAACTATGGATCCGAAAAACAGAATTTTATTGAAGGTTACACTGGAAGATGCTGAGAAGGCAGACAAAATTTTCACTATATTGATGGGCGATGAGGTTGAGCCCAGAAGAATCTTTATAGAAGAAAATGCGCAGTACGTAACAAATCTTGATGTGTAGACGGGGTGGGATAAATGGCTAAAAATAAAAAATATGAAGATTCTCATTTTGAAGAATATTTTGAAACACAGAAAATAGTTGATATAGACATAGAAAAAAGAATGCGCGAGGCATTTATAGATTATGCGATGAGTGTTATCGTAAGCAGAGCTTTGCCTGATGTAAGAGACGGCTTAAAACCTGTTCACAGACGTATTCTTTATTCTATGCACGAAGAACATCTGACATATGATAAACCGTTCTTTAAATCGGCTACAACCGTCGGTAATGTTATAGGTCGTTATCATCCTCATGGTGATGCTTCTGTTTATGACGCAATGGTGCGCCTGGCTCAGGACTTTTCAATGAGATATATGTTAATCGACGGGCATGGTAACTTCGGCAGTGTTGACGGAGACCCTCCGGCTGCATACCGTTATACCGAGGCGAGAATGAGCAAACTTGCAAATGTAATGCTTGAAAACATTGAAAAGAACACAGTTGATTTTCTGCCTAACTTTGATGAAAAGAGGATTGAGCCGACTGTTTTGCCGACTAGAATTCCAACGCTTCTTATAAACGGAAGCTCAGGTATTGCTGTCGGTATGGCGACAAATATTCCGCCGCACAATCTTACAGAGGTTTTAGACGGTGTTATTGCTAAAATTGATAATCCAGATATTACACTTGATGAGATGATGGAGTATATTAAAGCTCCGGACTTCCCGACAGGCGCTTCAATTATGGGTAAAAGGGGCATAAGAAGTGCATATGAAACAGGACGCGGCAAGATTGTTGTAAGAGCAAAAACACAGATAGAAGAACATAAAGACGGAACTTCATCGATTATTATAACTGAACTCCCTTATCAGGTTAACAAGAAAATGCTCGTTGAGTCTATTGCAGAGCTTGTTAAAGACAAGAGAATAGAGGGACTTTCAGATATTGATGACCATTCATCTGACCGTGTAGGTATCAGGGTAGATATTTCGCTCAAACGTGATGCTAATCCTCACGTTGTTTTAAATCAATTGTTTAAGTTCACACGTCTTCAGGACAGTTTCTCTGTAAATCTTCTTGCAATTCATGATGGCAGACCTAAAACAATGGGACTTATGGAAGTGCTTGACCACTTCATTGACTTCCAGGAAGAAATTGTAACAAGACGTACTAAATTTGACCTTGAAAAAGCTGAGGCAAGAATGCATATACTGGAAGGGTTGAAGATTGCTCTTGCAAATATTGATGAGATTATCCACATTATAAGGAATTCTTATGATGATGCTAAGGAAAGACTCATGCAGCGCTTTGAAATGTCAGATATTCAGGCGCAGAGCGTGCTGGATATGAGACTTGCACAGTTGCAAAGGTTAAATGGCGAGAAGATAGAGACAGAATATGCTGACCTGTCAGAAAAAATCAAGGAATATAATATGCTGTTATCTGACAGAAATAAGCTCATGCAACAGATTAAAGAAGAACTTACAGAAATTCGTGATAAGTATGGCGATGAGAGAAAGACGGAGCTTTTGGATTCTGCCGATGAGATTGATATAGAAGATTTAATTGAAGAAGAGGACGTTGCAATAACACTTACTCATTTTGGATATATCAAAAGACTCCCTGTTGATACTTATAAAGCACAGCACAGGGGCGGCAAAGGAATTATGGGTATGACAACAAGAGAAGAAGATTATGTTGAAAAACTGTTTGTGACTTCAACACATAATCACGTGCTTTTCTTTACATCAAAGGGCAGAATGTACAGAATGAAGGCATACCAGATTCCTGAAACAGGAAGACAGGCAAAAGGAACAGCTATTGTTAACCTGCTCCAGCTTGAGCCTAATGAAAAAGTTACAGCAACGATTTGTGTTGAGGCATTTGAGGAAGGGAAATATCTTTTCTTTGGCACGAAAAAGGGTGTTGTTAAAAAGACAGATTTCATGCTTTATGATACATCAAGAAAAGGTGGCATAGCTGCAATTGTACTTGATGATGACGACGAGCTTATAAATGTTGAACTTACAGACGGAACAAATGATATTATTCTCTCAACTTATAATGGTATGTGTATAAGATTCAATGAAGAGGATGTTCGCCCGATGGGCAGAGTTTCGCATGGCGTAAGAGGCATAAAGCTTTCAAAAGAAACTGACTATGTTGTCGGCATGAGCATGGCGCGCGAGGGCGGCGAGCTTCTTTGTGTAACTGAAAAGGGCTTTGGTAAGAAAACACCGCTTTCTGAATATAAGACGCAAACCCGAGGCGGTAAGGGTGTCAATAACTACAGACTTTCAGAGATAACAGGAAATGTTGCAGGTATTGATGTCGTGGATTTAACAGATGACATGATGATGATTACTTCAGAGGGAACAATTATCAGAATGAAAACAAGAGAAATCTCAAGCATAGGAAGACTTACAAAGGGAGTAAGACTTATGAGACTTGCAGATGGTGTAACTGTTGTGAGCATGACGCGAACAGACGAAGAGCAGGAAGAGGAGTTTAATGAAGCGGAAGAGACAACAGAAACAACACAATTGCAGCAAAGCGACAGTAATCATATATAAAGAAATTTAAAATACGGTGTGACAAAATAGTTGTTTTGTCACACCGTATTCTTATTTACCCTATTTTTTTAAATCCGGCAATTCTTGCAAACATATCAAGATGATTTTCGTAGTTTTGTGTTTTCTTTTTGCTGCCTTCAATATGGGAAGATTCGCGGTCACGGATTGTAAGATAGAAATCATTGTTTAACAGCTCAGGACTTTCTTTAAAGAACTCGAGCTCAGAAAGCGGTATTTTGACATCGCTGTTTACCGGTGCCCCTGTCTCATAGCCTCTGAAATCTGCGTATGTTCCTATAAGTTCTTCTTCTTTTAAAAAGTTAAACATAGGTTCATCAACAATCTGGATAATATGTGAGTCCATAGCAAGCATCACAATGAGTTTTTCCTTTGCAGCAGCATAAAGCTCAAGGTCAATCTCGGTTGAAGAGTCTATAATATTAGTGTTAAAATCTATAAGATTTTTTTTGTCGTCGTTGTAATCATATGCCGCTTCATAGAGCTCCTCTTCAAGTTTTTCGAGTGAATCAGAGGTCACAGCATTGCTGCTTACAAAAATTATAGAGGTGTCTGGGCTTGGGGCAAGGAACACGGAATAGATTAACCAGCAAACTATAACTCCGACAACTACAGTAATAATTGCAGGAATTTTGTAATATTCCCAGAAATGTCCGAGAAGTTGTTTTTTTGGAATTTCCGAAAGTTTATAAGTATGGTCAGCCATAATAATTCTCCTTAGTACGTGGTATAGGAAAATTCTAATATATTTAGAGAGATATGTCAATTGCACTTATGCTTTATTTACACTTTTTTAAAATAACGAAATTGAAAATTCTTTGTGTTTTTATAAAAAACTGCGATTTATCTTGAAAAATTGTAAATAATATAGTATTATTAAATAAAAAAGACAAGGAGGATATGATATGTCAATACTGAATACTATCAAATATGAAACGAAGCGACGCAATCTGTTTTTGCGTGTTGCTAAAGGACATTTTGCAACAAATGACCGCCATAGCAACTATTATATAGATGTTGTGGCACAGAAGGCGCGTATGTCTGAGGCTCAGGCTGTTGCAGAAGAACTTAGTTCATATTTTTATCACAGCACTATTGTAGATACCATTTTATGTCTCGATGGAACAGAAGTTATAGGGGCATGCCTTGCAGAGCAGCTTACCAAGGCTGATTTTGTAAGTATGAATGCACATCAGTCAATTTATGTTGTGAGTCCCGAAATAACAAATTCAAGCCAGTTTCTGTTCAGGGATAATATAGTTCCGATGATAAGAGGAAAACATGTCTTAGTTCTTGCTGTGTCATATTCTTCAGGCAAAACAGTTGAGGCGGCTATTGATGCTGTAAAATATTATGGCGGAACAGTTACGGCTGTTTCTGCAATATTCTCTACAAAAGAAAAAAGTTTAGATAATATTCCTATATATTCATGCTTTGACCCGAATTTCTTAGAGGATTATCAGAATTATTCTCCGCATGAATGTCCCATGTGCAAGGAAGGAAAGAAGATAGATGCTCTGATTAACGGGCATGGATACTCTGTCCTTAAGTAAATACAAATTAAGCGGGTGTAAAAGTTTCTTTTTACATCCGCTTTTAATATTATAGGTTATTTAATATATCGGCAAGTGCTTTCCCGATATATTCTCCTGAGCGCACGGCCTCTTGTGATGTGTTGCCGGATGAGCCTACTTCTATTATCATCGAGCCCTTGGTTGTGTGGTGATTAAACCTTTCCGTTCTGATATTTATAGAACGGCACAGGTTTGGACGAGTACTTTGGAGATGTGACTGCAATTTGACTGCAAGGCTGAGATTTTCGCGCCAGTTTGGGTGACTCAGGCCCATGGCATCAGTTCCGATAACAAACATAATCTGTGCTGCTTTTCCCTCGTCAAACTGAGCAGTTGGCTTTAGCTGATTTGAGTCTCTCTCAATGTAATCACGGTGAATATCGAGAACGATTTCTATAGTAGGATATTTTTGCAGATTACTTTCAACTGTCGAAAGGCATTTTTTATATGAACCGTTATATGAAGGATAATCATTTCTGGTCGTATCATGAATTGCAACAATACCATTTTTTTTAAGTGTTTCTGCAATTTTCTCGCCAACTTTTACCACGCTGAGTTCCTGATTCTCATTTCGTGCATTGGGCGAATCAGAGTAAGCCTCGCTGGTGTGAGTATGGACAATCAGGACCTTTGGTGTTCCGTCGGGAGGTGATATGGAAAGCGGAGAATTAAGCAGAGTTTGTGCATCTACACTGTAGTCAGTAGGGTTTATAAATGTTATCCCTTTTGAAGAAAGGTCAAGCTCCAGGATTTTTTCTGCAACCATTTTTTCTGTGATTTGTGAGGAAGCTGATTCCTTTTCTTTTATAAAACTGTATCTGATTGCATACTTTTTACTTAAATCCTCATTTGCCTTTAATACAGGCATATGGGAACTTAAAATTTTTATATGATTGATGTTTAATACATTTTTATTCTCAGCAATTCTGGTAGAAGGCACAACATAAGAAAAACATGCCATAAGAAAATCTGTCTTCATATTTTCAGCCCATGCTGACGAAGCCTGGCTAAGCGCAAATATGAGTAAAACAGTGAAGAAAACAGTGTAGAAAAGCTGTTTTTTCAAAATAAGAGATTTTGCGTAGAAGGAAGTTCTTCTTCTGTTCATTTTATCACGTCTCCTTTTGTTAATCATATGAAAGAGTTTTACAAAATATCACTTTAAACATAGATTTTATTAAGAACAATTGCATAAAAAAATAACTAAAAATGTTTAAATTTTTGTAATATTTTACAACAACAGTTTCATAGGTTATCTATTTATTTTATTTTGGAAATGTGATATAATAATAAATTACAGGGTTTGAAAGGTAAGAAGTAAGAAATAAGCCGTAAAAATTTTACGTTTTATTTCTTATCTCTTGCTTTCAATCCTGAAATAAAATTTTATGGAGGTACGATATGTACAAGCGTTTTGAAACAGAGATAGCAGGCAGACCGTTTGTTGTAGAAATTGGAAAATATGCTTACTTAGCAGGCGGCGCCGCTATGGTAAGCTATGGCGATACTGTAGTTTTATCAACTGCTACAGCATCTGCAAAACCCAGAGACGGAATTGATTTCTTCCCTTTGAGTGTTGACTATGAGGAAAGACTTTATTCTGTAGGTAAGATTCCTGGCGGATTTATAAAAAGAGAAGGACGTCCTTCTGAAAAGGCAATTTTAGCATCTCGTGTAATTGACAGACCTATAAGACCGCTTTTCCCGAAGGATTTGAGAAACGATGTTGGTGTTGTAAACACTATTTTATCTGTTGAACAGGACAATTCTCCTGAAATTACAGCAATGAATGGTGCATCAGTTGCAATTTCAATTTCAGACATTCCATTTAACGGTCCTATCGGCGGAGTTATCGTTGGCTACGTTGACGGTGAGCTTGTTATAAATCCAACTTGCGAGCAAAGGGAAAAGAGTACTCTTTCTTTGACTGTTGCAGGTACAAAAGAAAAGGTTGTTATGATTGAGGCAGGCGCCAAAGAAGTGTCAGAAGAGGTAATGTTTGATGCTATCATGTATGCGCATGAAGAAATCAAAAAAATCTGTGATTTTATCTCTGAAATCCAGAAAGAAGTAGGCAAGCCCAAGTTCAGCTACGAAGCACATGTTGTTGATGAAGCATTATATAATGAGATTAAAGAATTTGGCGAAGCTAAGTTAAAAGTAGCTTTAGATACAGATGATAAGAACGTAAGAGAACAGAACTTAAAGGTGTTCTATGAGGAGCTTTACAATTACTTTGACGGCAGATACACAGACGAAGAAAATGGCGCTGAGGTAACAGAAGCAGTTGAAAAATTACAGAAATACATTGTAAGAAGATGGATTTTAGATGAAGGTAAACGTGTTGACGGCAGAGGAATTACTGATATCCGTCCGCTTTCAGCAGAAGCAGGAATACTTCCAAGAACACATGGTTCAGGTCTTTTCGCAAGAGGGCAAACGCAGGTTTTAACAGTTGCAACCCTCGGTGCTATGGGAGATGCTCAGGCGCTTGACGGCCTTGACCTTGACGAGCAGAAAAGATATATGCATCATTATAACTTCCCGTCATACAGTGTCGGTGAGACACGTCCATCAAGAGGTCCGGGCAGACGTGAAATCGGCCACGGGGCACTTGCTGAACGTGCTTTAGAACCGGTTGTTCCCTGTGAGGAAGATTTCCCATATGCAATAAGACTTGTTTCTGAAGTATTAAGTTCTAACGGAAGTACTTCTCAGGGCAGTGTATGTGCAAGCACACTTGCTCTTATGGATGCCGGTGTTCCGATTAAGGCACCTGTTGCAGGTATTTCTGTAGGTCTTGTAACAGAAGGCGAAAGATTCATCACAATGGTTGATATTCAGGGTCTGGAAGACTTTTACGGCGATATGGACTTTAAGGTTGCAGGTACAAAAGAAGGTATCACAGCAATCCAGATGGACATAAAGATTGACGGATTAACACCTGAAATAATTAAAACTGCGTTAAAGCAGACAAAAGAAGCAAGATTCCACATCATTGATGAGGTTATCTTAAAAGCTATTGATGCTCCAAGAGAATCACTCTCTAAGTATGCACCGAAAATCTTTACTATGCAGATTGATACAGATAAAATCCGTGACGTTATCGGTTCAGGCGGTAAGACAATCCAGAAGATTATTGCAGAAACAGGCGTCAAGATTGATATTGAAGAGACAGGTAAGATTTATATTTCAACTGCTGATGAAGAGATGGCAAATAAGACTATCGAAATCATTAAAGGAATAACAGGCGACATTGAGGTTGGCTCAATCTTTAAGGGTAAGGTTGTTAACATTATGCCGTTTGGTGCATTTGTAGAATTCCTTCCTGGTGTTGATGGTATGGTGCATATCTCAAAACTTGAGGACAGACGTGTTGAAAAGGTTGAAGATGTTGTTTCGGTCGGTGATGAGATAATGGTTAAGGTTATTGAAATCGACAGACAGGGAAGAATCAATCTTTCAAGAAAAGATGCCTTAAAAGACCTTGGTTTATTATAAAATATATTAAAATGCCGCGCAGCAGGTTTATCCTGCAGCGCGGGATTTGTCATTTTTAATACTTTGCCTTTTACCACGTTTTCGGGGATAGGGGGTTGTTATTTTGGAAAAGTTTTTGTTTGTTGCAGTAAACGCTAAATATGTTCACACCAACCTTGCTATCAGATATCTTAGAAACAGTATAAGTTATCCGTCTTTGATGAGGGAATATACTATAAACGATGATATAAACAGAGTTTGTGCTGAGATTTTTAAAACAGGTATTAAGAACATATTGTTTTCCTGTTATATATGGAATATAGAATATATTTTAAGACTATGTGAAATTTTGAAAAAAGCAGATAGCTCTATCACAACTTTACTTGGCGGGCCTGAGGTGAGTTTTTCTCCTGAGGAAATTTTAGAAAAGAGTACATATGTCGATTTAGTCATATGCGGAGAAGGGGAGCCGGTTATAAAAGAGGCATGCCGCATGATGGAATTGGGAATAGAAAAACCCCGTATTATAAGAAATGATGTTCCTATAGACTTAAATGATTATCCTTTTCCCTATGAGGGAGAGGACATAGGCTTGCTTGATGGAAAAATTTTATATTATGAGACTTCGAGGGGATGCCCTTTCAGGTGTGCATTTTGTCTGTCGGGCGCCTATGGCAAGGTCAGATATCTAGATTTAGAGCGCGTTAAACGGGAGATAGAGTTCTTTATAAACAATAACGTAAGACTTGTAAAACTTGTTGACAGAACATTTAACTCTGATGCTAAAAGGGCGCTTGAAATTGTAAATTTTATTAAACAAAAATCAAAAGTGACAACATTTCACTTTGAGATAAAGGCAGAACTGATGACGCCTGAGCTTGTTTGTGCACTTGCAACTTCAAAAAAGGGAATGTTTCAGGTTGAAATAGGAGTGCAGAGTACAGACAAAGCTACACTTAAGAATATAAACAGAACGCTTGATTTAGAAAAGCTCAGCTATGTTGTTTCCTCGCTTAAGAAAAATGATAACATAAACGTTCACCTTGACCTGATAGCGGGACTTCCGGGTGAAACGGTGGAGTCGTTTATTAATTCGTTTAATGAAGTACTCAGCTTAAGACCTCATGTTCTGCAGCTCGGATTTCTGAAAAAATTAAAAGGGGCAGAACTTGATGCTAAAGGAAGTAAATTCCTTGATTTTCCTCCTTATGAGGTTGTTGCATCTGATAAAATGAGCTATAGTGACCTGATGCGGCTTAAAAGGATAGAAGAGGTTTTAGAAAAATATTATAACAGCGGTTCATTTAAAGAATCGATGGCGCTTATACTTGACACATATTACAAAGAAAATCCTTTTGATTTTTTTGATGGTTTCGGAAAGTTTTATGAAGAGGAGTCGAAAACCCCTCTTTCAAAGAAAACTCAGTTTGAAGTGTTGTTTAACTATTGCACAAAACTTTCTTTAAAAGAAGAGATAATAAACGCAATAACAATTGATTACTGCAGGATTTCAAGAGATAATTTAAGTTTCATGAAACCAATTGAAAAGCTAAAGGAAAAAGCCTTTGAATTTTTGAAAAATAATGATAATGTAAACAAATATTTTAAAAACCATGACGGAAAGCTACCTACACAACTGTTTAAAAAACTGAGGTTTGAGAAAATTGGTGAAAAAATATATGTTTTTGATTATATAAATAATGAATATTATGATATAACAGAAGAAATGCCGAAAGGATGGTAAGTATGTATAAGATTACACTAAGAGATAATTCTCAGATAGAATTTTCTGAAGCAAAGAGTGTTATGGAAATTGCACAGGGAATAAGCGAAGGTTTAGCGCGTGTTGCTTTATGTGCATTAGTAGACGGAGAGGTTAAAGACCTTTCTTATATTATTAATAAGGATGCGACACTTGAAATTCTTACATTTGACACAAAAGAAGGAAAAAATGCGTTAAGACATAGTGCATCTCATATTCTGGCGCAGGCTGTAAAGAGACTTTATCCTGATGCAAAACTTGCTATCGGACCCGCAATTGAAAATGGTTTTTATTACGATTTTGACTGTGAAACATCTTTTACTCCTGAGATTTTAACAAAACTCGAGGATGAAATGAAGAAGATTGTAAAAGAAAACCTTAAAATTGAGAAATTTACAATGGAAAGAAAAGATGCTCTTAAATATTTTGAAGAAAAAGGTGAAATATATAAATCAGAGCTTGTTTCAGACCTTCCTGAAGGAGAAGAAATTTCATTCTATAAACAGGGCGAATTTACAGACCTTTGTGCAGGTCCTCATGTGCCTGAAACAGGCAGAGTAAAAGCATTTAAGCTCACAAGCGTTGCCGGAGCTTACTGGCGCGGAAACGAAAAGAATAAGATGCTCCAGAGAATTTACGGAACTGCATTTACAAAAAAGAGTGATATGGAAGAATATCTTGCTCAGGTAGAAGAAGCTAAAAAGAGAGACCACAACAAAATAGGTAGAGAACTCGAATTCTTTACAACATCCGAATTAATCGGTCAGGGACTTCCTATTCTTTTGCCCAAGGGTTCAAGAGTAATCCAGACTCTCCAGAGATTTGTTGAGGACGAAGAAGAAAAGAGAGGTTACCTCTTAACAAAAACGCCTTTAATGGCAAAAAGAGATTTATACAAAATTTCAGGACATTGGGACCATTACCGTGACGGAATGTTTATTATGGGTGACCCCGATGCTGAAGGGGAAGTGTTTGCACTCCGCCCGATGACTTGCCCGTTCCAGTTCCAGGCATATCTTACTAAGATGAGAAGTTACAGAGACCTTCCTTTAAGATATGGCGAAACATCTACACTTTTCAGGAACGAAGCATCAGGCGAAATGCATGGATTAATACGTGTGCGCCAGTTTACTATTTCAGAAGGTCATCTTGCATGCCGTCCCGATCAGCTTGAAGAGGAATTTGCAGGTTGCTTAGAGCTTGCAAAATATATGCTCGAAACGTTAGGTCTTGATGAAGATGTAACTTACAGATTCTCAAAATGGGATGAAAACGACAAAGAAAAATATATTGGCAGTGCTGAGGAATGGGAAAATGTTCAGAACAGAATGAGGGAAATCTTAGATGGCCTAAAGATTGAATATACAGAAGAAGCAGGCGAGGCTGCATTCTACGGACCAAAACTTGATATTCAGATAAAGAATGTTCACGGCAAGGAAGATACTTTAGTTACAATTCAGATAGATTTCCAGCTTGCAGAGCGCTTTGGTATGGAATATGTAGATTCTGACGGAAGCAAGAAATATCCATATGTTATTCACAGAACATCGCTCGGATGCTATGAGAGAACACTGGCGCTCTTAATTGAAAAATATGCAGGTGCTCTTCCGACATGGCTTATGCCGACACAGGTTAAGATTCTGCCTATAGCCGATAGCCACTTTGAATATGCAAATGCTCTTAAAAAAGAACTTATGGATGCAGGTGTACGTGTGTCGGTAGACATGAGAAACGAGAAAATAGGATATAAAATCCGTGAGGCTCAGCTTGAAAAAACACCTTATATGTTAATAATAGGAGACAGAGAGCGCGACGAGGAAACTGTCAGTGTGCGTTCAAGAAAAGAGGGCGATTTAGGACAGGTTCCGAAGGCTGATTTTATAGATTCTATAGTTAAGGAAATTAGGGAGAGAAGAAAATAACCAAAAATGATAAGGGAGCTGTAAATTATGTGGATTGTTGTGTATGTTGCGCAGACAAAAGAGCAAGCCGAAAAAATCCGTGATTTATTGCAAGCCGCAGGTATTTTGGTAAAAATACGGGGAGCTAACCAGAGCGAAAATGAAAAGTTTGGATGCTATGAGATAATGGTTCCCGAATCGGAGATGAAAGAGTCTCATGATATAATAATTTCCAATCTGTTTTGAAGAAAGGCGAGGAAAAATGAGAGATTATAAAATCGAACTCGAAAAAAGAGTTGAATTTATAAGAGAAGCACTGAAAAGCAGCGGAGCAAAAGGTATTATCTACGGAAACAGCGGCGGCAAGGACTGCACGCTTGCTGCAATTATTGCAAAGCATGCGTGCGAAAACGTTCTTGGAGTTATTATGCCGTGCCACTCAAACGTAAATTACGGACAGGACAGAGAAGATGCCAATAAAGCAGCAGAGCAGTTTGGGATAGAGCAGATGACTGTAGATATTTCAGAGGCAAGGACATCGCTTGAATCGGCAATAAGAGAAAATGTGGATATATCAGCAGACAGCTTGAAAAATATGGCGCCGCGTCTTCGGATGACTACCCTTTACACTATTGCGCAGACCAAGGGCTATCTTGTCCTCGGTACGGGCAACAGAAGTGAGATGTTTATGGGATATTTTACAAAATGGGGCGATGGAGGTTATGATTTAAATCCTATTGCTGATTTAACGGTCAGAGAAGTTTATGAGTTTTTAAGATACCTTAATGCACCTGAATCAATAATTCAGAAGGCACCTTCAGCAGGACTTTACGAAGGGCAGACCGATGAAAAGGAAATGGGATTTACCTATGATGAAATTGATGATTTCATTCTCTATGGCAAAGGCGACGAAGAAACGAAGAAAAAATTAGAGAGAATTTATGAAAGAACAGCACATAAACGCCAAATGCCGATGCGGTATGGATATCAGGAAATAAATCAGTAATTCAGACAGGATTCAAAAATGTTTTTGAATCCTGTTTTTTTATTTGTTAACGTGACACCTGTAAAAACAGAAAACTTTTAAAACGAGTGATTTATATTTAAAATTATACAATATATTGTGTAATTATTTTACTATGCTACAAAACATAAAAAATCTGCAAAAAATAAATAGTTTTAAAAGGTTATTTTGTGCAAAAAACTATGCTTCAATAAGCAAAAAACAGTTGATTAATTCGCTCTAATCTGTTAAAATAATTAGAAGGGTTTAAAGTTTGCGTACATAAATCCAGAGCAGGCATAATGAATCGGTCAGGACGATTATGAAATGTTTGCAGCGGAAGAGCTTGCTTGTTTCAAGCAGTTGGCAGCTTTATGCATAAAAAATGTATTTTATGCATAAATATTCGACAGTTTTTACGAAAAAAACGAAAGATACGATGTTAAAATGCTGGATTATAGCAAAATACACGGCAGCGCTGCAGGTTTTTTGGAAAAATAAATTTTTGCATAAAAATGCAAAAAAGCCTTGACATTTACGCATAAAGGTGTATAATATATGTATAAATATACAAAAGGGAGACGATTTTAATGGAGAAGAAATTTAAAAAGGTTGTTTTAGCATACTCAGGAGGTCTTGACACATCAATAATTATTCCGTGGCTTAAAGAAAATTATGGTTGCGAGGTTATTGCTGTTGCTGCCGATGTAGGTCAGGATGCCGAGCTTGAAGGCTTAGAGGAAAAGGCTATCAAAACAGGTGCGTCAAAAATCTATATTGAAGACCTTAAAAAAGAGTTTGTTGATGAATTTATAATTCCGACAATGAAGGCAGGCGCTGTTTATGAAAACAGATACCTCCTCGGAACATCATTTGCACGTCCCATTATCGCAAAAAGAATGGTTGAAATTGCTATTGCAGAAGGTGCAGATGCTATATGCCACGGTTGCACAGGAAAAGGTAATGACCAGGTTAGATTTGAGCTTACAATAAAGGCTTTTGCTCCTGAAATGGCAATTATCGCGCCATGGAGAATCTGGGACATTAAGAGCCGTGAAGAAGAAATTGCTTATGCAGAGGAAAGAAATATCCCTTTAAAGATAACAAGAGAAACAAACTATTCAAAAGACATGAATCTCTGGCATTTATCACATGAGGGTCTTGATTTGGAAGACCCAGGTAATGAACCGGATTATGATAAAATTTTAGAACTTTCAGTTTCTCCTGAGAAAGCTCCTGACAAGGCAACTTATGTTACACTTTCATTTGAAAAGGGTGTTCCTGTAGCTTTAGACGGCAAGAAAATGGATGGTGTATCAATAATTAAAGAGCTCAACAAGATTGGTGGAGCAAACGGTGTCGGACTTGCTGACTTGGTTGAAAACCGTCTTGTCGGCATGAAATCACGCGGAGTTTATGAAACGCCGGGCGGAACCATTCTCTATCATGCTCACGAGGTTTTGGAAACAATTTGCTTAGACAGAGATACACAGCACTATAAACAACAGGTTGCAATTAAGTTTGCTGATTTGGTTTATAACGGGCAGTGGTACACACCGCTTCGTGAGGCGCTTTCAGCTTTTGTTGATTCAACTCAGGAAACAGTGACAGGTGATGTTAAGCTTAAGATTTATAAAGGAAACATTATCAATGCAGGTGTGTGGAGTCCATACTCACTCTATAATGAAGAAATTGCAACATTTGATGAAGATAACGTATATAATCAGAATGATGCAGGCGGCTTTATAAACCTTTTCGGTCTTCCGATTAAGGTCAAAGCAATGGCTGATAAGAAAAACAAATAAGATATCTGGAGAAGAACATGTACAAAGTATTTATAGACGGCGGCGCTGGAACAACAGGCCTAAGGCTCAGAGAAAGACTCCTTGAAAGAAATGACATTGAGCTTTTAACAATAAGTGAGGAACTAAGAAAAGACGATGCAGAAAAGAAGAAAATTGCAGAAAGCTCTGATATAACGTTTTTATGTCTCCCTGACGAAGCGGCTAAAGCTGCAGCAGGAAATATATCACCTGATGCAAAGGTTAAAATAATTGATGCTTCAACAGCTCACAGAACAAACCCTGCATGGCTTTATGGTTTTCCTGAACTTTCAAAAGAACACAGACAAGGCTTAGAGAGTGCAAAGAGAGTAGCTGTTCCAGGCTGTCATGCAAGCGGATTTAACGTGATTGCATATCCTTTGGTGAAATTAGGGCTTGTTAGAGCTGATTATCCGTTTGTATGTACTTCTCTTACAGGATACTCAGGCGGCGGAAAAAGCATGATAGCAGATTATGAGGCAAGGGAAAGGAAAGCTGAGCTTAGCGCGCCGAGAACCTATGCACTCGCACAGAAGCATAAGCATCTTCCTGAAATGCAGGCTGTTCCCGGAATTTCATCACCGCCAATATTTATGCCTGTAGTTGGCGATTTTTACAGCGGAATGGAGGTATCCCTTCCGATTTACGCAAGCCTGATGGAAAAGAAAATGACGGCTAAAGACGTTTATGAAGTGTTATGTCAATACTATGACGGTCAGAAAATGATTTCTGTTTTGCCTTTCGGCGGAAACGAAGAAGAGGGCGGATTTTTTGCGTCAAACTCCCTTTCGGGAAAAGATAATATGGAGCTTTTAGTTGCCGGAAATGATGAAAGAATTCTTATTATGGCAAGATATGATAATTTAGGAAAAGGAGCATCGGGTGCTGCTGTGCAGTGCATGAACATCATGCTCGGCTGTGATGAGGCCAAAGGCTTAGTGCTTTGATGACAGAAAGGATTGATAAAATGAAGCAGATATCAGGCGGAGTTTGTGCTGCGAAAGGCTTTTTGGCAAGCGGTATTCATTGCGGAATAAGAAAAAACAGAACAAAAAGAGATTTGGCATTAATAATCTCCCAAAAGCGTGCAAAAGCTGCAAGTGTGTATACTCAGAATCTTGTTAAAGGTGCGCCAATTTATGTTACTAAAGAGAACATAAAAGACGGTTTTGCGCAAGCTATAATTTGTAATAGCGGCAATGCCAATACATGTAATGCAAACGGTATAGAAATTGCCGAGGAAATGTGTGCACTTGTAGAAAAGCATACACAAATAAAAAAAGAGGATGTAATAGTAGCTTCAACGGGAGTTATAGGTCAGCCTCTTAACATCGAGCCTATAGAAAAAGGTATGCAGGCTTTGGTAGAGGGTTTAGCTGTAAACAGCGAGTTTGCCGCAGAAGCTATTATGACAACAGATACAGTGAAAAAAGAAATTGCAGTAGAGTTCAGCATTGGCGGTAAAACGTGCCGTCTTGGCGGAATTGCAAAGGGCTCGGGAATGATTCATCCCAACATGGCAACAATGCTTGTGTTTGTGACAACTGATGTTGCAATTTCATCTCAAATGCTCAGGAAAGCTCTCTCAAAAGATGTTGAAACATCTTTTAACATGGTCAGCGTTGACGGAGATACATCAACAAATGATATGGTAAGCATCTTGGCAAACGGAGAGGCAGGAAACGAAGAAATAATATCAGAGGGCGCTGATTATGATGTGTTTTGCGAGGCTTTAGCAACGGTTACAAAATATTTGTGCCGCATGATTGCAAAAGACGGAGAGGGCGCAACGAAACTTATAACCAGTAATGTAACAGGGGCAAAAGATGAAAAAACAGCAAAGATTGTTGCAAAATCGGTTGTATGCTCAAGTCTTTTAAAGGCAGCAATGTTCGGTGCCGATGCCAACTGGGGAAGAGTTTTATGTGCTATAGGCTATAGCGGCGCTGATATTGATATAAATAAGGTTTGTGTTTCATTTGAATCATGTAAGGGAATTTTGCCTGTCTGCGAAAACGGAGCAGGAATAGAATTTTCAGAAGAAAAGGCAAAAGAAATACTTACAGAAGATGAGATAATAATTAATATTGATTTGCTCTCAGGAGAAAGCAAGGCAACAGCATGGGGTTGTGACCTGACATACGACTATGTTAAAATTAACGGCGATTACAGAACCTGATAAAGAAAATAGGAGGAAAAATCGTGTATATATCAAATATGGAAAGAGCAGAGGTTTTAATCAAGGCACTTCCCTACATACAGAAATATAACAATAAAATAATAGTTGTAAAATACGGCGGCAACGCAATGATAGATGATGAACTTAAAAGTGCTGTCATGAGAGATATAGTGATGCTTACATTAATTGGCATTAAGGTTGTGCTGGTTCATGGAGGCGGTCCTGAAATTTCCGAAATGATGAAAAAGGTAGGAAAGCAGACAGAGTTTATTGACGGGCTTAGAGTGACAGACAAAGAAACAGTTGAAATTGCACAGATGGTTTTAGCTGGAAAAATTAATAAAAACCTAGTTAATCTTATTGAAATGGTCGGAGGAAAAGCAATAGGTCTTTGCGGAACAGACGGACACATGATTAAAGCAGTTCCATTAAGAAAAGAGCTTGGATTCGTAGGAGAAATAACAGAGGTTAATACAGAGATTATTACAGACACCATTGAAAAGGGATATATTCCGGTTATTGCAACTGTGGGTTGTGATGATGAGGGAAATACATATAACATAAATGCAGATACAGCGGCTGCCAGAATAGCAGGCGCACTCGGAGCGGAAAGTTTGATTTCCATGACCGACATAAAGGGCCTTTTGCGTGATAAAGATGATGAGAACTCACTTATTTCAAAGGTTAATGTAAGCGAAGCTCCACAGCTTGTTAAAGAGGGAATAATCTCAGGCGGTATGATTCCTAAGGTTGAATGTTGTACAGAGGCTATAAGACGAGGTGTTAATAAGGTCTTTATTATAGACGGAAGAGTCCCTCATTCAATCCTGATTGAAGTCTTAACAGATGAAGGAATAGGAACAATGTTTGTTTAATATGGCAAGCGCAGAAGAGTTAATGTAAGAAAGGACAGAAAAATGTTAGATATTAAGAAACTGGATTCAGAGTATATAGCACCAACATACGCAAGGACTGACCTTTGCATTAAAGAAGGCAAAGGGTCAACGTGCTTTGACTATAGCGGCAAGAAATATATTGACCTTGGCGCAGGTATCGCTGTTAACGGATTCGGCTTCTGTGATGATGAATACAAAAACGCAGTGACAGAGCAACTTTCGCTCATTCAGCATGCGTCAAATCTTTATTATACTGCCCCGCAGGCTAAGCTTGCGGAGCTTTTGTGTATTCGTACGGGTATGAAAAAAGTATTCTTTTCAAATTCGGGAGCAGAAGCTAATGAATGTGCAATCAAGGCGGCAAGGAAGTATTCAAGTGATAAATACGGGGATAACAGAAATGTTATAATAACATTAAAAGACAGTTTCCATGGAAGAACGCTCACCACTATTTCTGCAACGGGTCAGGATAATTTCCATACTCATTTCGGACCGTTTACAGAGGGCTTCAGACATGTCCCTGCAAACGACATTGAAGAAATGAAAAAGGCTGTCAAGGATAATAATGTTTGCGCAATAATGATTGAGCTTGTTCAGGGCGAGGGCGGAGTTAATGTACTTTGTCCTGAGTACGTAAAAGAAATTGAAAAGATTTGCAGAGAAAAAGATATAATATTTATCATAGATGAAGTGCAGACAGGAAACGGCAGAACAGGTTATCTTTATGCATATCAGGGTTATGACGTTTGTCCGGATATTGTATCAACTGCTAAAGGTCTCGGTGGCGGACTTCCAATCGGTGCGACAATGTTTTCTGATAAAATAAAGGATACACTGTCGGCAGGGACACACGGCTCGACATTTGGAGGAAATCCTGTTGTGTGTGCCGGAGCTTATTCAATTCTTTCAAGGATAGACGACAAAATTTTAGACGGAGTTAAAAGAAAGAGCAAATATATTTTTGATGAATTAAGCGGAGCTAAGGGAGTAAAAAGCATTTCAGGGCTTGGTCTTATGCTTGGTGTTGAGACAGAAAAAGATAACAAGGAAATCTTAAAGAAATGTTTGGAGCGCGGGGTGATAGTTTTGACTGCCAAAACCAAGGTGAGACTTTTGCCGGCACTGACAATTTCCGATGAAGAACTTAAAGAAGCAATCAAGATTTTAAAAGAAGCAATAGCAGAATGAATTTGCGGAGGATATTAAAATATGGAACATTTATTAAAGCTTAAGGACTTATCTCATGATGAAATTTTATCAATATTGAACCTAGCTGACCAGCTCAAATATGATAAAAAAAATAATATTCCTCATAAATATTTAGAGGGAAAAACACTTGGTATGATTTTCTCCAAATCATCAACAAGAACGAGGGTTTCCTTCGAGGTCGGCATGTATGAACTGGGAGGTCAGGCACTTTTTTTAAGCTCAAATGATATTCAGCTAGGAAGAGGCGAGCCTGTACGTGATACAGCAAGGGTTTTATCGCGCTATCTAGACGGCATTATGATAAGAACATACGAGCAGGAAGATGTAGAAGAACTCAGCAGATACGGCTCAATTCCGATTATTAACGGACTTACTGATTTTGCGCATCCTTGTCAGGTTTTAGCTGATTTAATGACTATAAGAGAATATAAAAATTCACTAAAAGGATTAAAGCTATGCTTTGTCGGTGATGGCAACAACATGGCAAACTCTCTTATTGTCGGCGGTATAAAAATGGGAATGAAGGTGACTGTTGCATGCCCTGAAAACTATCAGCCTGACAGTGAAATTATGGCATGGGCAAAAGAAAACGGAGAATTCTTATGTACAGATTCTGTAATAGATGCGGCAAAAGATGCAGATGTTTTATATACAGACGTTTGGGCTTCAATGGGACAAGAGGGCGAAGCCGAGCAGAGAAGGAAAGACTTTAAGGATTATCAGATAAACGATAATGTTATGGCAGTTGCCAAAGCTGATGCTATTGTTTTACATTGTCTGCCTGCACATCGTGAAGAGGAAATAACAGATAAAGTTTTTGAAGAACACGCAAACGAAATTTTTGACCAGGCAGAAAACAGAATTCATGCACAGAAAGCTGTTTTAGTTAAGCTCTTAGGAGACAGTAAAAAATAAAAATTAAGGATAGATTGAAAAGTATAGAATTTTTATAAAAAATGATTCAACTTTCAAAAGACTAACCCAATACTAAAGAAAGGGATGATTCTGGTATGGCGAAAAATGCTTATATCATTTTGGAAGACGGTCACGTTTTCTGTGGCAAGAGATTTGGCGCAGACAGTGATGCAGTAGGTGAGATTGTATTCACTACCGGCATGGGCGGATATATCGAAACGCTTACAGACCCAAGCTATTATGGACAAATTGTTTTGCAGACATTCCCGATGATAGGAAACTGCGGAATGATTTTTGCTGATGTGGAAAGCAGAAAATCATATGTAAGTGCGTACATCGTAAAAGAATGGTGTGAGTATCCTTCTAATTTCAGATTAGAGCAGGATTTAGACTCATATCTTAAGGAAGAGGGAATTCCCGGAATATATGACGTTGACACGCGTGAGATTACAAGAATTTTAAGAGAAAAAGGAACAATGGCGGCAAAAATTGTAAGTGAACTTCCGGAAAATGCAACAGACGGACTTGCAGATTATAAAATCAAAAAAGCTGTCGCAGCAGTTGCAAGCGGAGAAAAGAAAATTTATAATGCCAAAGGCGACAAAAAATATACAGTCGCAGTTTATGATTTTGGTGATAAGTCAGCCATTGTTAAAGAACTGACAGAGAGAGGCTGTGAGGTTATAAGCATGCCGTATAGCAGTTCTGCTGAAGAAATTTTGTCTTTAGGCGCTGACGGACTGGTAATTTCAAACGGTCCCGGAGATCCATGTGAAAATGAAGAGGCTATAGCGCAGATTAAAAAGCTGATGGGAAAAATCCCTGTATTCGGGGTGTGTCTTGGACATGAACTCATGGCACTTTGTCAGGGCGGAGAAATAATAAAACTTAAATATGGACACAGAGGAGCAAATCAGCCCGTAAAAAATATAGAGGCGGGAATTGTTTCAATTACAAATCAAAATCATGGATTCGCTGTCAAGACAGAAAGTGTAGCTTGTGCCGGCGGAGTAATTACTCATGAGAACGCAAACGACGGAACATGCGAAGGGATAGAATATACGGGGTTAAATGCTTTCTCTGTTCAATTCCATCCGATTGCAAGGGATAAAAAAGCGCTCTATGATAAGTTTATGAAATTAATGGGAGGTGCTTTTTAATGCCATTGAATCCAGATATTAAAAAAGTTTTGGTAATAGGCTCAGGTCCTATTGTTATAGGTCAGGCAGCGGAGTTTGACTATGCCGGTGCTCAGGCTTGTCGTGTGCTCAAAGATGCAGGTCTTAATGTTGTTTTAGTAAATTCAAACCCTGCTACAATTATGACTGATAAGGCTTTAGCAGATGAGATATATTTAGAGCCGCTCACAGAGCAGACAATTATGAGAATAATTGAAAAAGAACGCCCTGACAGTCTTTTAGCATCGCTCGGAGGACAAACAGGTCTGACTGTTGCAATGCAGCTTAATAAAAGCGGATTCTTAAAGAAAATGGGAGTTAAACTTCTTGGCACAAATGCAGATGCAATTGATAAGGCAGAAGACAGAGAGCTCTTTAAAGAAACGATGCTTAAAATCGGACAGCCTTGCATACCTTCAGATATTGCAACCGATATTGACAGGGCTCTTCAGATTGCTGAAAGCATAGGCTATCCCGTCATTATCCGTCCTGCATTTACGCTTGGCGGCGGTGGCGGCGGTGTTGCATACAACCGCGATGAATTTATCACAATTGCCTCAAACGGACTTCTGCTTTCACCTATCACACAGATTCTTGTTGAGAAATATATTTACGGCTGGAAAGAAATTGAATTTGAGGTAATGCGCGATTCTGCAGGAAATGCTATTACCATCTGCAGTATGGAAAACTTTGACCCTGTTGGTATTCATACAGGCGACAGTATAGTTGCTGCGCCTGCACTTACACTTTCAGATAAGGAATACCAGATGCTGAAGCAGGCATCGCTTGATATTATAACAGAGCTTGAAATAGAAGGCGGTTGCAACTGCCAGTTTGCATTAAACCCTGACAGCTTTGAATATGCTGTAATTGAGGTTAATCCGCGTGTTTCAAGGTCATCAGCTTTAGCAAGTAAGGCGACGGGTTATCCTATTGCCAAAGTTACAAGTAAGATTGCGTTAGGTTATACTCTTGACGAAATAAGAAATGATGTAACAGGCAACACATGGGCTTGCTTTGAGCCAACGATTGACTATGTTGTTGTTAAATTTCCTAAGTGGCCGTTTGATAAATTTGTGTATTCAAGCAGAAAACTTGGCACGCAGATGAAGGCAACGGGTGAAGTAATGTCAATTGCGCCGAGCTTTGAAATGGCAATTATGAAGGCTGTGCGCGGTGCTGAAATCGGTCTTGATACATTAAATAATCCTGCGATGGAAGGCATAGACATTAAAGAGCAGCTCACAAAACTTGACGATTTAAGACTCTTTGCGGTATATGAAGCATTAAAGCAGGGCATTTCCGTTGAAGAGATTAATGAGATAACAAAGATTGACAAATTCTTTATTGCTAAAATCAAAAACCTTGCAGATTTTGAAAAATCCATTGAAAACAATGAGCTTTCGGAAGAGATATATCTAAGAGGTAAAAAACTCGGATATACAGACAAGGCATTAAAGAGAATAAGCGGCCATGATCTTCCCGGAAAACGTCACTCAGTTTATAAAATGGTTGACACATGTGCAGCTGAATTTAAAGCGCAGACTCCGTATTTCTACTCAACTTATGATGAGCATTGCGAGGCAAGGGAAAGAGTAGAAAAACATAACAAAAAAATTATAGTTTTAGGTTCAGGTCCTATCCGTATCGGACAGGGTATTGAATTTGACTATTCTTCAGTTCATTGTGTTTGGACATTAAAGAAAATGGGTTATGAGGTTGTTATTATAAATAATAACCCCGAAACTGTTTCAACAGACTTTGATACAGCAGACAGACTCTACTTTGAGCCGCTAACAGAAGAAGATGTTATGAACGTAATTAAGGTTGAAAACCCCATTGGTGTCGTTGTGGCATTTGGCGGACAGACTGCTATAAAGCTCACTCAGTTCTTAGACAGACAAGGTATAAAAATTCTCGGAACGTCTGCTGAAAGCATTGATATGGCAGAGGACAGAGAACGTTTTGATGCCCTTCTTGAAAAGTTTGATATAAGAAGACCTAAGGGAATGGGAGTTTTGACAAATGAGGAGGCGCTCAGTGCGGCAAACAGTCTTGGTTATCCTGTTTTGCTCCGTCCGTCATACGTAATCGGCGGTCAGAACATGACCATTGCATACAGCGACGAAGACGTTAACCGATATATGAAGATTATCTTAATGCAGGAAATTGAAAATCCTGTTTTAGTAGATAAATATATGATGGGCAAAGAGCTTGAGGTTGACGTTATTTCCGATGGCAAAAACGTCTTAATCCCGGGGGTAATGGAGCATATTGAAAGAGCAGGTGTTCACTCAGGAGACTCAATTGCCGTGTATCCTCCGTTTAACTTAAGTGATAAAATACTTGAAAAAATGATTGAATGTTCAGAAAAGCTTGCCTTAGCTATGGGAACAAAAGGTTTAATCAACATTCAGTACCTTGTGAACAAAAATGAACTCTATGTAATTGAGGTTAACCCGAGAGCATCAAGAACAATACCTTATATAAGCAAGGTAACGGGAGTTCCTATGGTAGAGCTTGCAACGAAGGTAATGCTTGGCGAGGATTTATCAGAGCTCGGCTATGGAACAGGACTTTATAAGTCATCTCCATATGTTGCTGTTAAGGTTCCCGTATTCTCATTTGAAAAGCTGTCAGATGTTAACTCACTCTTAGGGCCTGAAATGAAGTCAACAGGTGAGGTTTTGGGAATAGGAAGAACGATGACAGAGGCCGTGTTTAAAGGTCTTGTCTCTGCAGGGTTTAATCTCGGAGCAAGTAAAATCGGCGGCGTTTATATGAATGTTGCGACAAAAGACAGCTACGACCTCATTAAACTTGCGGACAAGTTCAACAATTTAGGACTTACAATTTATGCAAGCAGCGAGTCAGCAGAAATTATAGAAAGACTCGGGGTTGATGTCATTGAGGTTAAAGAATTGTTTGGAGATAACAGCGTAATCAGTCTTATGGAAGAAGGAAAGATTGATTATATTATCTATACAAATTCAGGCGGAGATGATGGAATTTCAAATTATATCAAGCTCCACAGACGAGCTCTACAGCTTTCCGTTGCTTGTCTTACATCGCTTGATACTGCAAATGCTCTTGCTGACATTATTGCAAGCCGCTATAACGAGGGAAATACAGAGCTTGTAGATATCAATAATCTAAGACCTGAGCATCAGAAAATTCCGTTCTTTAAGATGCAAGGTTCAGGCAATGACTATATCTTCTTTGATAATTTTGAAGGAGACATCACAAGCCCTGAATCACTTTGTATCCGCTGTGTTGAAAGGAACTATTCAATCGGCGGTGACGGTATTGTCCTTATGGAAAAATCAGATATTGCTGATGCTAAAATGAGAGTATTTAATAAAGACGGCACCGAAGGCATGATGGCAGGAAACTGTATAAGATGCGTTGCTAAGTATTTAAAGGACAAGGGCATAGTCAATAAAAAAGATATGACTATTGAAACTGCATCAGGTATTAAAGAGGTTAAGGTTTATTCGTTTAATGGTAAAGTTGGTTCAGCTCGTGTAAATATGGGCAAGCCAAATTTAGCTCCTGCAAGCCTTCCTGTAAATCTTGACGGAGACTCAGTAATAAACAAATCTGTTAAAATAGGCGGAGAGGAATACAATATAACCTGTGTTTCGATGGGTAATCCCCACTGTGTAGTATTTAAAGACAGAATTGCAACACTTGACATTGAAAAAATCGGTCCGAAATTTGAAACGGCTGAGATTTTCCCTGAAAGGGTAAATACAGAGTTTGTTAAGGTTGTTGATGAGAGCACTCTAATTATGCGTGTATGGGAACGCGGCAACGGGGAAACTCTTGCCTGCGGAACGGGGGCATGTGCTGCTGTTGTTGCTGCTGTGGAAAACGGATATTGTAATAAGGATGAGGACATTACAGTGCGTTTAGCAGGCGGTAAGGTTATTGTAAGATACACAGACGAAGCCGTTTATCTTACAGGTAATGCAAATCTTATTTATGAAGGTGTAATTGAATATTAATGCTAAACAGTGACAAATTCTTTTGTCACTGTTTTTTTGCGAAATAGCAGGCAAAAGTCCATAAAAATCTTGCAAACCATACCATTTTGTGATAAAATGTAAAATGTATAAATTTATGCGAAAGGAATGACTCTTCATTGAATACTGTAAGAAGAATTTATGTTGAAAAGAAACCGGGCTTTGACGTTGAAGCCAGAGGTCTTTTGAAGGATATTAAAGAAAATTTGCTGATAGACGGTCTTTGCGGTCTAAAAATTGTTAACCGCTATGATATACAGGGTGTGACTGATGAGGAATATGAAAAGGCAAGGGATATAATCTTTTCCGAGCCACCAGTAGACTTTGCATATGACGAGCAGTACCAAATCCCCGAGGGCGCTAAAATAATTGCAATTGAGTATCTTCCGGGGCAGTATGACCAGAGAGCTGCATCTGCTGCTGAATGTGTGCAGCTTTTAACGCAGAAGGACAGGCCCAAGGTTCGTTGTGCTAAGCTTATTGTGCTTTTGGGCGACATAGAAGATGCAGAAATTGACAAAATCAAAAAATATATCATAAATCCTGTTGAATCCCATGAGGCTGAACTCGAAAAGCCTGAGACACTTGATATGAAGACAGAAATTCCTGCTGATATTGAGATTATGGATGGGTTTAAAGAGGCAACAGATGATGAGCTTGCCGCTATGATTAAGACATATGGCTTTGCAATGGATTTAGATGACATAAAATTCTGTCGTGAATATTTTGCCGAAGAAGAGAAGCGCAATCCCACTATGACAGAAATGCGCATGATTGATACATACTGGTCTGACCATTGCCGTCATACTACATTCTTAACCAAACTTGAAAATATAGAATTTGCGTCAAACAGCGCAACTCTTGCCGCAAAAGAAGTTTTCGGAAGATACATAAAGGCGCGTGAAACTTTATATATTGAAAAGAAAAAAGACATTACTTTAATGGATGTTGCCACAATAGCTGTAAAAGAGCTTAAAGCGGGCGGATATCTGGCAGAGCTTGACCAGTCTGAAGAAATTAACGCATGCAGCATTGAAGCAGATGTTGACGTAGACGGCAATATTGAAAAATGGCTCATAATGTTTAAAAATGAGACGCATAACCACCCAACTGAAATAGAGCCATTCGGCGGTGCCGCAACATGTCTTGGCGGTGCTATACGTGACCCGCTTTCGGGCAGAGCTTATGTATATCAGGCAATGCGTGTAACAGGCTCAGGAGACCCGAATAAGACGCTTGCCGAAACTGTAAGCGGAAAGCTCATGCAAAGAAAAATCTCAAAGGGAGCGGCTCAGGGCTACAGTTCATACGGAAACCAGATTGGTTTAGCTACAGGTCAGGTTACTGAAATATATGATGAAGGCTATGTTGCAAAGAGAATGGAAATTGGTGCAGTTATTGCTGCAGCACCCAAGGAAAACGTAGTAAGAGAGCGTCCCCAGCCTACAGATATTATTATATTGCTAGGTGGCAGAACAGGACGCGATGGTTGCGGAGGAGCTACAGGCTCATCTAAAGCACATACAGAGGAATCTTTAGAAACCTGCGGTGCTGAGGTGCAAAAGGGTAATGCGCCTGAGGAGAGAAAGCTCCAGAGACTTTTCAGAAACGGCGAAGTTACAAAGTTAATCAAAAGATGTAATGACTTTGGCGCAGGCGGTGTTTCTGTTGCTATCGGCGAGCTTGCAGACGGCCTTGTGATTAACCTTGACAAAGTGCCTAAAAAATATGAAGGTTTAGGCGGAACAGAGCTTGCAATTTCTGAGTCTCAGGAACGTATGGCAGTTGTTGTAGCTAAAGAAAATGTTGAAAAATTCATAGAACTGGCACATTCAGAAAACTTAGAAGCAACAGCTGTTGCAGAGGTTACAGATAAAAACAGACTCACAATGCTTTGGAGAGGTAAGGCAATCTGCGATATTTCGCGCGATTTCTTAAACACAAACGGTGCCACAAAGAAAACTGATGCGTATGTTGAGTTAAGCGATGCTGAAGGCTTCTTTGAAGGAGAAAAGGAATCTGATATAAAATCAAAATATTTGAATGTGATGAGTGATTTAAACGTAGCATCGCAAAAAGGTCTTTGCGAAATGTTTGACTCATCAATCGGAAAAGGCACAGTTTTAATGCCGTTTGGCGGTAAATACAGAATAACTCCTAATGAAGTCATGGCGGCTAAAGTCCCTGTTCTTCATGGAGAGACAACAACTGCAACACTTATGTCATTTGGATATAACCCTGTACTGTCTAAGCTCAATCCATTTGTAGGTGCAGCATATGCAGTCGTTGAGTCTGTTGCAAAAATTGTTGCTGCAGGCGGTGATTATAAGAAGATATATCTCACATTCCAGGAATATTTTGAAAGACTAAACAATGATAAATCGAGATGGGGTAAGCCACTTTCTGCACTTTTGGGTGCATATCTTGCGCAGACAAGCCTAAAAATAGGAGCAATTGGCGGTAAAGACTCAATGTCAGGTTCATTTAATGATTTAGATGTTCCGCCAACACTTGTTTCATTTGCTGTTGATACAATTAATGCAGAAACAGTAATCAGCGGAGATATTAAGAGCTCTGAGAGTGACCTATATGAATTCAGAGCGCCGAGAACAAAGGCAGGCCTCCCTGATTTTGAAGCTATCAAAAAAATGTATGATGAAATTCATGCTCTGGCACAAAGGGGCATTATCCGTTCAAGCTATACCGTAAGAAGCGGTGGTATTGCTGAGGCTGTTGCAAAAATGGCATTTGGTAACAGAATAGGTGTTAACCTTTCTGACAGCGTAAAGGACAGACTTTTTGCACCTGAACTTGGTTCAATTATTGTTGAAGTTAAAAAGGGCATGCAAATTAATGCTGAAAAGATTGGCTCAACAACGAATGAGGAATTTATTTCAATCTGCGGGGTAAAAATATCATTGGAAGAACTCCAAGCGGCATGGGAAAAACCATTAGAGGCAGTATATCCTACAAAAACTGAAAAAATTGATGCACCGATTGCAAAAATTGAATATATGAGCGGCTCGCCGCTAATAGCTAAAGAATCATTTGCATGTCCGAGGGTATTCATTCCCGTATTCCCCGGAACAAACTGTGAATATGATACGATGCGTTCATTCCGCGCAGCAGGTGCAAAAAGTGATATATTTGTTATAAAGAACTTAACGGCATCAGATATTACAGAGTCTGTTAAGGAAATGGCAAAACGTATTGGCGAAAGCCAGATTATTATGATTCCGGGCGGATTCTCTGCAGGTGACGAGCCTGAAGGTTCAGGCAAATTTATTGCAACTGTATTCAGAAACCCTGAGATTAAAGAGGCTGTTACAAACCTCTTGAAAAACCGCGACGGCTTGATGCTTGGTATTTGTAATGGTTTCCAGGCACTCATTAAGCTCGGGCTCTTGCCTTATGGTGAAATCAGAGATTTAGATGCAGACTCACCTACACTTACTTATAATAAAATCGGAAGACACGTTTCTCAGACTGTCTATACCCGTATTTGTTCTAACCTTTCACCATGGCTTTCAGGAGTCAATGTAGGTGATGTTCATTCAATCAGCGTATCACATGGCGAGGGCAGATTTGTTGCAAATGATGAATGGGTTAAGGAACTGATTGAAAAAGGACAGGTTGCAACACAGTATGTTGATTTAGAAGGCGAGCCTTCATATGAGACTGCCTATAACCCTAACGGCTCAGTTTATGCAATAGAGGGTATAACAAGCCCGTGCGGAAGAATTTTAGGCAAGATGGGACACTCCGAGCGAATCGGCAAATATGTTGCTAAAAACGTTTATGGCGAACAGGACCAGAAGATATTTGAATCGGGTGTTAAATATTTTAAATAATAATCAGAAAGCACAAGGGGAGAATTCCCCTTGTGCCTTTAAGATAGGAAAGACTTATGATTGAAAAAATAAAGACTGCCGCAGAATATATTAAGAGTATATTAAAAGAGATTCCTGAAACTGCTCTGGTGCTTGGTTCAGGACTCGGGTTTTTATCAGATAACCTACAGGAGAAAAAGCAAATTCCCTATAGTGATATTCCGTATTTCCCTGTTTCAACTGCTCCTATGCATAAAGGGACTTTAGAAGCAGGAATTCTTTTTGGGACTCCTGTTATTTTGATGTGCGGAAGATTTCATTACTATGAAGGATATTCAATGCAGGAGACGGCCTTTTATATAAGAGTGCTTAAATGGCTGGGTGTAGAAAATATCATTCTGACAAATGCCGTTGGAGCGATAAATAAATCTTTTAAAGTCGGCGACATGATGATAGTTTCGGACCATATAAAGTTTTTTGATGATACACCTCTTAGAGGAACCAATCTTGAGGTGTTTGGCGCCCGTTTTAATGATATGTCTGATGCATATACAAAGGAACTGAGATATTTAGCACTTGATGTTGCAAAAAAAGAAGGCATAGATATAAAAGAAGGCGTATATGCGTTTATGCCGGGGCCATGTTATGAGACACCTGCAGAAATTAGAATGCTTAAAATTTTAGGCGCTGATGTAGTGGGAATGTCAACAGTTCCCGAAGTTATCTGTGCAGCGCACAGCGGGATGAAGGTTCTTGCTGTTTCCTGCTGTACAAATATGGCGGCAGGCATAGGAGAGAAAATAGAAGAGCTTTCATATACAGAAGATTCACAAAGTAATTTTTCAAAATTAATTGCAGGTGTTTTAAACCTGATGCGGAGGAAAAATGCATAAACAAGAAAATATAAGAAATTTTTCGATAGTGGCACATATAGACCATGGCAAATCAACCTTAGCCGACAGACTCTTAGAGACTACGGGACTCTTAACTGCGCGCGAAATGGAAGACCAGATTTTAGATAATATGGATATTGAGCGCGAGAGGGGTATTACAATTAAAGCACGTGCAGTCAGGCTTAAGTACCAGGCAAATGACGGCGAGGAGTATATTTTAAATCTTATAGATACACCGGGACACGTCGACTTTAATTATGAGGTTTCCAGGAGTCTGGCAGCATGCGAAGGCGCAATTTTAATAGTTGACGCAGCACAGGGCATAGAGGCACAGACACTTGCCAATACCTACTTAGCAATAGACCATAACTTAGAGATTATGCCTGTTATAAATAAGATAGACCTTCCTGCCGCTCAGCCTGATGTTGTTATTCGCGAGATTGAGAATGTAATAGGTATTCCAGCAGAAGATGCACCGAAGATTTCTGCAAAGCAGGGGATAGGTATAGATGAAGTCTTAGAACAAATAGTAAAAATTGTTCCACCCCCGGAAGGTGACAGTTCTGCTCCGCTTAAGGCGCTTATTTTCGATAGTTTTTATGACCCATATAAAGGAGTAATAATATATTTCAGGGTTAAGGACGGAACAGTTAAAGCAGGCGACAGGATAAGACTCATGGCTACGGGAAAGGAATTCGATGTTGTTGAAGTCGGATATCTGCATCCGTCAGGATTTTTAAAGTGCGATGAGCTTTTAGCAGGCGAGGTTGGGTACTTAACTGCAAGCATTAAGAATGTGGAAGATACGCGTGTCGGCGACACGATAACCCTTGCTTATAATCAGGCAAAAGAGCCTCTTGCGGGTTATAAGCAGGTTAATCCCATGGTATTCTGCGGAATTTATCCGGCAGACGGAGCCAAATATGAAGATTTGAGAGATGCTTTGGCAAAGCTCAAGCTAAATGATGCGTCACTATCTTATGAGGCGGAGACTTCTGTTGCTTTGGGCTTTGGGTTCAGGTGCGGTTTTCTTGGGCTTTTGCACATGGAAATAATACAGGAGCGTATTGAAAGGGAATATCTTTTAGATATTGTAACAACTGCGCCCAGTGTTATATACAAGGTTATGAAAACAAACGGAGAAATGCTTGAAATTTCTAACCCGTCAAACCTACCAAACCCTGCTGAAATACAGTATATGGAAGAGCCTATGGTTAAAGCTGATATCATGACTCCTACCGATTATATCGGAAGCATTATGGAGCTTTGCCAGGACAGACGCGGGGTTTATCATAATATGACATATATTGACGAGGGTAGAGCGCAGCTCCACTATGATTTGCCGCTAAACGAGATAGTATATGACTTTTTTGATGCTTTAAAATCACGAACAAAGGGATATGCTTCCTTTGACTATGAGATTGCTGGATACAGTCAGTCAGAGCTTGTTAAGCTGGATATTCTCCTAAATGGTGATATGGTTGATGCGCTTTCATTTATTGTTCATTCAACGAAGGCATATGCAAGGGGAAGAAAGATAGCTGAAAAGCTTAAAGAATCCATTCCCAGACAGCTTTTTGAGATTCCTATTCAGGCAGCGATTGGAAATAAAATTATAGCACGTGAAACTGTCAAAGCTATGAGAAAAGATGTTTTAGCTAAGTGCTACGGCGGTGACATTTCACGTAAGAAAAAGCTTTTGGAGAAACAGAAGGAAGGCAAAAAGCGTATGCGTCAGGTAGGTAGTGTTGAGGTGCCGCAGGAGGCATTTATGTCGGTGCTTAAATTAGATGAGTAACATGGAAAAGACAGGACTTTATATTCATATTCCTTTTTGTATAAGAAAGTGCGGATATTGTGATTTTGTATCATTTGAGGGAATATCAAGTGAAAAAAAAGAGCAATATATTTCAGCCGTCCTGGAGGATATGAAGGAATATAGCGGAGAGGAAATAGATACCATATATGTTGGTGGAGGAACTCCTACGACACTTGATATTAAGCAGATAAAGACTTTAATTGACGCCGTATATGATAATTTTAAAGTAGCGGATAACGCTGAGATAACTATAGAGTGTAATCCCAAAACTGCAGATTATGAATATTTTAAATCCTTAAAAGAGTATGGTTTTAACAGACTCAGCATAGGGGTGCAATCGCTTAACGATTCTCATCTTTCATTTCTCGGAAGAGCACATAACAGCATTGAGGCGATTTCGTGCATAAATCAGGCAAAGCTCTCAGGCTTTGAAAACTTCAGTGTTGATGTGATGTTTGGGTTGCCAAATCAAACAATTGAAGACATAAAGAATACTCTTGAAAAACTAACCGATATGTCACCTTCACATATTTCGTGTTATAGCCTTATTATTGAGCCGGGAACTGCCTTTTATGAAAGAGAGGTCCAGCCTCTTGACGATGACAAAGAGCGCGATATGCAGTCTTTTATTGTAGAATATTTGAAAGATAAAGGCTACAATCGTTATGAAATATCAAACTTTGCTAAAGGAAATATGTATTCAAAGCACAACTTAAAATATTGGAATCTCACACCCTATATTGGTGTAGGGATTAAAGCAAGCTCATATTATGGCGGATATCGTTATGAAAAAACTGACGACTTCGATGCTTATATAAACAGTCCGACAGAAAAGAAAAATCTTCAAAAAGTTACAAAAGATGAAGAGATGTCCGAATTTATGTTTTTGGGACTAAGAAAAGCAGACGGAGTATCTTTTTCGGAATTTTACAGGAAATTTGGCATAGAAATAGAAGAGAAGTATAATATAAAAAGAAATATTTCTCTTGGACTTCTGATAAAAAAAGGTGACAGGCTTTATTTATCGGAGCGGGGTATAGATGTTTCAAACAGTGTGCTCTGTGATTTTGTATAAAATATAAAAAAAATAAAATTTTGCTAGACAAATTAAAAATAATTATGTATAATATCTTATGGGTATAACCAAATAATATATTATTATAAAAATAAATTGGGAGTGTGAAAACAATGAAACTTATTATCAAAGAAAACTATGATGGAATGTGTGCATGGGCAGCGCAGCATATTGCTGATGCAATCAATAATCACAAGGAAAATCGCCCATTTATACTTGGTCTTCCTACTGGCTCATCACCACTTGGTGTTTATAAAAGATTGATTGAAATGAATAAGCAAGGCTTAGTGAGCTTTAAAAATGTTGTAACATTTAACATGGATGAATATGTAGGACTTCCAAAAGAACACGACCAGAGTTATTGGTATTTTATGCATGATAACTTCTTTAATCACATTGATATTCCCAGAGAAAACATTAACATTTTAAATGGTATGGCTGATGACCTAGAAGCAGAATGCCAGCGTTATGAAGATAAAATAAAGTCTTATGGCGGAATTGACCTTTTCCTCGGCGGAAGCGGTGTAGATGGACATATTGCATTTAATGAGCCGTTTACTTCGCTTACTTCACGTACGGGTGTTCGTGCGCTTACTCAGGATACATTAATCGTAAATTCGCGATTCTTTGACAATGACCCTGATAAAGTGCCGAAAACTGCTCTTTCTGTTGGTGTTGGTACAGTATGTGACTCTAAAGAGGTTCTTCTTCTTATCAACGGTCATAATAAAGCTCGTGCGCTTCGTCATTGTGTTGAAGGCGGTGTTGACCATGCATGGACAATCAGCGCTCTCCAGCTTCATCCTTGCGGTATTGTTGCTTGCGATGAGGATGCATGTGGCGAACTTAAAGTTGACACTTATAAGTATTTTAAGGATGTTTGTAAAGACGAAAAATAATTTATAATTTTATTAAAAGAGTAAAAGCCCCAAAGAGATGAACTGCATCATTTCTTTGGGGCTTTCATCATTTCCAGATAATCATAACAATCATTACAAGGCAGATTATAATAAATATTGAAGTTAAAGTTGTGCCAAGGGTTAAGGACTTATGTTTTCCCTGTGGGTTGGAATTATATGATGACTCAATTAAGTTTGCACGTCTGAGTGCAGAAACAACAGGTTTATATATAAGCATAGTAACGGCAGCATTCAGACCGCCTTTTATAAGATTAAACGGAAGGAATACAGGAAGGAGCATCGCGGCTACAACTTCCTTAGGCTGCAACAAATAGAGGGGGGTAATAAAATAGTTCCACAAAAGCATTACCCCCGTCATAAACACACAACCTACGATTAATCCGATAACAGCACCCCAAAGTGTACGTTTTTTCATGTATATTAAAGATGCGGTGCATGCAAAGGAGCATGTAGATACAACGTTCATAACAAGTCCGTAAAATCCTGTATCACTTGCAGTAACCATTTCTACTAAAGAAACGACAGCGGAAATTGCCGCTGCAGATAACGGTCCGTAAATGAATCCTCCAATAGTTATGATGACATCTTTTGGGTCATATTTTAAAAACATTACCATAGGGATACGTCCGACTAACATAACCACGTATGAAAGCGCAGCAAGCATAGCAAGCATTGTAAGTTTTTTTGTTTTCTGATTCATAATTATACCTCCTGAAATTAAAAAAGCACCGAAGAAATTCACTTCGGTGCGACAAATACAAACAACAAACCGTAAAAATACAATTTTATGCATCTTCTTCCATCCAGACTTTACTGTCGGTATTGGAGTTTCACCAATTCATGCGCTTTAGCGCTTGCGGACTTTACCGCCGGTCGGGAGTTTCACCCTGCCCCGAAGATTTTTATTTAGTTATATAATATATTATATATTATACGCAGAGGCATGTCAAGTGTTAATAGATTTACCCATCTAATATTTATAATATAAAAAGTGCAGTCTTTAAGTGTTGGTTATAGACTGCACTTTTTTGTGTTACTATTCTACTACTATTACAGCGATAAATTCAAGCGGCTCATCGCCTAAGGATTTTACACTGTGGCCTTTCCCGCTTTTTGTATATGTAACGTCGCCTGCTTTTACGATTGTTTCAACACCGTTATCAGAATATGCCCCTTTTCCTGAGAGAATATAATAAATCTCATATTCGCCGTGATGCTCATGATATTTTATCTCCTGGCCCTTTGAAAGAGTTACGTGGGAGAAGAATCTTATATGGCTGACTTCTTCCTCAGCTATCAGATGACAGGCTCTTCCATCACACATATGTTTTCTGTCTGACGGTGTAGTAATTGAATCCATAATGTATCCTCCTGCATTTTTATTTTTCCTTAATATCACCATTTTTATATGCTTTTAAAAGCATCGTAAGGTCGTCAATGTTGCTTTTTAGACGTTTACCTATATCAGTTTCAGCTATTGTGATGCGCCTGCCTACATTTTCGACAATGGAGTGAGTTGAAATGATATCTGTCTCATTTGTAATTGCATCTTCAATACTCACAAAATGCTGATGAGCAGTAAGTAATAATCCGTAAGAATTATAAATGAGAGTATACCCTGCAATGCCTGTCTTTTCTCTGTATGGCTTTGACATTCCACCATCTATTACAATCATCTTTCCGTTTGCGCGCACAGGATTTTCTCCTTTTTTAAATTTTACAGGTGTATGTCCGTTGATAATATGTGATTTGGCGGGGTCTAAATCCCATTCCTTTAGAATCATATCGCAGACTTCTTCGTTTTCCTGCAGTTTAAAATAGGGATTTTTATATTCATCATGAGTTGTTTTGTCAACAAGGAAAAAACGTTCAAAACTTGCCATTTTGCTTTTGCCGAAGAGTGGTGAATTTTCGCCGCACCACAGGTACCATATAAAATCAAGTGCCTGCTTTTTCGTTTCACCTTCTCCGCGATAGGCAGTTTTGACTTGCTTTTCGCAGAACTCAAAAAATGGCTTTCCTGAGTATTTGTTTCCAAACATCTGCACTTCGGTAAAGGTTCCGTCGCTGTTTAGCGGAACACATCCATGGAAAAGAAGGTTTGAGTTATATGTAAGATACAGGCTGCCCTTATTCATTAAAAATGCAGTGTGACGTTGTAGTTTTTCATTGCTTACAAATGAGTTAGTGATTGATTTTATGACCTCTTTTTCTTCCTTTGTCAGCTCAAACGGAGCATCTTTGTCTAAAGTGGGGAAGGAGGAGTCATTCATTTCAAACTCAGCCAGACGTGAATTTTCAGCATCTATTTTGTCGATGAATGTCATGTTTTCCATCATGAATTCAGGGTATTTTATTTTAAGCTGGTCCTCAAGCTTGAAACGGATAATGCTGATTGCCTTATGCATACGTGCAACAACAATATTATCTCCGCCTTTAGGCTGGAATTGCGTGCAATTATCCGAACCATAAAAATCGCGTGCAAAAACATCAAGCTGTCTTAAATTTATGCCGTAGCCATCCTCTAAAACATCACAGTTATTATATTTAAGACAGTTTGCAACGACGATGGCGGCACAAACTTCACTTCCAAAAGCAGCACCCATCCAGACAATATCATGATTGCCCCATTGTACGTCGATAGAATGGTATGTTATAAGCTTTTCTAAAATAATATCAGGTCTTGGGCCTCTGTCAAAAATGTCGCCTACAATATGCAAATGGTCGATTGCAAAACGTTGAATAAGTTTAGCGAGCTGAATGATAAAGGCATCGGCTCTTCCAAGAGCGATAATCGTTTCGATAATTTCCGTGTAGTAGAATTCTTTGTTTGTAGCGATTCCGTCGCAATGGAGAAGTTCATCAATAATATACTCAAAGTCTTTAGGAAGAGCTTTACGCACCTTAGAGCGGGTGTATTTTGCTGCAACCTGTTTACAAACCTCTATCAAACGGTAAAGCGTAATTGAGTACCATTCGTGGTCAGGGGATATTGACTTGAGTTTTTCTTCAGGATAATATATTAGGGTTGCAAGTCCGTTTCTTTCTTTTGCAGGAAGTGTCTTTCCAAAGGTTTCGTCAATCTTTGTTTTAATAACACCGGAAGCATTTTTTAAGATATGAAGAAATTCTTCGTATTCACCATGTATGTCGCTTACAAAATGCTCTGTTCCTTTAGGAAGATTGAGTATTGCGCGAAGGTTAATTATTTCTGTTGAGGCACTCTGGATTGTCGGATATTTGTCTGCTAATAGTTTTAAAAATTTTTGTTGTTCCATATTAACCTCCCGTTAAAGTTATTTAAGTTTGCTTGTATAATATGATATTCTCAGGCTCTTTTCCTCATAATAAACTTCTTTTATTGCATCAACAATATTTGTGTCCGAATTAATTGCTTTAAGCTCTGCTTTCATTGAATCAAGCAGAAGATTAACTTCGTTGTCGCAGGAAGATTCATATTCTGATGCTACGTTAATATATTTGGAAATGATTTTTGAACGGTTCTTCGTTGTTTTTTGTTCTTTTGGGAGAGCCTGAAACTCATCATTTGCAACGTTGATGAGTGAGTCAAGCATTCCAATATATTTTTGTTTCAGAGAATAGAAGGCTGAGGTGTATTTTGCCACTATCTGGTCATATTTTGTATCAAATGATTCCGTTTCATTATTTTTCAAATACTCTTCAATAGCTTCATTCAGTATTTTTTCAAAAAGTTCTGCCTTTGTAAGTTTACCTGAGGATAAAAGTTTCATCTCCTCATCCGTAGGTTCTCTGAGAGTAATCCCTGTATAGAATTCAATGTTATTTTGCATTTTCTCCTGTGTTGTGTCAATTTTCCGGGAAATTTCATCAGGTGTTGAGCTTAGTCCTATATAAACAGATTTTATGAGGTCCCATTTCCATATTGAGAGCCCTGCAATGATTAAAATCAAAACAAGAAGAATTATTCCTATAACTTTTAAAACTTTTTTCATTGTTTCACTCCATTTCCCTTTGCTATCTTACTTATGCATAAATTATACCATGCAATACATAATTTATCAAGAAATTTCTAAAACTGGGATATAGCACAATAAAAAACGGGGTGCTAGGTAGCACCCCGAATTATTTCTCCCTTTAAATCAAAAGAAAGGGAATTATTTGTGATTTGCAAAGCATTCGCTGCAATATACAGGTCTGTCTTCTTTTGGCTCAAAAGGAACCTTAGCCTCTTTGCCGCAATCAGCACAGATAGCTGTGTGCATTTCTCTTGACTGTCTTAAAGCAGCTTTTCTTGCTACTCTGCAGTCTTTGCAACGAGTAGGTTCATTTTCAAAACCTTTCTCAGCATAAAATTCTTGTTCGCCTGCTGTGAAAATGAATTCGGCTCCACAGTCCTTGCAAACTAATGTCTTGTCTTCGTACATTTTGTTTCCCTCACTTTTGTTTATTAAAAAAATTTATTATGTATAACGAAGCATAACTTCGATAATACCGGGATATTGATTAAGAATTGCTCAGAAATTTCTCAAGCTTTCTCTTGATGCGCTGAAGTGCATTGTCAACTGATTTTGGGTCTCTATGCATGAGCCCGGCAATTTTACTGTATGGATATCCGTTAAGATGATACATTAAAACCTGCGCCTCGAAAGGTGATAAATTATCGTTGATTTTACCTTTCATTCCTTTGACGTTTTCCTTCTCGATCATAATCTGTTCAGGATCAAGTTCTTTTTGTTCTCTCCAGAAATTTGTGCTCTCGAAATAAGTATAATCTGTTTCCGGCCTGTCGAGCGATACATAACCATTGAGCGGAATATGCTTCTTACGTGTTGAAGACTTAACCGCGGTTATAATATGCCTTGTTATACAAAGTTCGGCAAACGTCTTAAACAAAACTTTCTTTTCTTTATCAAAATCTCTGATAGCTTTATAGAGGCCTATCATACCTTCCTGCAACACATCTTCGCGGTCAGCGCCTACTAAAAAATACGACCTGAATTTCATCCGTACAAAATCCATATACTTATTGATTATGTATTCTGTAGCACGGTCATCTCCATCTTTAGCAAGACATACAATTTTTTCTTCGGGAATACCGTCAAACTCACACAGCGTATTTTTATCCGGAGTATTTGGCACAAAGAAGCCCCCTGTATGTAAGATGATATTTCCATTATATTCTATTTTTTTTATAAAGTCAAGCATATTATTAAAAAAATTTTTAAAATGAGCAGATATTTTATACAAAAATACCAAAAATAATGATGAATTTTGTTATATAAGTAAATTAAAGGAATAATTATAATAAAAAAACTGTGGTAAAATAAAATTATTTTACCACAGCAAGTATAAAATTTCAGTTATACGTCACCAAATAAATCCTTCATGCTGTACATTCCGCATGGTTTTCCATAAATGAACTCAGCAGCTTTCAAAGCTCCTGTTGCAAAAATCTCACGCGAATCGGCACGATGGTTAATCTCAATAATTTCATGGTTGCCTGCAAAAATGATATCATGTTCGCCGACAATTGTTCCTCCTCTGACAGCATGGATACCGATTTCATTTTTGTCTCGTTTTTTGCGAACAGAATGTCTGTCATAGGTATATTGAGGAGATGTATCAACAGCTTCTGAAATGGCATCGGCTATAGCTAAAGCCGTTCCGCTGGGAGCATCGAGTTTTTGGTTGTGATGCTTTTCTATAATTTCAATGTCAAATTTATCTCCAAGGATTTTTGCTGCCTTCTGAGCCAGAGCAATAATAAGATTTACACCAAGAGACATATTGGCGGAGAAGAAAACAGGAATATCTTTCGAGGTTTTTGATAAAAGTTCTCTCTGTTCTGAGGAAAGACCTGTTGTTGCAACTATGCACGGAATATTATTTTTTTTAGCATAAGCTAAAAGTCTCTCGGTATTTGACGGGTTTGAAAAATCAATGATAACATCAACAGGCTCTTTAATTTTTTCAAAATCATCATAGACGGGATATTGTGTATCAATTCCCGTAAAAGCATCAAATCCGCATGATATATTAAGATTTTCAAAGTCAGCACAGAGTGCTGAAATTGCCTGCCCCATACGTCCGCAGGCACCGCTCAGTAATATATTTATCATTTGTATCTACCGCCTTTAAATCAAGCCCACATCCTTGAGTGCAGCTTTTAATCTGTTTAAATTTTTGTCAGCCATGTCGCAAAGCGGCATACGAAGCTTACCTACATTCATACCCATAAGATTTAATGCTGTTTTAACAGGAATGGGGTTAACCTCGCAAAAGAGAGAATTAATAACTTCTAAAAGTCTGAGCTGAAGAGCAGCTGATTCTTTAACCTGACCCTGTGCATAAAGCGCACATATGTCATGAGTTTCTTTTGGCATGATATTAGAAAGAACAGATATAACACCTTTTCCCCCAAGACTCATTACAGGAACAATCATATCATCATTTCCTGAATATATTGTAAGGTCAGGGCAGCTTGCTGCAATTTCAGCAACGTAAGATATGTTTCCGCTTGCTTCCTTGATTGCAACGCAGTAATCCCTTTTATTGAGCTCTTTGATTACATCAAGAGGAATGTTCATGCCTGTTCTGCCCGGAACATTATATAAAATGACAGGCAGGTCTCCTGCAGAAGCCATTGCGTCAAAATGAGCAATAAGTCCCTTTGGATTAGTTTTATTATAGTATGGAGTAACAAGTAAGAGCGCATCAGCACCAAGACGTTTTGCCTCGCTGCTCAAATGCATTCCATGAACAGTATCATTACTTCCTGTGCCTGCAATAACAGGAATTCTTCCTGCAACCTTATTTACTGTATATTCGATAGCGGATAAATGCTCTTTGTCGGGCATGGTTGCCGCTTCGCCTGTTGTTCCGCAGATGATGATGGCATCTGTTTCGTTTTCTATCTGGAAATCAATAAGCTCACCAAGCTTATCAAAATCAATTCCGGTTTCTGTAAACGGTGTTACAATAGCTACACCGGCACCTTCAAAAATAACAGGTTTCATAACAGACTTCCTTTCTGAATTAGATTAAGCCCATTTCAATCATTTTCTGAGCAATCTGTACTGCATTTGTAGCAGCACCCTTTCTGATGTTGTCAGCAACAACCCAAAGGTTGACACCGTTATCGAGGCTCTCATCACGGCGTACGCGGCCCACGAATGTTTCGTTTTTGCCTTTGGCATTAACTGCCATTGGATATACGCAGTTATCAATATCATCTTCTAAAACAAGACCGGGAGCATTTGCCAAGACATTTTTGAGTTCATCAAGGTCAAAGGGTTTTTCAAGTTCAACATTTATTGATTCACTATGGCAGTCAAAAACAGGAACTCTTACTGTTGTTGCAGTAATTTTCATGTTGTCATCGCCAAGTATTTTTTTAGTCTCATTAACCATTTTCATTTCTTCTTTTGTGTATCCGTTAGGAAGGAATACATCAATCTGCGGGAGACAGTTGTTGAAAATCGGATGGTTGAATTTCTTTGGAGCCATTCCCTTAATTCCGTTTTCCAAATCCTGATAACCGCCCATACCTGCGCCTGAAACGGCCTGATATGTAGAATAAACTATTCTCTTTATTCCATACTTGAGTTGGAGAGGACGAAGTGCAACCATAGCCTGAATTGTTGAGCAATTCGGGTTTGCGATAATACCATTGTGCCATTTGAGGTCCTCAGGATTAACTTCAGGAACAACGAGCGGAACTTTTGGGTCCATTCTCCAAGCACTTGAGTTGTCAATTACAACAACACCTTTTGATGCTGCAATAGGAGCAAATTTTTCGCTTGTTGAACCGCCTGCTGAGAAAAGAGCAATATCAATATCTCTGTCAAATGAATTTTCATTTAATTCTTCAATTGTATATTCTTTTCCCATAAATGTTATTTTGCTTCCTGCTGAACGTGATGATGCAAGAAGATAATAGTTTTCAACAGGAAGGTTAATTTCTTCCAAAACTTTGAGGAATGTTCTTCCTACCATTCCTGTTGCCCCTACAACGGCAATGTTATACTTTTTCATATATAAAACCTCCTAAAAATAATTAAAAAACCAAACTTTCCACTTGGAGAGTTTGGCAGAAAAATAGTACACATCTATAGTGTATCTTTATAACATGACAGCTCTCCGATAGCACTCCTATCGACAGTTGTACGGTTATTTGCCGCACCCCCAGAAACACACCTTCGGGA
>SVJO01000010.1 GCA_015068935.1 Oscillospiraceae bacterium
TTAAATACAGGAGACGTAGTAACCGGAACCGTAATTGAAGTTAGACCGACAGAGGTTGTAGTTGACCTCAAGGTAAAGCAGGACGGTTTCATTCCCGCATCGGAAATTTCTGATGACCCGTCACTTGAGCCGAGCGATGTTGTAAAAGTCGGCGATGAGATTGAGGTGTTTGTTGTCAGAGTCAATGACGCAGACGGAAATATCATGCTTTCAAAAAGAAAGCTTGACGCAATCAAAACATGGTCAAACATTCAAAAATGTTTTGAAGAAGGAACAATTCTTGAAGGCAAGGTCGCAAACCTTGTAAACGGAGGTATGATTGTTAACTACAAATCAAACCGTGTATTTATTCCCGCTTCACAGGCAAATGACAGATATTTAAGCGATTTGTCATCACTTGTAGGAACAACAGTGCCTTTTGTGATAATAGATGTTAATGACAGAAGAAAACGTATTGTTGGTTCAGTTAAAAACGTTTTAGTAGCACAGAAGAAAGAACTTGAAGCTAAATTCTGGGAAACAGCGGAGATTGGCAAGAAATATAACGGTGTTGTTAAATCACTCACAAACTTCGGTGCGTTCATTGATATCGGCGGTTTTGAGGCTTTAGTTCATATTTCAGAGCTAAGCTGGTCAAGAATTAAACATCCGTCGGAGGTTCTCTCAGTCGGAGATTCAATAGAAGTTTATATTAAGGATATAAATGAGGAAACAAAAAAGGTTTCTTTAGGATTTAAAAAAGCTGAGGATAACCCATGGGAAATTGCGAAGTCAAAATTAAATGTAGACGATGAAATCACAGTTAAAATTGTGAGAATGCTCCCGTTTGGTGCATTCGCTGAAATTTTCCCGACGGTTGACGGTCTTATCCATATTTCTCAGATTGCAAACAAGAGAATTGCAAAACCGCAGGATGAGCTTGAAATAGGTCAGGAAGTTAATGTTAAGATTACTGAAATTGACTGGGAAGCTAAGAAAATCGGCTTAAGCATAAGAGCACTTCTGCCCCAGGAAGCTCCTGCACCTTCAGAAGAGGTTGAAGAATCAAATAAAGAGGAAGAACCTGCTCCTGAGTATAAAGAAGAGCTTGATGCAACAATCGGTGAAGCTCTTGGCATAGAAGTTTCTCAAGAAGCTGATTCAGCAGAGGAATAATAAAACATGATATTTTGCCGCAAAGGATATTTCCTTTGCGGCTTTTTTTTAAGACAAAAGGTCGGAATTTTACCAATTTTTACTTTGCTCTATTAAAATGGGCAAAGGGATTGATTTTAATATGGCTATGTGGTATAATTGGCATGGATTATAATAAGTTAAAGAGGGAAAGTACTAACATTATATTTATTATAGCCAGTTACATTATAAAATAATTAACATATGGGGGCATATATGGACTTACAAGGTAAAAAAATTAATTTTCTGGGAGACAGTATTACAGAGGGAGTAAAAATCAGTTCTGAAGAAGCAGCGTATCATGCGCTGTTAAAAAAAGAGGTTGGTCTGGCAGAGGCGAGGAACTATGGCATAAGCGGAACGAGATATGCTATACAAAAAGGAACGCCCCAAAGGCCCAAAAACGATTTTGTAGATGTTAACTCTTTTTGTGAGAGATTCGACAAAATGGATGATGATGCCGATGTAGTTGTTGTGTTCGGGGGAACTAATGATTATGGTCATGGGGACGCACCCATTGGTCAGTTTGAAGACAAAACACCTGATACTTTTTATGGAGCCTGTCATTATTTGTTTAGCGGACTTATAAAGAAATATCTGGGAAAAACAATAGTTATAATGACACCATTACATAGAATTGGCGAAGAGAAAAGGACAGGTACTAATAAGAGTGAAGAGTTTGCATCTTTAAAGGAATACGTTGATATAATCCGTGAGATAGCAGAGTACTATTCTCTTCCTGTTCTTGACTTATTTGCAACGAGCGGACTTCAACCGGGTATAAAGGAAATTCAAGAAAAATATATTCCTGATGGACTGCATCCAAACGATAATGGGCATGCAGTAATAGCTCATAAATTAAAAATGTTTCTGCAGAATATGTAAAAACGATTTTGGTTTTTACTTTACACAGCGTTATGTTATGACAACTTAAAATGGAGGCTATGTATGCAATTACTAATTATAACATTTTGTTCATTTTTGTCTTGTTTAAAGGTGACAATACAGGGCAATCTGGCAAAAGGAGATATTAAAAATACAACAGATTCTGTGCTTGCAAACTGTCTGGTTTTTGCTTCTACAGCTGTTCTCTTTTCTATATCAGCCAGGGGAGGAATTAATACAGGTATTATATTTTATGCGCTGGCATTTGGTATTCTTAGTGCATCATTCCAGATTTTTTATGCACTGGCGCTGAAATCGGGACCGTTTTCTGCAACATGTATGCTGGTTAATTTAAGCATGGTTATACCGGTAGTGTTTTCAGTGATATTTATCAATGAAAAATTAACAGTAGTAAAAATTATTGGCGTTATTTTATGCCTTTTGGCTTTGTTTTTAAATACACATAAAGACGGAAAAAAGTTTAACTTCAAGTGGCTTTTTTATGTGCTCATGGCATTTTCTTCTACAGGCGGTATATCTGTTACACAAAAAATATTTGCAAAATCACAATTTGCAGGTGAGGTTAAACAGTTTGTGTTTTTAGGATATTTAATAGCATTTTTAGTTACATTTATTTTAGTGTTTGTACAAAAGGGAATGAAACTTGAGAGGAATTTTAAAATCAATAAAAAGAATTTGCTTTTAGTTTTCTCAATTGCAGGGAGCCTTGGATTATTCCAGTATTTCAATACATATGCCAACTCTTTTATAGACGCAATAGTGTTAAATCCTTCTATAAGCGGTCTGGCGACCATGTTTCAGATGTTTTCAGCAAGAATTATTTTCAAGGAAAAGTTTACTGTAAAACAAATCTGTTCTATATGTATAGGTATTGTAGCTATTATAATGATAAGCATATAAATAAGGGAATGTTTCAAGGTATAACATTAAATTATTCTAATCAGTAAACAGTGACAGATATTCAAGGGGGAAATATGCAGACTTTACCGTTTGTTTTTAGTTTTTTAGGTTTGTTGTCAATGATTTTGGCATCGCTTACAAAGGGTGAAAAAATGAAACTAATCCTCTTCTTTGTTTTTTGCGGTAACATTTTAGTTGCTATGAGTTATCTCTTAGACGGAAGAGGTTTAAATGGCGCTGCGGCATGTTTTTTAGGCGCAGTGCAAACACTTATAAATTATTTCTTCGACTCAAAGGGAAAAATTCTTCCAAAATGGTTGCTTATACTTTATGCAATTGCAATTATTGTGCTTAATGTGTGGGTAACAAAAGGTGTAACAACGCTCAGCGCGCTTGTCATAATTGCGTCATTAACTTTTATAATGTGTATAGGTCAGCCAAACGGAGCAAGATATAGATTCTGGACAATAGTGAATATGGTGCTTTGGTGCAGTTATGATTTAATTGCGCCTGCGTATCCATCTCTCATAACCCATATCCCACTATTAATATTTACCGTAGTTGGCATGGTTATCCATGACAGAAAATGCAAGACAGAGTAAATATTTTATTCCTAGCTTACATAAGGCTAAAGGCAGAACATCAATATTTATAACGCGATATTCAGAAAGGGAAGAAAAATGATAATATATCCTGCAATTGACATAAAGGACTCAAAATGCGTAAGGCTTACTCAGGGGAAATTTGATAATATAACTATTTACGGAGATGACCCTGTAGAAACAGCAAAAAAATGGGAAGCCTTAGGGGGAGTTTATCTTCATACTGTTGATTTGGACGGAGCAAGAGGCAAAGGACAAAATAACAGGGACATTATAAAAGAAATAGCAAAAACTTTAAAGATTCCTGTGCAAACAGGCGGAGGTATACGTTCGCTTTCTGATATTGAGGAGCTGATAAGCGGTGGAATAAGTCGTGTAATTTTAGGGACGGCAGCCCTTCAAAACGAGGATTTTCTGATTTCGGCAGTAAAGGAATATGGTGAGAAAATAGCTGTTTCAATAGATGCAAAAGATGGTTATGTGGCAGTTTCAGGCTGGGAAGAAATTTCAGATGTTGAAGCCGTTGATTTTGCTAAAAGAGTTGAAAAGATGGGAGTAAAAACCATTATATATACAGATATTGCAACTGACGGAATGCTGACGGGACCGAATTTAGAGGCTATGAAGCTTATGGCATCATCAGTTAAAATGAGCGTGATTGCCTCAGGCGGAATAGGAAGCAAGGAAGATATTTTAAGCTTAAAGCCTACGGGAGTCGAAGGTGTGATTGTCGGCAAAGCGCTATACGCAGGGAAGGTTAATCCTCAGGAGGTGCTTAAAGGATGCTGACAAAAAGAATTATTCCATGTCTTGATGTGCATGACGGGAGAGTTGTTAAAGGCGTCAATTTTGTGAACTTAAAAGATGCGGGCGACCCTGTAGAAATTGCTAAAGCATATGACAAAGCGGGTGCTGACGAGCTTGTATTTTTAGATATTACAGCATCAAATGATGCAAGAAATATTATTTTAAATCTTGTTTATAAAACAGCGGAACAAGTCTTTATACCGTTTACGGTTGGAGGCGGAATCAGGACAGTTGAAGATTTCAGGGAAATATTGATGGCAGGTGCTGATAAAATTTCTGTAAACTCAGCGGCAATCAAAAGGCCCGAGCTCATTAGTGAGGCGGCATATAAATTCGGCTCACAATGTGTAGTTGTAGCGATTGACGCAAAAAGGAGAGAAGACGGGTCTTTTTCTGTTTTTCTAAACGGGGGCAGAATTGATACAGGCCTTGATGCAATAGAGTGGGCGAAAAAATGCTCTACGCTTGGCGCGGGTGAAATTCTGTTGACCAGTATGGATGCAGACGGCACAAAGGCGGGTTATGATTTAGAACTTACAAGAGCTGTCTCTGATGCTGTAAATATCCCTGTTATCGCCTCAGGTGGTGCAGGAAACCTTATACATTTTAAGGAAGCATTAACACTCGGTGGGGCTGATGCAGCTTTAGCTGCGTCACTTTTCCACTATAGGGAGCTTACAATTGAAGGTGTTAAAAACTACTTGCACAGTGAAGGCATACCGGTAAGAATATAATTGTTTATTTGAGAAAGGGCGAATATATATGAATTTAAAGTTTGATGAAAAAGGATTGATTCCTGCGATAGCGCAAGATTACATTTCAGGGAAAATTCTTATGCTTGCATATATGAATGAGGAGGCTTTCGAAAAAACCTTAGAAACGAAAAAGGCAACTTTTTACTCGCGAAGCCGAAACAGGCTGTGGACTAAGGGAGAAACATCAGGAAGCTTTCTTTTAGTTAAAGAAATCATGATAGATTGTGACTGTGATACTTTGATTTTGAAGGTCGAGCCTTGTGGACCTGTTTGCCATACAGGAAATAAAACATGCTTTTTCAGAAAGATTGAAGACGGAAATCTTATAGAGGATTCAAGCGAGCCTTCAATGCTTTCTGTATTAAAAGATGTTTATGATGTAATAGCTGACAGAAAGGCAAATCCAAAAGAGGGCTCATACACAAATTATTTATTTGATAAGGGAATAGACAAACAGCTTAAAAAGATTGGAGAAGAATCAGCAGAGGTAATTATCGCTTCGAAAAATCCTGATGTATCTGAGCTTCGCTATGAGGCGAGCGACCTTTTATATCATTTGATGGTTGTTATGGTCCAAAGAGGTCTTTCGTGGGAGGATTTGACGCGTGAATTAGAGGGGAGAAAGCAGTGAGCACCATTGCGATAATCTGTGAATACAATCCGTTCCATAATGGGCACAAATTTCAGATTGAGTCACAGAAAAAATTGCTTAATGCTGGCGGTGTCATTGCAATAATGAGCGGAAACTTTGTTCAAAGAGGAGCACCCGCTATATGCGATAAATGGCATAGAGCTAAAATGGCGCTTTTATCAGGTGCGGACCTTGTTTTAGAACTACCAACAGTTTTTGCGACGCAGTCGGCAGAACGCTTTGCAAAAGGCGCGGTAGGACTTTCTGACGGACTTGGAGTTGTGGATTATCTTTCCTTTGGCTGTGAGTGTGATAATATTGAAAGCTTAAATAGGGCTGCCTGTATTATAGAAAAGACAGAAACCAAGGAAAAGATTACTGAGCTCTTAAAAGAGGGAATGAGTTATCCTTCTGCCAGAATGATTGCCTGCGGTGATGAATTTTTCTCGGTTTTGTCAAAGCCTAATAATATTTTAGCGATTGAATATATAAAAGCGCTTAAAGAATTAAAAAGCACTATAAGACCAGTTCCTCTTCTGAGGGAGGGCTGTGAACATGATGCAGATAAACCTTATGGAGATTTTGCAAGTGCGGGTTATATAAGAAAATGCATCACAGAAGGCAGAGATTATTCGGGATTTGTTCCTGATGAATGTGTTAAAATTTTAAAAGAAGCAGACATTTTTAAAGATAAAAAGAAGTTGGATGCAGTAATTACCTATCTTCTGCGAACTAAATCGCCTGATGAACTTTCATCTGTTGCAGATATGACTGAAGGCATACAATACCGTTTTAAAGAAGCAGGAAGCCGATTTAGTACAATAGAAGAAATAGCCGATTTCGTAAAGACGAAAAGATATACAAAAACGAGAATAGACAGACTTATTATAAATATTCTTCTTTCAATAAAAAAGGATGATATCACTAAAAATCCTGGGTATATACGTGTTCTGGGATTTAATGAACACGGGGAAAAAATATTATCTCAAATTAAGAAAAAATCGGTTTTCCCTATAATCACAAAAACAGCAGATGCATCTCTTCCAGAAGAGGCTATGAAAATGCTTGAAAAAGATATTTACGCAACTGATATTTACTCTATGCTCTGCATGGAAAAAGAAAATGGAAAAAGCGGACTTGATTATATAAAATCCCCGATAATTATAAAATGAGGGAAAGCCTTTTGCGGAGGGTTTTAATTTGAAGAAAATAGTAGGTTTAATGCGGCGTGCCGTAGAAGATTATAATATGATAGAAGAAGGAGAAAGAATTGCCGTCGGAGTTTCAGGCGGTAAGGATTCGCTCATGCTCCTGTGTGCCCTTTCGAAGCTCGCTGAGTTTTACCCTAAAAAATTCGAGGTCGTTGCGATTACTCTTGATATGGGATTTAGCGGGATGGACTTTTCGCCCGTTTCAAAACTTTGTGAGGAATTAAAGGTAGAGTATCATATTGATAAAACAGACATAAAAAAAATCGTGTTTGATATACGCAAGGAAAAAAACCCGTGTGCATTATGTGCCAATTTAAGAAGAGGGGCTCTTCATAGCGCGGCTAAAGAAAGAGGAATAAGTAAAATTGCTTTAGGACACCACTTCGATGATGCCGTAGATACATTTATGCTGAGCTTAATTTATGAAGGAAGGTTAGGCGGATTTTCGCCGAAAACATACCTTGACAGAAGAGATATAACATTAATAAGACCGCTTATATATGTTGAGGAAAAAGACATAAAAAATTATGTCAATAAAAACAGCCTTCCTGTTGTAAAGAGCACGTGTACAGTTGATGGAAATTCCAAGAGACAATATATAAAGGATTTAATTTCATATATTGACACAGACAGCCCTGAGGTAAAAAAAAGACTTTTTACTGCAATGAGAAATTCGCTTAATGGCTGGAAAGTGGATAACCTAAGTAAAACGGCAGACAGATTGCCAAAAAAGGAGGAGTAAACCCTATGAAAAAAATAACAAAAGCAGTTATTCCTGCGGCAGGACTCGGAACAAGATTTTTGCCTGCAACAAAGGCAGTTCCAAAGGAAATGGTTCCTATAGTGGATAAGCCTACACTCCAGTATATTGTTGAAGAGGCAGTTGCATCAGGGATAGAAGACATATTAATAATAACAGGAAGAACAAAAAGAGCAGTTGAAGACCATTTTGATAAATCGTACGAGCTTGAAACAGAGCTTGAAAAGAGCGGAAAATTTGCATATTTAGAGGAAATACAAAAAATTTCAAGCCTTGCAAACATACATTATGTGAGACAAAAAGAGGCAAAGGGCTTGGGACATGCTATCTTATGTGCTAAATTCTTTGCATCAGCAGAGCCTTTTGCAGTTCTGCTTGGAGATGATGTTGTAGATAGCGAGGTTCCGTGTCTTAAGCAAATGATTGACCAATATGAAAAATATGGTGGAAGTATTCTTGGGGTGCAGACTGTACCTGAAGGCGAAACTTCAAAATATGGCATAATAAAAGGCACCAAAATTGCTGACAGGGTATATGAAGTAGAGGACATGGTAGAAAAGCCTAAGCAAAATCCTCCGTCAAATATTGCAGTTTTGGGAAGATATATTATTGAGCCTGAGGTATTTTCATATTTAGAGCACACTAATCCCGGTGCAGGTGGAGAAATCCAGCTTACAGACGCGCTGAAGACTATGGCGGCAGAGGGAAATGTTTATGCGTATGATTTTTGCGGCAGAAGATATGATGTCGGCTCAAAGCAGGGCTATTTGGAGGCAACAGTGGAATTTGCATTAAAAAGAGATGACTTAAGGGAAGAATTTGAAAAGTATCTTAAAACTGTTGTAAAATAGGAGGAAAAATGTTTATAAAAAAGAAACTATCTGCTATTTTTATTGTTATGGTTTTATTGTTTTCTATAACAGCGGAGGCGGGTGCGATCAGCCGTTCTCTGCAGGAGGAAAAAACAATAATGGAGGGTGTTGATTATAAAAGAATACAGACACTTACAGATAGCGGTTGGCAGGACATACATATAATAACGGCTGATATTTCAAAGCCTCATCTTGCGTTTGAAGTGCTTTCAGATCCGCGAGGGGCAAGCTATCTTTTAAACACCTTGGAAATGGCAAAAAATGCAGATGCTGTAGCGGCAATAAATGCGGATTTCTTTGCAGCAAAAAGGGGACAGGCGGGAAGAGGAAGCGCTGTCGGTATGGAAATGATAAACTCAGAACTTATATCGACGCCGTCGGTTGATGAGGACATGAATGTATTATATCAGCTAAAAGGCGGAGAAGAGCTTTTTCTAAACAGTTTCGAGTTTGACATAACTATAACAGCTCCAAACGGTGAAACTGAAAAGCTGAGACATATAAATAAATATGATGATTTAGTCGGTATTTGTATGTATACACCTGAGTGGGGAGAATATTCTCTGGGTTCAGGCAACGGTATTGTAGAGCTTGTTGTAGAAGACGGCAAGGTAACAGAAAAATTATGGGAGCATGAGCCTGCTAAAATTCCCGAAAATGGTTATGTGCTCGCCTCAAATGTAACAAAGAATGATTTTATAGATGTAAACTTTAACTGGGGAGACGAAGTTAAAATTGATATAAAAAGCACACCAGATTTTGAGCAGATAGAAAATGCGGTTTCAGGCGGCGGGGTTTTGGTGTCAGAAGGAGAAGCTCAAACAGTTTTTTCTCATAATATCGCAGGACTTAATCCGCGTTCTGCTATAGGTATTGACAAGTCGGGAAAAATTGTGACACTTGTTGCAGTTGACGGTAGAAGAACAGGAGCAGCAGGTATGACACAGACTGAACTTGCAAAATTTATGCAGTCGTTGGGATGTTATTATGCATTGAATTTCGATGGCGGTGGTTCTACACTTCTTACTGCTAAGACAGATAGCGGTCATGAGGTTATGAATAAACCTTCCGATAATTATAAAAGGCCTGTAATCAATTCAGTCGGCATTATAACTTCCGTGCCGCTCGGTAATACAAATTCCATAAAACTTGACGCGGAAGATAAAGTTTTCTCAGGGCATAGTGTGGAGATTAAGGCATTTGGATATGACGAATATTTAAGAATGACAGAAGAAATAGAACCTGATAAAATGACATATGAAATTAAAGAGGGCAGTGGCACAATTGAGGGCAACACCTTCTATGCAGACGGTTCAGGTGAGGTTGTTATCTCGGGTAGATGCGGTCAGTGGGAAAACACCATTAAAATTAATGTTTTAGAAAATATTCACAGACTTAAGTTTAATAAGAGGGATATTACTCTCAGTCCCGGTGAAAAGTTTGTACTTGAACTTACAGGTTATGATGAAAATGGTTATTCAGCAAAGGTAAGACCTCAGGAAGTGGAGATTTCAGTTTCAGGAGAGGGTAACATTGACGGAAATGTGTTTACCGCAAAAAACAGCGGGGCGTTGATTAAAGCAACCTGCGACAAGGTGAGTGCTTTTGCCTCTGTATGTGTCGGCGATTCTGAGATATTAAATATTCCTGATGATATAAAACTGCAGGATAAAAGCAACATAGCGTCCGAAAAAAATTCTGATGATTCCTTTAGCTTTACTGTTTTTGGGAATATTGCAAAACCAAAAACACTATTTGATGTTTATGCTGTTAACAGAGCAGCATATGCTATGAAAAGCTCAGGTGATATGCATTCTGTTTTAGGAAATGTAGACACAGAGCTCATGAAAAGTTTGATGGAAAACAGTTTTTCATCTAAGGAATATTCTTTCTTTAGTCACAAGAAAAGCGCCTTCCTGACAGTAAAAAACAGTTCAGGGGGAATTTATGCTTCGGATAAATCACAATGGGAGAGCATAGAAAACGATATAGAAAGAGTAATAAGCGGAAATTTTTTCGTTTTTTTAGATGACATATCGCTTTCAACTGTTTCGGCAGAAAAAAAGATTTTGATGGAAATACTTTCCGATGCGTCAAAACGAGGCATAAATGTTTATGTTTTTGGGGCAGGAGAAAATAATGGTTCCTTTATCGAGGACGGAGTAAGGTATATTGAAGTGGCGGGGCTTCCGTCTGACATTGGCATAGATGATGGTGACAGTTCAATTTTTGATGTAGAGTATTTTGTTGTTACTGTAAATGCAAATGAGGTAACATATGTAACAGAGAAAATTATACAAAGAAAATAATTGAATTAGGAGGGGTTACAAATGAAAAAAATATTTTTATTACTTTTGATTTTTGTTATAATGCTTTCAGGGTGCAGCATATCAGAACCTGCAGATGTCATGCCTTCTGAATTGCCCACGGCTACACCTGAGCCGACACTTCCTCCTGAGTCAGATTCAAGAATTATCGCGGTGATGATAGATAATGACAATAATGATGCCCGTCCGCATGCGGGGGTTGATGATGCATTCCTCATCTATGAGGCATATGTCGAAGGAAGCGCAACAAGAATGATGGCACTTTTCAAAGATGCTGATACAGAAAAAATCGGTCCTATTCGTTCATCAAGGCATTACTTTTTAGATTATGCAATGGAGCATGATGCAATTTATGTTCATTATGGCTGGAGTCCGCAGGCATCAAAAGATATCAGCGCATATGCTATTAATAATATAAATGGTGTTCTGGAAGGGAATAATGTTTTCTGGCGCGATGCAACATATACAAAGTCATGGCATACTGCATATTCGAGCATAGAAAAGATTATGAAGTTTTCCGATGAAACAAAGAAATACAGAAACACATCAAATGTATCAAACTTCAGAAAAACAGCGGTGGATAAGGAAATTACGGGTGATAGTGCAATTAGAATAACACTGCCGTATGCTGGTTTTTATAAGGCATCATACGAATATGACGAAGAATCAAACACGTATAAAAGATATATAAACGGTAAAGGTCATGTTACACAGGAAGGTGTGCATTTAGCACCTAAAAACATTATAATTCAGAAAGCATCCAATTTTACAATTCCGGGAGACACCTCAGGAAGACAGGATGTTAAGACTGTCGGCGCAGGTGATGGATATTTCATTACGGGCGGTAAAATTGCAAAAATAACATGGTCAAAGCCTGACAGAAAAACAAAGACAACATATAAATTTGAAAATGGCGAAGAGATTTCCTTAAATCCTGGACAGACATGGATTCAGATAGTTCCGCCATCGATGGATATAGCAATAGAGACTTTAAATACGGTTCAATAAAAAAATGTGGCTTTCGCCACATTTTTTTATATCATATTTTTTGCTGATTTAAAATGAATTGTACGGATTTTTTTCATTTATTTGATAGCTTCAAATGCTTTATTAAGATCTGCCAGAATATCCTCAACGTTTTCGAGTCCTACGGACAGTCTTATCATACCCGCCTCAATACCGGCTGCAACTAGTTGTTCATCAGTAAGCTGGCGATGAGTTTCGCTTGCGGGATGCAGTACACATGTGCGTATGTCTGCAACATGAACTTCGTTTGAGGCAAGTTCTAAGGAGTTCATGAACTTCATAGCATTTTCTTTTCCGCCTTTTATTACGAGTGAAATAACACCGCTTGCACCTTTTAAATATTTCTGGGTAAGAGGATAGTCAACATCGCTTTCAAGACCCGGATATTTAATGCTCTCAATCATTTCGTGGTTTTGAAGATATTTAGCAACTGTAAGAGCATTTTCGCAATACTGTTTCATTCTGACAGCAAGAGTCTCAAGGCCGAGATTTAAAAGAAATGCAGAATGTGCGGCAGGGTAAACACCAAAGTCTCTCATAAGCTGCATTCTTGCTTTGATTATATAAGCCGCTTTGCCATATGTTTCAACATAAGAAATGCCATGATATGACTCATCGGGCTCAACAAGCTCAGGGAATTTACCGTTTGTCCAGTCAAAGTTACCGCTGTCTACAATAACACCGCCTACCTGAACTGCGTGTCCGTCCATATATTTTGATGTTGAATGAATAACAATATCTGCACCAAAATCAATAGGTCTGCAAAGCGCAGGAGTTGCAAATGTGTTATCAACGATTAACGGAACATTGTTTTTGTGCGCAATATTTGCAAATCGGCTGATATCAAAAACTGAAAGAGCAGGGTTTGCAATAGTTTCGCCGAAAACTGCCTTTGTATTGGGCTTAAATGCCTTCATTATTTCTTCGTCGCTTGCATTTTTATCAATAAAAATACACTCGATACCAAGCTTTTTAAATGTATATGCAAATAAGTTTACAGTTCCGCCATATATTTCTGTTGTACTTATAAAACTGTCGCCTGCACGGCAGATATTTAGAATTGAAAGAAGGGATGCCGCCTGACCTGATGATGTGCACATTGCGCCAACACCGCCTTCTAAATCGGCAATTTTGTTCTCAACAGCCATAACGGTTGGATTTGCAAATCTTGAGTATATTAAAGATTTAGTGGGCTCGTCAAAAACTGATGCAACCTCTTCTGTAGAATCATAAACATATGTTGTGCTCTGGACTATAGGAACAACTCTCGGTTCTGTATTTTTTGGAGAGTATCCCGAATGCAAGCATTTTGTTTCGAGTTTCATTTTATGTCATCCTTTCGGTATTAAAATCTTTAAAGACATTTTAACACAGCAAGCCGTTTATGTCAATGTTTTGGAGGAAAAACAGAGTTTCCGTTGTTAGACAAATAAGTATATGAGTGTGATTTTAATGAAAATTTAAAGGAATATAACTGATATTGATTATGGACATATTTTTACTTGCAAGGCAGTATATAGAAAATACTAAAAAAACGGCTTATTAGATAATAAGCCGTTTTGTTTTTAGTACATATATAATAAGCATGAATTTAATCTTTAAAACTGTTGCATATTATATTTTTTAAAAACCAAAATATTCCTTTGCGTTGCTGTAGCAGATACCCTTTGCGATTTTTTCAAGTGTTTCCATGTCACGCGGATATTCTCCCTCTTCAACCCATTTGCCCAGAAGGTTACAGAGTATTCTTCTGAAATATTCATGTCTTGTATATGAAACGAAGCTTCTTGAATCAGTAAGCATACCAACAAATCGTGATAACATTCCAAGGTTTGAGAGAGCTCTCATCTGGCTTTCCATTCCGTCTCTCTGGTCGTTAAACCACCAGCCTGAACCAAACTGGATTTTTCCGGGAACACCACCGCCCTGGAAGTTACCAAGCATCGTGCCTAAAACGTAGTTATCTTTAGGGTTTAATGTGTAGAGAATAGTTTTTGGAAGACAGTCTTTTTTCTCTAAGCTGTCAAGAATTTTAGATAAACCTTCGGCAATCTGAAAATCATTTACTGAGTCAAAACCTGTGTCAGCACCCAATTTCTCAAACATTTTTGAATTGTTATTTCTAAGAGCACCGATATGAAGCTGCCACACCCATCCTCGCTTAGCATATTGTTCACCAAGGTAAACAAGCTTTTCTATGGTTTCATCATCCATTTTGTCAACAGCGTGGTCTGAAAGACGGCAACCATTTTCATGGAAGAAATCCATTCTGCTTCCGATATCACTCTTTATGTTATCGAGGTCAGGGCGGAAGGCTGGGACAACCTTTGTAGAAAAGTCTTTGAGCTGTCTGTGATATTCTAATGTATCATATGGTGCATCTGTGGTACAGATGGTCTCTACATTTGACATTTTAATAAGGCCCTGAACGCTGTATTCATCTTTTGCAAGACATGCATTCACTCTGTCCCATATATCTTTTGCAGTTTTTTCTGAAAGAGTTTCATCAATATTAAAATAACGTTTAAGCTCAAGGTGAGTCCAATGATAAAGCGGGTTGCCGATTAAAAGGGGCATGGTCTGTGAAAACTTCAACCATTTCTCATAATCGTCAGCATCACCTGTTATGTAATATTCGTCTATACCATTTGTACGCATCTGGCGCCATTTATAATGGTCTCCGCCCAAGAACAATTCAAAAGCATTTTTGAATTTGTAATTTTCTGCAATCATCTTGGGGGAAATATGGCAATGATAGTCTATGATTGGTAAATTCTTTACCTTATCATAAAGTTTTTTTGCAGTCTTGTTCTTTAACATGAAGCTGTCATTTATAAAACTCATAATTTTACCTTCCTGTTCAACTTATTTTTTTATTATTATAACATAACGGCTTAAAAAGGTAAAGCATAAATTAAAATTTTTGACGAATTTTAATTTATGCTTTATGATAAATCATATAAGGCTTATCTAGACGGCATTGTTTTCCGTAAACTGGCTATTGTAAAGCTCGGCATAAAATCCGTTTTGTTTCATCAGAGACTCGTGATTTCCCTGTTCTATTATAGCACCGTCATTCATAACAAGAATTTTATCAGCATCGCGGATTGTTGAAAGTCTGTGAGCTATGATAAAACTTGTTCTTCCTTCGGTAAGGTCTGCCATAGCCTTCTGAATTAACACTTCTGTTCTTGTATCTACGGAGCTTGTTGCCTCATCTAAAATCAGTATTTTTGGGTTTTTAAGAAAGGCACGTGCTATTGTGAGTAACTGTTTTTGTCCTTGTGATATATTTGTTGCATCTTCGTTGAGCAGAAAATCATATCCGTTTGGAAGAGCCTTGATAAAGCTGTGAATGTGCGCGCGTTTTGCAGCTTTATCAATTTCTTCATCTGTAGCAGTCGGGTTGCCGTATGCAAGGTTTGCACGTATTGTACCGTTGAAAAGCCAAGTATCCTGTAAGACCATTCCAAAAACTTTCCTCAAATCTTCTCTTGAGAAGAGGTCGCATGGAATTGAGTCAATCATGATATGGCCTGAATCAAGGTCATAAAATCTCATAAGCAGATTCACGAGTGTAGTCTTTCCTGCACCTGTAGGACCGACAATAGCAATTTTTTCGCCACGATTAATTTTCAGATTAAGATTTTTTATAAGCTGTTTTTTGCCTGTATAGCCAAAACATACATTTTTAAATTCGACATCACCGTAAATTTTCTCGGGAATCTTTTTGTATTCAGACAGAACAGGCTCCTCTTCCTCGTCGCACAGCTCAAATATTCTCTCTGCCGCTGCGACAGTTGACTGAAGCACATTTGCAATATTTGCAATTTGAGAAAGAGGCATATTGAACTGGCGGAGATATTGGATAAATGCCTGAATTCCGCCAACCTCTAAGGCGCGGCTTGCTGCCAATAATCCTCCGATGACACAAATTGCGACATAACCGATGTTTCCTATAAGCCCCGTAATAGGCATCATGACAGACGAAGCAAAGGTGGCTTTGAAATTGTTTTCATATAGCTCTTCATTCAGCTTGTCAAACTCTGCCTTAGCTGCTTTTTCTCTGCTAAAAAGTTTTATGACTGTATGACCTGAATACATTTCCTCAATGTGACCGCTCATTCTGCCTGTGGATTTTTGCTGTCCTCTGAAATATTTCTGAGACTTTTTAACAACTGCAGCAGACAGGAAAAATGAAAAGGGAAGTGTTAAAGCAGCAACAAGTGTCAGTGTAGGACTAATCATCAGCATCATTACAACTATCATGATGAACGTGCCTAAAGAGGAAACAATCTGGCTCAGGGTTTGCTGCAGTGAGTTTGAAATTGTATCAACATCATTTGTAACACGGCTCAAAACCTCACCATAAGTCTGGCTATCAAAATATTTAAGTGGCAGTTTTGCAAGTTTTAAATCTATTTCACGTCTTAAAGACTGCATCATTTTTTGCGAAATCCGAGACATGAAAACCTGCTGCAAATATGAAAATGCAATATTTAAAAGGTATGTCAGACTTAAGGAGAAAAGGATATAAAATATCCTTGTAAAATCAATGCCTGTATTTTCCTGAATTCCGTTAAATATAGTCGTTGTCACATCGCCTAAAAGTTTAGGTGAAAGTGTGTGAAAAAATGTTTCCAGGAGTATACATATAATCATAAACAGAGTCATGATTCTGTATGGCTTCATGTATTTGATAAGACGGAAAAGACTGTTTCTGAAATTTTTCGGCTTTTCAACTACTCTCATGTTAGGGCCTCTGCCTCCGTTCGGGCCTCGCATTGGACCATGAGGCATGGCGCCTTTGGGAGGAAAGTTTGAACTGTGCTTTGAATCACTCATATTGCTTCCTCCTTTGACAACTGCGACAGCACAATCTCGCGGTATACCTCGCAGTTTTCATAAAGTTCTTTGTGGGTGCCGTCGCCGACAATGCATCCTTCATTTAAAACTATTATTTTATCGGCATTCATAATGGTTGAAACGCGCTGAGCAACAATAATGACGGTTTTGTTTTGTGTTGTTTTCAAAAGTGCTTTTCTAAGGGCTGCGTCAGTTTTGAAATCAAGAGCAGAAAAACTGTCATCAAATATGAAAATATCAGGATTTTTTGCGATAGCTCTTGCTATGGAAAGGCGTTGTTTTTGTCCACCTGAGAGATTTTGGGCTCCCTGGGAAACTAAGGATTTCATTCCGCCGTCCTTTCTTTTTATAAAAGATGCACTTTGTGAGATTTCAGCTGCTGTTTGTGCAGACTCATCTGAAAGTTCAGGGTTTGCATATTTTATATTTTCTTCAATTGTGCCGGAAAACAAGGTTGCTTTTTGAGGAACAAAACCTATTTTCGCGCGAAGCGCTTCTTGAGAAAGTGTGCGCACGTCCATGCCGCCGATTAAAACCTGACCTTCGGTTACATCATATAGCCTTGGAATGAGAGAAATTACAGTTGATTTTCCGCTTCCTGTGCTCCCGATAATTGCAGTTGTTTTTCCCGGCTCGGCAGTGAAGGATATATTATTTAAAACGTAGTCTCCTGACGCGGGATATTTAAAGCTTACATCTTTAAATTCTATAAGACTGTCAGGAATATAATCCGAAGCATTTTCCTTGTCCTTTATGCTTGACTCAGTATCAAGGATTTCAGCGAGCCTCTTAGCAGATGCGCTTGCTCTCGGAAGCGAAATAAAAATCATCGACATTACCATAAGAGACATCATTATATGCGTTACATACTGGAGAACAGCCATGAGGTCGCCAACCATGAGGTTTTGTGCAGCTATGTTTTTTGCCCCGAGCCATACAATAAGTATAATTGCCGAGTTTAAAACAAGGGAAAGCGACGGCATCAAAGCAGAAGATATCAGTTGTAATTTTATTGCTGTATCAGTAAGAGATTTGTTTGCATCATCAAAACGCTTTTCCTCGTGTTCATCCATTGTAAATGCGCGGATTACACGCATTCCCGTAAGTTTTTCGCGGATTACCAGATTTATTTTATCAATTTTCTTCTGCATTGTGACAGAAAGAGGCACGGTATATTTGGAAATCAATATAATAATAAGCAGAAGGGGAATAATTAAGGCTAAAAATATAAGAGCAAGAGTTGTATTTTTTGAAAACGCCATAATAATTGAGCCTGAAAGCATCATTGGCGCCATAATAATCATTCTGATAAACATAACAATAAAATGCTGAAGCTGGGTTATGTCGTTAATTGTTCTTGTGATAAGTGAAGCTGAGCCGAATTTATCAAATTCAGTATTGGAAAAGCTCTGCACGTTTGTATATACACTTTTTCTTAAGTCGCGGGAAAGCGATGCGCCGATTTTCGCTCCGAAAAAGTTTGAAAAAACTGATGCAAGTGCCGACAAAAGAGCAATTAAAAGCATGAACGCTCCTGTTTTATAAATAAGCATCATGTCTCCTGACAAGATGCCTTCATCTACAATTTTTGACATGAGATTAGGAAGACTGAGTTCAGAAAAAACCCTGCATATTGTACATAAGACGGCAAATATGATAAGGTAAGTATACGGTTTTAAATGCTTCAAAACGTATTTCACTTAAAAGACCTCCCTCGAAATAAAGACATATGTATAAATACACTAAAGTATTCTACCACATCTGTTTTTGTTTCGCAATAAACATACAGAATGTTTTTTAAAATTTACATTTTTTTAATTTATAAAATATTTCTTATTAAATGCATTTACTTTTTATATTGAATATGATATAATATTAATAATAATGTATAGTTGGCTTTTTGTGCTTTTTGATGTTTTAAAACTGAAATGATGCACATAATAAAACCATTGCACGGAAAGAATATCAGAGAGTATTACGAATGAATACATAGTAATATCAATGATTTTACAAAAGTTAAAAATAAAGAACGGAAAATAAATGAAATACGGAGGTTTAATTGTGTCAAAAAATCAAAAAGTAAAAATTATTCCGCTTGGGGGACTTAACGAGATCGGAAAAAACCTGACTGTGTTTGAGTGCGGAAAAGACCTCATTGTTTTAGACTGCGGAATAGCTTTTCCTGACGAGGATATGCCGGGGATAGATATGGTTATACCGGATATGACATATCTTGAAAAGAACGCGTCAAAAATAAGAGGTGTTGTTCTGACTCACGGTCATGAGGACCACATAGGAGGAATCCCGTTTCTGCTTAAAAAGCTCAATGTGCCTATTTATGGAACGAGGCTTACTTTAGGGCTCGTTGAAGTTAAACTCAAGGAGCATAATCTTCTTTCCAAGACAAAACTTGTCAGGGTAACGGCAGGGGAAACAATCAAACTCGGCGACATTAAGGTTGAGTTTATTCATAACAACCACTCAATAGCTGACTCTGTTGCTGTTGCGTTTCACACACCTGTTGGAATAATTGTTCATTCAGGAGATTTTAAGCTCGACAGCACCCCAATTGAGGGAAGCATGATGGATATTGCGCGCCTTGGGGAACTTGGCAACAGGGGCGTTTTAGCTCTGCTTTCCGACAGTACAAATGTGGAACGTCCGGGTTATACTATGTCAGAAAGTACAGTCGGTGAGACGTTTGACGAGTTGTTCAGGGGCTGTGACAGAAGAATTTTTGTTGCTACGTTTGCTTCCAATGTACACCGTGTTCAGCAGATTATAAATGCTGCATACAGGTATGGCAGAAAAGTAGCATTTTCAGGCAGAAGCATGGAAAATGTTGTTGAGGTAGCGATGCAGCTTGGATACATGACTGTACCTGAAAATGTTATTATCAGCATAGATGACATTAAAAAATATAAAGCAAACCAGGTTGTTATTATTACAACGGGAAGTCAGGGAGAGGCTATGAGCGCTCTCTCACGCATGGCATACTCTGACCATAAAAAAGTAGAAATTTCAAAGGGAGACCTTGTAATTGTTTCGGCGTCGCCTATTCCCGGTAATGAAAAAGCTATTTCAAATGTTATAAACGAACTTTTCAAAAAAGGTGCAGAAGTTGTTTATAAATCGCTTGAAAACATTCATGTTTCAGGTCATGCGTGTCAGGAAGAGTTAAAACTCATGCTGACTTTAACAAAACCTAAGTTTTTTATTCCTGTGCACGGTGAATTCAGACATTTAAAACTTCATGCATCGCTTGCAGAGAGTGTTGGAATAAATCATAAAAACATAATTGTAGGCGATATAGGAAAGGTTATTGAGCTGACTTCCGGCAGCATTAAAATTAACGGAAGTGTTCCTTCCGGAGCTGTTTTAATAGACGGTCTTGGCATTGGCGATGTTGGAAACATTGTTTTGCGGGACAGAAAGCATCTGGCACAGGACGGAATTATCATTGTTGTTGTAACAATAGATAAAAAAGACAAGTCAATTCTTTCCGGACCTGATGTTTTATCAAGAGGATTTGTTTATGTCAGGGAATCTGAGGATTTAATGGAAGAGTCAAAAGCTATCGCTCTTCAGGCGCTTCATAAATGCGTAGACAGCGGCGCAACTGACTGGAATAGCTTTAAAGGTGCGCTAAAGAGCGCTCTTGGCGATTTTGTGTATGCAAAAACAAAGAGAAAGCCTATGATACTTCCTGTTATAATGGAAGTGTGAAATAAATAAAACAAAAGAGAAAATTATATAAAAGGGTGAGATTAATTTGAATAAGCAAAAGAGAACTCTGTTCACATCTGAATCGGTAACCGAGGGGCATCCTGATAAGATTTGCGATATTTTATCAGATGCTGTTTTAGACGAGATTATGGCACAGGACCCAAATGGAAGAGTTGCCTGTGAGGTCACTGTTACAACAGGACTTGTAACAGTAGTGGGAGAAATAACCACATCTGCACAGATAGATATTCAGAAAATTGTGAGAGATACAGTAAGAGAAATAGGTTATGACAGGGCGAAATACGGATTTGACTGTGACACTTGTGCAGTTATAACTGCTCTAGATAAGCAGTCTTTAGATATTGCTCTGGGTGTTGACAACTCGCTTGAGGCAAAAGAAGGAAAGGATGAAATCGGCTCAATCGGAGCAGGCGACCAGGGAATGATGTTTGGGTATGCATGCAATGAAACAGACGAATATATGCCGCTTGCAATAAGCCTTGCACATAAGCTCACAAGAAAACTCTCCGAGGTGAGAAAGAGCGGAGAAATTCAATACATTCGTCCTGATGGTAAATCACAGGTTACAGTGGTTTATGAAAATGACAGACCCGTATCGGTTGATACAGTTGTTATCTCCACGCAGCACAGCGAAGAAGTGACCCTTGAGCAGATAAAAAAGGATATAATGGAAAAGGTAATTCTTGCCGTTATACCGGAGGAGCTCATAACCGAGGACACAAAGTATTACATAAATCCTACAGGCAAGTTTGTGACGGGAGGACCTCAGGGAGACTCAGGTCATACAGGAAGAAAAATCATTGTTGATACATACGGCGGTTATGCGCGCCACGGCGGCGGCGCGTTTTCGGGCAAAGACCCGACAAAGGTTGACAGAAGTGCAGCTTATGCAGGCAGATATGTTGCTAAAAACATAGTTGCAGCAGGGCTTGCTGATAAATGCGAAATTCAAATTGCTTATGCTATAGGAGTTGCAAAGCCTGTTTCTGTTATGGTAGATACCTTTGGAACAGCTAAAATCAGCGAGGACAAAATCGCAGAACTTATAGATGAGCATTTTGACTTAAGACCTGCAGCTATTATAAATAATCTGGAACTCAGAAGACCTATTTATAAACAGACTGCAGCATATGGTCATTTCGGAAGAAATGATTTAGATCTTCCATGGGAAAGAACTGATAAGGCAGAAATCTTGAAAAAAGCACTTAATTAGCATAGGATTATTTTAAAGGAGATACAGGAGCATGAAAATACTTATTGTTGATGATGAGAAGTTACTTGTAAAGGGAATTAAATATAATTTTGAACAGGACGGTTTCACCATAGCATCTGCCTATGACGGGGAAGAAGCTTTAAAAATGGCAAACGACAAAAGTATAGATTTAATCATACTTGATCTCATGCTCCCGAAAATAGACGGGCTTACTGTTTGCCAGAAAATCCGTGAGTTTTCCAATGTGCCGATTATTATGCTGACAGCAAAAACAGAAGACATGGACAAGATTTTAGGTTTGGAGTATGGTGCTGATGACTATCTTACAAAGCCTTTTAACATTTTGGAACTCAAAGCAAGGGTAAAGGCTGTTTTAAGAAGAGTGACTCCTAATGACACAAACCATGAAAAATCCGTTGTAACATTTGGAAGTGTTAAGCTGGACTACAATTTAAGAAGAACTGAAATTGAAGGAAGAGTAATTGACTTAACGTCAAAAGAGTTCGACCTTATGGATCTTTTCATTACTAATGCAGGAAAGGTTTATTCCAGGGAAAATCTCTTAGACATTGTGTGGGGGTTCGAATACCCAGGAGACGTCAGAACGGTTGACGTCCATGTCAGAAGACTTCGTGAAAAGGTTGAGCCCAATCCTGCTGAGCCTAAATATATCCATACCAAGTGGGGAGTTGGTTATTATTTTAAAGAGCTTTAAGTTTGTTACGATACGTTCTAAAATAGTATCTACTTATATCATAATAATTTTCGTTGTACTTCTTGCGTTGGGTTTTTTTCTAATTAATACACTCCATACATATCTTTTCAACCAACGAAAAATGGAGCTTTTAACAAGTGCAAATATAATGGCAAGTATCGTCTCGGAGAATTATACACCTGAATATATTACAAGAAAACTTCCGCAGATGCAGCTTGAAAAAAACACGAGAGCAATAGCTGTGGATAAAGAAAGCGCAGTAATTTATGATTCGTACAACTTAACAAGCCAAAAGGGAAGATATTTTATACAGTCATTAATAACAGATGCTCTTTCAGCAGATGCCAAGGGCTCTTCTCAATCATATAAAGAGGACGGAAAATGGTATATATCTGCAGCGGTCCCTGTTATTAAGAACTCGCAGACAATAGGTGCTGTATACCTTCTCGTTTCTGGGGATTCAACGGAGAAGATTATTGTAGACATCAGAAATTCAATGGTGCTTCTTGGATGTTTAATTATCATATTTGTAGGTGTTTTCAGTCTGTCTATGGCAAAAATACTTACTCTTCCGATAGAACAGTTTACTAGATTCATCAACAGTATGCCTCATGACAAACTTCAGAAAACAGAAATTACAACAAAAGACGAAATCGGTCAGCTTGCAATAGCATTTAACAGTCTTATTGACAGGATTGACGAAATGGAGGATAAGAGAAAGGCATTCGTCTCTGATGCTTCCCACGAGCTTAAAACACCGCTTTCAATAATAAAATTGCTTTCTGATTCTTTGATACAGACGGACAATCCTGACCCTGAATTCGTAAAAGAATTTTTAAATGACATGATGGGAGAGGTTGAGCGCCTGACAAGAATTGTTGAAAGACTTCTTGATATGACTCAGCTCGACACATCATCTGCAAGCGCTTTGTTTGTTCATACAGACATGAAAGAGGTTTTAAACGAAATATATAAAAAACTCTTGCCTCTCGCGGAAAATAAGAATATAGCTCTTTCGCTGAATCTGGCAGTTGAGGATGTTTTTTATCCAATCGAAAGGGATAGTTTAACAGAAGCTATTTATAATATTACTGATAACAGCATAAAGTATACAGAAAGCGGCGGAAGTGTTTCTATTGACCTGACACACGATACAGACAATGTATATATTACCGTACGTGACACGGGAATAGGAATTCCAAAAGATGCAACAGACAGAATTTTTGACCGATTTTACAGGGTTGATAAAGCAAGGGCGCGTGATACAGGCGGAACAGGTCTGGGACTCGCGATTGCTCTTGATGCAGTTAAGCTTCATGGCGGAAATATCGAGGTTCAGAGCGAGGTTGAGCTGGGAAGCACCTTTATTATTATTCTGCCGATTAAGAAGGAATAGATTATGAAAATGAACAATATAGCATATCTTGATAACAGCTCTACTACAAGACAGTTTGACGAGGTAACAGAAACTGTGGCAGATTTATGCCGTAAAACTTTCGGGAACCCTTCATCGCTCCATGATTTAGGAATGGATGCGGAAAAGGTTATAAAGAGCGCTAAAAATACAGTGCTTGAAAGCATTAAGGCAGACTCTGGCGACGATTTTATATTTACCTCAGGCGGTACAGAAGCAAACAATCTTGCAATTTTGGGGTATGTGAGACCTAAACTTTCGCGAAGACCCCATATAGTTACAACTAAAATAGAGCACCCTTCCGTTTTGGAGGTTTTTAAAACCCTTGAAAGTGAGGGAGCTGTTTGTTCGTATGTCGGAGTAGATGAAAATGGAATCATAGATTTAGAAGAGCTTTCGTCTGTTCTGAATGAAAAGACAGAGTTTTTAAGTGTCATGCTTGTCAATAATGAGATAGGCTCTGTTCAACCTATTGAGAAAATCATCAAAATTGCAAAGGGAAAAAGTCCCAGAGCTAAAATTCATGCAGACGGAGTACAGGCATTTTGCAAAATTCCCATAAATGTAAAAAAAGCGGGAATTGATATGCTTAGCATAAGCGGGCATAAAATTCATGCTCCCAAAGGTATAGGCGGACTTTATATTAAAAAGGGTGTAACCCTTAAGCCTTTTATGTATGGAGGGCATCAACAGAAAAATTTGCGTTCAGGAACAGAAAATCCGCCTGCAATCGGTGGATTTGAAAAAGCAATAAAAATAAATATGGAAAACTTTGATGCTAAAGCAGCTAGGATAAAAGAATTGAGAAATATGATAATATCCGAACTTCAAAAAATTGATTGCTGCAGAATAAACAGCGGGGATAATGAAAATTCTGTTCCCAGTATTATAAATGCATCATTCATGGGCATACGTTCAGAAACTCTTCTTCATGCCCTTGAGGCAGAGGGTGTTTATGTTTCAACGGGCTCTGCATGTTCATCAAACCATCCTGAACTGAGCCACGTGCTTTCGGCTATGGGATATGACAAAAAGAGGATTGACTCGGCAATCAGGCTGAGTATGAGCCTTTATACATGCGAAGACGAAGTGAAAAAAGCAGTTTGCGCTATAAGAAAATGTGTTGAAAAACTGTCAATTTAATTTTTTGAGAATATAATATACTGGTATAGTCAGTCATTAAAGAAACAGACTTTCAGGGCGACAGTGTCAGTAAGGAAATGAGGAGACTGGAATTTAAATAAAAACAGCAGTGCAATTGCCTCTTTGATGACTAAAATAAAATGAAAGGTTAAAATTGGTGTTAAGTGATGTCAGATATCGGTTTGAATATTGTTTTAATCGGATTTATGGGAGTTGGCAAGACGACAATAGGCAGACGAACGGCAGGAAAGCTGGGAATTGATTTTTATGATACTGATGAATATATAAAAAAATGTGAAAAAATGCCTGCAGGGGAGCTGCTTAAAAAAAAGGGCGAAAAATATTTTCAGGGGGCACAGAGATTTGCCGTTACAAATATTGCAGATAACAGAGGTTGCCTCATTTCAACGGGCGGTAATACAGTTTGCGATGAATATAACAGAGAATTGCTTGGCAAAAATTCACTTGTAGTATGGCTTCGCGCTAAGGCGGAAACCGTTTATGAAAACACCAGAAATTCAAGGAATAAACGTCCTGAAATTGCAGGAGCGACTCTTGAGGATATAAGAGTGCTTTTAGAGCAAAAATCAAAGTTCTATGAAAATTGCGATATAATCATTGACGTAGATGAGCTTGAGGTAAACGATATTGCCGATATAATAATTTCAGAATACGAAAAAAGACAAAAATAGAAGGGAACGAAGGGAAATGGATTGTATTTTTTGTAAGATAGTTGCAGGGGAAATTCCGTCAAAGAAGGTATATGAGGACGACTTAGTATACGCATTTTACGACATTAATCCCATTGCACCCGTTCATATTTTAATAATACCGAAGGAACATATAAAATCTATGTGCGAAATGGAAGAAAAGCACGAAAAGCTCGTAGGGCACATTCTGTTTGTTGCGCATAAAATTGCACAGGAGCAGGGGTTTGCAGAGGATGGCTACAGAATTATTAATAATTGTGGAGAAAATGCAGGTCAGACTGTAATGCACATGCACTATCATCTTCTGGCAGGACAAAAATTTTCATGGGGGAAAATGGACTGATGGATTTTTTGTCTGAATACATAAGAGGATTATTTACTCTGTCAGGTTTAGTCGGTGTTATTGCTTTGATTGTGGCGCTGGCTTCTTTTCAGCAGAATGTACCGAAGAAAATGGTAATTTACCAACTAATAGCAAATTCATTGTTTGTAGTTCATTTTTTTATGCTGGGAGCAAAGGTCGGTGCTGCAATTAATCTTATGAGTGCTGTGCGTTCGCTTATTTATGCGCAGACCGATAAAAAATGGGCGGGGCATCCTGCATGGACTGTAGTTTTTGTTGTAATTTCAATACTGATTGCAGTCTTTTTATGGGAAGGCTGGCTGAGCCTTTTGCCTGTGCTGGGAGCACTGTGCTATACATTGAGCTTTAGAATGAAAACATCAAAAATGGTGAGACTTGTTTCACTTCCGTCGTCACCATGCTGGATTGTGTATAACGCAATCAAGGGTTCAATACCGGGGATTATTACAGAGCTTTATGTTATAATTTCCATTTTAGTAGGGATGCTTAGATTTGACAGGAAGAAATATAAAGAGAGAGCTTAAGCAAAATGATATCATTTTGCTTAAGCTCTTTTAAATTGCCGTCAGAAAATGTATATTTTTTTAATATTATCTCAGTTTCGGTTGACTTTTGTGATAAAAAATTATAAAATTATAATGGTGTATTATAATGCCAGGGGGCATTATTTAATTAGACAGATTTTAAAACGGAAAGGAACATATACTATGAAAAAATTAATGCTCGGCAATGAAGCCGTGGCTCGCGGTGCATATGAAGCAGGCGTAACAGTTGCATCTTCATATCCCGGCACTCCAAGTACGGAGATAACAGAATTTATCTCTAAATATGATGAAATATATTCAGAATGGGCTCCTAATGAAAAGGTTGCAACAGAGGTTGCAGTAGGTGCGGCAATAGCAGGAGCTAGGTCGCTTTCTGCCATGAAGCATGTTGGCGTTAATGTTGCAGCGGACCCTATATTTACAGCGTCTTATACAGGTGTGGAAGGCGGTCTTGTAATATGTGTTGCAGATGACCCTGGAATGCACAGTTCACAGAACGAGCAGGACAGCAGAAATTATGCAATCGCGGCTAAGCTCCCGATGCTTGAGCCTTCTGACAGCGGCGAGTGTAAAGAGTTTATAAAACTTGCATATAACATAAGCGAGGAATTTGACACACCTGTTCTTTTTAGGCTGACAACAAGGGTGGCACATTCTCAGAGCTTAGTTGAACTTTCAGAACGTACTGAAAAGGAACTTGGTGAGTATAAAAAGAATTCCCCCAAATATGCTATGATTCCGGGTTATGCCCGTCCTAAGCATATTGCAGTTGAAAAAAGAACGCAGGCGTTGGAAGAATACAGCTCTAAAACAGAAATTAATAAAATCATAAAAGGCTCTGACAAAATAGGTGTAATTGCTGCGGGAATTTCATATCAGTATGCAAAAGAAGCTATGCCTGAGGCATCATTTTTAAAACTTGGACTTATAAATCCGCTCCCGATGGGAAAAATTGCTGAATTTGCAAAATCTGTTGAAAAATGTTATATCATTGAAGAACTCGACCCTGTTTTTGAGCGCCAGATAAAAGCGGCAGGAATAGAGGTTATAGGAAAAGAGCTTCTTCCGCTATGCGGCGAGTACAGTGCTCAGCTTATAAAAGAGAAAATTCTTTCAGAGGAGCTTCCTAAAGCACTAGAAACAGAGCCGGTTCCTGTTCGTCCGCCCGTTATGTGTCCTGGTTGTTCACACAGAGGTGTGTTTTATGTTTTGAAAAAGCTGGGCCTTTCTGTAAGCGGTGATATCGGATGTTATTCGCTCGGCTGTATGCAGCCTCTTGACAGTATTGATTCAATAGTTTGTATGGGAGCGAGCATTTCAGCACTTCACGGTATGGAAAAGGCAAGGGGCAGAGAATTTGCTAAAAAGTCTGTTGCAGTATTAGGTGATTCAACATTTATTCATTCAGGCATAACAGGACTGATTGATATTGTATATAATAAGGGCACGTCAACAGTAATCATTTTAGACAACTCCATTACAGGAATGACAGGCCATCAGCAAAATCCGTCAACCGGTCTTACAATAAAGGGAGAGCCTACAAAACAGGTAGATTTAATTAAGCTCTGTGATGCTATCGGTATAGAAAGAGTTGTTGTAGCTGACCCGTTTGATGTCAAGAATTTTGAAAAGGTATTAAAAGAGGAACTTGAAGCAGATGAACCTTCGGTTATTATTGCACAGCGTCCATGCGCACTTATCAAAAAGGCTGGTTACAGCGGTCTTTATGAAATAAGCGATAAGTGCAAAAACTGTAAAATCTGCATGAAGCTGGGCTGCCCTGCAATTTCTCTTGCAGGCGGAAAACCTCAGATTGATGAAACCCTTTGCGTAGGATGCGGACTTTGTCCCAATGTTTGCCCGTTTGGTGCAATCGAAAGAGTTAAATAAAAATCAAAAATTTGAAAGGACAGAATATACTATGAATATAATGATAGTAGGCGTTGGCGGTCAGGGAACACTGCTTGCAAGCAGAATAATAGGAGCCGCAACGCTCGCCACCGGTGCAGATGTAAAACTTTCTGAAGTTCACGGCATGAGCCAGAGGGGCGGAAGTGTTGTAACATATGTTAAATATGGCGAGGATATTGCATCTCCCGTAATTGATAAAGGTGAGGCTGATGTTATTTTAGCATTTGAAAAATTGGAGGCACTAAGAAGTGTTCCGTTTTTAAAGAATGGCGGAACATTAATTGTAAACACTCAGGAAACGAATCCGATGCCTGTAATCACCGGTGCTGCGGAGTATCCTGAAAATATAATTGAAAAGATAGAAAATATGGGTGTTAATGTAATTGCGTGCGATGCTCTTGCTCTTGCCAAGGAAGCAGGAAATTTAAAATCTGTAAATGTTGCTTTGATAGGCGTTCTTGCCAAACATTCAAATATTGAAAAAAATATTTGGCTTGATGCTCTTTCAGAAACTGTTAAACCTCAGTTTTTAGAGGTTAATGAAAAAGCATTTTGCTTAGGCTATGAATTATAAGGAGATGAAAAAATGCCAATCTGGAATGAAAAATATGAGTGCATGAGCCGTGACGAAATGACGGCGTTGCAAACTGAGCGCTTAGTTGCTCAGGTTAAATATATTTATGAAAATGTGCCCTATTACAGGGAATTGATGGAAAAAAAGGGAGTTCTTCCCGGGGACATCAAGCATATTGAGGATTTGAAATATCTTCCTTTCCTTACAAAGCAGGACCTGAGAGATACATATCCTTACGGGTTGTTTGCCGCTGATACAAAAGACATTATAGAACTTCATGCATCAAGCGGAACAACTGGAAAACAGGTTGTTACGGGCTATACAAGAAAAGATATTGACATATGGGCAGAGGCTATGGCAAGAACACTTACATCTGCCGGTGCAGACAAAAGCTCTTTTGTTCAGGTTGCTTACGGCTATGGCCTTTTTACCGGGGGATTCGGTGCCCATCATGGGGCGCAGAAAATCGGCGCAACAGCAATACCTATTTCTTCAGGCAATACTGCAAGACAGATTGCCGTTTTAAAGGATTTTGGCACAACGATTTTGGCGTGTACACCGTCTTATGCACTTTATATTGCTGAAACCCTTGAGGAAATGGGAATTGACAAAAGTGAACTTTCGCTCAAGGCTGGAGTGTTCGGGGCAGAGCCGTGGAGCGAGGAAATGCGTGACGAAATTGAAAGAAGACTTGGGATTACAGCTACTGATATATATGGACTCACAGAAATTACAGGACCTGGTGTTTCGTTTGAATGTTATGACCGTTCAGGACTTCATGTTAATGAAGACCATTTTGTTCCTGAAATTATTGACCCTGCTACAGGTGAAGTTCTTCCTCATGGTTCTGTCGGAGAATTGGTTTTTTCATGTATCACAAAAGAGGGTATGCCTCTTTTAAGATACAGAACACGTGATATCACGAGTCTTAATTATGAAAAATGTGCCTGCGGAAGAACACTTGTCCGCATGGGAAAGGTTCAGGGAAGAACAGATGACATGCTTATCATCCGCGGTGTAAACGTGTTCCCGTCTCAGATTGAGGGCGTGCTTTTAGACCTCGGAAAAACTGCTCCTTACTACATGATTATAGTTGACCGACAGGGCGTTTTAGATACATTTGAAGTGCATGTTGAAATGCTTGACGAATTTTTCTCTGACGAAGTAAAACAGCTTGAAAAACTGGAAAATGAAATCAGAGGCAAGCTCCAGAGCGTGCTCGGCATTTCACCCAAGGTTAAACTTGTTGCTCCCAAATCTATTCCGAGAAGTGAAGGAAAAGCTGTCAGGGTTATTGACAGGAGAAAGAAATAAGGAGGAATTGACATGTTCGTTAAACAAATTTCCGTTTTTGTTGAAAATACAAGAGGGGCTCTTTCAAAGGTTACGGGCATTTTAGCTGAAAACGGGATAAATATCCGTGCTCTTTCAATTGCTGATACAACAGATTTTGGTATTTTGAGATTAATAGTTCAGGACCCATATAAGGCGGAAACAGTATTAAAGGCTAATGATATTGCCGTGAAATCAACTGACGTTATCGCAGTCGCAATAAGCGACAGACCGTCAGGACTTCATGATGCTTTAGCTGTTTTGCGAGATGCTGATGTAACTGTTGAATATATGTATGCATTTGTTTGCCGTTCAGATTGTGAAGCATACGTAATAGTTAAAACAGACAATCCCGAGACGGCACTTGGTGCCCTCAAGTCAGGAGGCGTAAAGGTATTATCCTCAAATGATGTGTATGAACTCTGATTTATTGAAAAGCGAATATAATATAAAAGAATCGGCTGTCCGCCTTATGAATATGGCAGAGGCCGACATAAAAGACAGATTTAATGAGATTGATAAGATTGCATCGGCAAACACTCTTCGTGTGCTCTCAGCATTTAAGCGTGCCGGCGTAAGTGAAATGCATCTTGGCTCAAGCACGGGATATGGCTATGATGATGTGGGCCGTGATACACTTGATAAAATATATGCTGATGTTTTTGGTACAGAAAGTGCGCTGGTGCGACATAATATCGTTTCAGGAACGCATGCTCTTTCTTCCTGTTTTTTTGGGTTATTACGACCAGGGGACACTCTTTTGTCGGTGACAGGAAAACCATACGACACTCTTGAGGAAGTGATAGGGATACGGGGAAATGCAAGCGGTTCTTTAAAAGAATGGGGCATTAATTACCGTGAAGTTGACCTTCTGCCTGATGGCTCAGCGGACCTTGAAAAAATTGCAGAGGCAATAACAGATGATGTTAAACTTGTTACAATCCAGCGTTCTAAAGGCTATGCATGGAGAAAATCTTTGTCTGTTTCTGATATTGCCCGAATTATTGCTTGCGTGAAGGAGAAAAATCCTGATACACTCTGCATGGTTGATAACTGCTATGGCGAGTTCGTTGAAGAAATTGAGCCTACAAATGTCGGGGCAGATGTAATAGCTGGGTCACTCATTAAAAACCCTGGAGGCGGGCTGAGTCTTTCCGGAGGATATATTGCGGGCAGAAAAGATGCGATAGAAAAAATATCATATCACCTTACGGCACCTGGAATAGGCAGTGAAGTAGGGGCAACCCTTGGTATGAACAGAAATATGTATCAGGGGCTTTTTATGGCACCGCATATAGTAGCTCAAAGTGTTAAAACTGCTATTTTGGCGGCACGTATGCTTGAACTTGCAGGCTATAGTGTGTGCCCTGAGTCGTACGAATCCCGCCATGATATAATTCAGGCAGTAAAACTAAACGATAAAGAAAAGCTTTGTGCTTTTTGTGCAGGAATACAAAGGGGAGCGCCGATTGACTCATTTGTAACTCCTGTTCCGTGGGACATGCCGGGTTATAACGAACAGGTTATAATGGCGGCAGGTGCATTCGTGTCAGGCGCAAGTATAGAAATTTCGGCAGATGCTCCCATAAAAGAGCCTTTTATTGCATATATGCAGGGAGGCCTCACTTATGAGAGCGGAAAAATTGCCGTTTTATGTGCAGTAAGTGATATACTCGATAAATAATAAATTAAAGAAAGGGTCAGGTGCCTTAAATCTATACCTGACCCTTTTTGTTTTATATAATTATATTATATATTAACGTAGTTATCATACACAGAAAAATGCCTGAAAGAGTTGGAATTGCAACCGAAAGGAAAGTCCATTTTGCGCTTCCTGTTTCCTTTTTTATAGTAAGGATAGTTGTTGAACATGGCCAGTGCATAAGAGAAAACAACATTGTATTGACAGCAGTCAATATGGTCCAGCCATTACCCATTAAAATTTCACGCAGCAGTGTCAGGTCAGGTATCTCGGTGATTGCCCCCTGAGCCATGTATGCCATAAATATAATGGGAAGAACTATCTCGTTTGCAGGGAGACCAAGTATGAATGCAAGCAAAATAACACCGTCAAGTCCCATGAATTGTGCTAAGGGATTTAAAAAAGCCGCCGCATGATTTAAAAGAGTGACATTTCCCACGGTTACATTTGCCATAATCCAGATTATGAGTCCTGCAGGAATAGCAGAAACCATAGCGCGCCCTAAAACAAACAGAGTTCTGTCAAAAACCGAACGGACTAAAACTTTGAAAATCTGCGGTTTTCTGTAAGGCGGAAGCTCAAGCGTAAAAGAGGAAGGCTCACCCTTTAAAAGAGTTTTAGAGAGAGCCCATGTGGAAAAAAATGTTGCAAAAATGCCTATTAGTATAATTACAGTTAAAAATAAAGCAGACAGCAAAGAAGAAGCCATGTTTGTCTTGGTGCCTACAAAAAACATTGTAAGTATCGCTATTAGAGTCGGGAAACGGCCGTTACATGGGACAAAACTATTTGTAAGAATAGCAAGCAGCCGTTCGCGTTTTGAATCAATAATTCTACACCCCACAACACCTGCCGCATTACAGCCAAATCCCATACACATAGTAAGCGCCTGTTTTCCGCAGGCATTGCAGCGCATGAAGGTTTTATCAAGATTATATGCAATTCTTGGTAAATACCCTACATCTTCTAAGAGTGTAAATAACGGGAAAAATATTGCCATGGGCGGAAGCATCACAGATACAACCCAGGAAAGCACCCGCCATATCCCCTCTAAAAGACATGAGCGCAGAAGCTGCGGCGCACCTGCCTTTAAAAGAAGACTGTCAAAAAGGGCCTCTGCTTTTGAAAAGAGACCAGATAAAAGCTCAGAAGGATAATTTGCCCCTGTTATTGTAATCCAGAAAACAAGCATAAGAAAAAGCAACATGACGGGGTATGCGGTAAACTTACCTGTTAAAATCTTATCTGTTTTTCTGTCAAAGAGGTTATATCCTTTGTTTTCATAGATAACTGCATTTTTGCAGATGTCTTCTGCCTTTCTTATGAAAGCTGAAACGATTTTATCTTTTAACTCATTTTCAGATATGCCTTTATTCTTAAGAAATATTTTTGTATTTTCTAAAGCATTTATGATTTGCCCGTCAAAGAATTCCTCCCCAAAATAGAGTACAATTTTCTTCTGGACATCATCATTGTCTTCCAAAAGTCTGAGACTAAGCCAACGGCTTATGCGGGCATTGTTTGTCTTTTCCATAATCAAAGGAAAAAGCATAGAAATTGCTGTTTCAATATTTTCTTCGTATTCTGTTTGTATGGGAAATTTTTCTTTTTTGTTGTTTATTGTCTTATCAATGCAATTTAATAGACTCGTCAGGCTTTTCTTTTTGCGGGCGCAAATTCCCAGAACAGGAACTCCGAGTCTTTTTTCTATTGTATTAATATCAATCTTAATCTTTTTTCTATTTGCTTCATCCATCATATTTATACAAACAATAATATTGCTGCTAATTTCCATAATTTGAAGGACGAGATTTAAATTTCTCTCTAAACATGTTGCATCGCATACAACTATTGTGGCATCAGGGGAAGAAAAACACAAAAAATCCTTTGCTATTTCTTCTTCCTCGGAATGAGATAAAAGCGAATATGTACCTGGTAAGTCAATTAAAACATTTGAATTATTTTTTGTATTAAATCTTCCGCTTGCGCACGTTACAGTCTTACCCGGCCAGTTGCCCGTGTGCTGATTCATTCCTGTAAGAGCGTTAAAGACTGTACTTTTACCAACGTTGGGATTACCTGCTAAGGCAATTGTTTTGTCGCTTGATGACTGTTTTTTTATTTTAAGACTGTCTGATGCTCTGTGCGCAACAGAATTTTTTGTAAGTCCCATAAAAAACCTCCCCAAATAAAACTTTAATATTATAATATTCGGAAAAGAGTTATAGGTGAACAAAAAAAGACTGTAATGCCACCGCTAAATAAGGCTTTGCATTACAGTCTAATATAATATAATTATTTGCTTAAAAGCTCAATGCCTTTTTTGATTCGGCTGATGGTTTCATCCTTGCCGAGGATATCAGCAAGCTCAATGCCGCCGCCCGGAGTAAATGCCTTACCTGAAACAGCAACTCTGAGTGGCCAGAGAATAATTCCGTTCTTTACTTCAAGCTTTTCAATCAAAGCAAAGAGAGCATTGTGAATAGAATCAAAATTCCAGCAATCGAGTGCTTCCAAAACAGGAAGAATTTCTTTTAAGCTCTCCAGAGAGTTTTCTTCATTTGTCTTCATTTTTTTGTGGCAATAGAGCTCAGGAAGATACTCAGGAAGATTATCTAAAAAGTCAAGCTGCTCAGGAATGTCTGATAGCTTTTCGCATCTTGGCTGAAGGAGTGCGCTTACTTTTTTTAGGTCAATATTTTCATTTGTTATTACTCCGTCATACCAGGGAGCAGCGATATTGTGAAATTCGTCAGCGGGAAGTTTTCTTATATATTCTCCGTTGAGCCAATTGAGCTTTTGTATATCAAAAATAGCAGGTGATTTACTGATGCCTTCGATTGAGAATGCTTTACAAAGCTCGTCCATTGTAAAGATTTCCTGTTCGCCTCCCGGGCTCCAACCTAGAAGCGCAATGTAATTAACGATAGCTTCTTTTAAATATCCTTTGTTAATAAAATCCTCATAAGATGCATCTCCTTCACGTTTTGAGAGCTTTTTATGAGCATCTCGCATAACGGGAGAAACATGAATATATGTGGGAATTTCCCAACCGAATGCCTCGTAAAGAAGATTATATTTAGGTGTTGATGATAAATATTCGCTTCCTCTTATAACATGTGTGATGTTCATGAGATGGTCATCAATTACGTTAGCAAAATTATATGTCGGCAATCCGTCGGATTTTAAAAGAACATTATCATCTAAAGTTGCATTGTCAACTGTAATCTTACCATATATTTCATCGTAGAAGGTTGTCGTACCCTTTCTTGGAATTTTTTGGCGGATAACATAAGGAACACCCTCAGAAAGGAGCCTATCCACTTCTTCCTTTGGCATTTTGGCACAATGACCGTCATATTTGGGTGGAATGTTTGCAGCCTGCTGACGTTCGCGCAAATCGTCTAAGCGCTCTTTATCGCAGAAACAGTAATATGCACCGCCGAGCTCAACGAGTTTTTTTGCATATTCAACGTAAATACTGCGTCTTTCACTCTGTATATAAGGTCCGTAATTACCGCCTATATCGGGGCCTTCATCATGAATAAGACCTGTATCTTTCATTGTTCTGTAGATTAAGTCTGTAGCACCCTCAACGTAGCGCTCCTGGTCTGTATCTTCAATTCTCAAAATAAAATCGCCGTCGTCGTGCTTAGCTAAAAGATAAGCATAAAGAGCTGTACGGAGATTTCCTATATGCATATAGCCTGTAGGACTTGGTGCAAAACGTGTTCTAATTTTGCTCATGCTGTTCTCCTCTCATGTTTCGTATATTCTTAGAATATTTTACCTTAATTTTTAGATAAAATCAAGGATTTTAGCAAATAAATTATTAACAAAGGCAAATAAACTTTGATTTTATATATAAAATATGATATAATACTAGAAGTTATATTTGTTTTGGGGGAATATATTTATCGAGGTGAAAAGAATTGAGAAAACTTTTTGAAAAAATTCTGGGAAATTACAGTGACAGAGAACTAAAAAGGATTACTCCTTTAGCAGATAAAGTTATGGCTTTAGAGGATGAGTTTAAAAAACTCACAGATGACGAATTGAAGTCAAAAACAAGTGAATTTAAGCAAAGGTATGCAAGCGGGGAAACACTTGATAAAATGCTTCCTGAAGCATTTGCAACAGTCAGGGAAACTGCATGGCGAGTGCTCGGCATGCGACATTTTTACGTTCAGATTTTAGGAGGTATCGTTCTTCATCAGGGAAGAATAGCGGAAATGAAGACAGGAGAAGGTAAAACACTCGTTTCTACACTCCCTGCTTATCTTAATGCAATCACAGGTGATGGTGTCCATATTATAACAGTAAACGACTACTTAGCACGACGTGACAGCGAATGGATGGGTAAAATCTTCAAATTTTTAGGTCTCTCAGTAGGTCTTGTAGTTCATGATGTCAGTCAGGAAGAGAAAAAGGCTGCATATAATGCTGATATAACATACGGAACGAATAACGAATTTGGCTTTGACTATCTCCGTGATAACATGGTAATTTTCAAAGAGCAGATGGTTCAGCGCGGACATAAGTTTGCTATTGTGGATGAGGTCGACTCAATTTTAGTTGACGAGGCAAGAACGCCTCTCATCATATCGGGTGCAGGAGATAAATCCACAGAATTATATGCAGTGGCAGACAGATTTGCAAAACAGCTTAAATGCCTTGTCATTAAAGAAGCCGACTCAAAGGCTTTAGATGATGAGATAGAAGAAGATTATATTGTTGACGAAAAGGCGAATACTGCAACACTTACGAAAAATGGTGTAAAAAAAGCTGAAAGAGCCTTTAATATTGAAAATCTCTCTGACCCTGAAAACCTTACTATTTCACATCATATAAATCAGGCTATAAGAGCTAATGGTATAATGAAACGCGATAAAGACTATGTCTTAAAGGATGGTCAGATTATCATAGTAGACGAGTTTACAGGCCGTCTTATGCACGGAAGACGATATAGCGACGGTCTTCATCAGGCGATAGAGGCAAAAGAGGGTGTGAAGGTAGAGCGAGAAAGCAAAACACTCGCCACAATCACATTCCAGAACTATTTCAGACTCTATGAAAAGCTCTCAGGAATGACAGGTACAGCGCAGACTGAAGAAACAGAATTTCAGGAAATATATAAGCTTGACGTTATTGTGATTCCTACTAATAAGGACATGGCAAGAGAGGATTTGCCTGATGTTATCTATAAGACAGAAAAAGGAAAATTTGAGGCAGTTGTGGATCAGGTTAAGGCATGCCACAGGGCAGGTCAGCCTGTTTTGGTAGGTACGGTTACCATTGAAAAGTCAGAACAGCTCTCAGCCATGCTTAAACGAAACGGTATAAAGCATGAGGTCTTAAATGCTAAACACCACGAAAAAGAGGCTGAAATTGTTGCTCAGGCGGGAAAATTCGGTGCAGTTACCATTGCAACAAACATGGCGGGCCGAGGAACTGATATTATGCTTGGCGGTAATGCAGAATTTATGGCAAAGCATGAAATGAAAAAACTTGGCTACAGTGATGAATTAATTGTTGAGGCAACAGGTTTTGGCGAAACAGATAATGAGGAAATCAAAGAAGCAAGAGCAAAATTTACTTCCCTTCTGGAAAAATACAGAGAAGAAATAAGGCCTGAATCAGAAAAGGTAAAAGAGACAGGCGGATTATTTATCATTGGAACAGAACGCCACGAATCTAGACGAATAGACAATCAGTTAAGAGGCCGTGCAGGCCGTCAGGGAGACCCGGGTAAATCAAGGTTTTATATATCGCTTGAAGATGACCTTATGCGTCTTTTTGGCTCGGAGAGAATGCAGACAATAGTCGGTGCTCTTGGTCTTGAGGATAATCAGCCTATAGAGCATAAGATGTTGTCAGGCGCTATAGAGAATGCCCAGAAAAAAGTTGAAGGAAATCACTTCCAGATAAGAAAACACGTTCTGCAGTATGACGATGTTATGAATCAGCAGAGAGAGGTTATTTACGGACAAAGACAGCAGGTTTTAAACGGCGAGAATGTAAAAAATAATATTATAAAAATGTTAAAGGACCTTGTAGCAGAAACAGTTGAGAGGTTCTCAGGCGGCTCAGACATTCCTGATGACTGGAATATCCGCGGTATGATTGAATATCTTGAGGAAATTTTCGATGTCAAAAACCCTATAAGTTTTTCGCGTGAAGATATTGAATATATAACCAAAGAGGAGCTTATAGAGAAATTTACTGAAATCGGCATGGAAAAGTATGCTAAACTTGAAGCTGATTTTGGAGAGAAATCATTGCGTGACGTTGAGAGAATTTTGCTCCTTCATGCAGTTGACAAAAAGTGGATGGACCATATTGACGCTATGGACCAGCTCCGCCATGGCATTACACTTCGTGCGTATGCGCAAAGAGACCCGGTTATTGAGTTCAAATTCGAAGGCTATAACATGTTTGAGGAAATGATAGCAAACATCAGGGAGGAAACACTAAAGCATCTTTTCCGCGTGACAATAGAAAAACCTGTTCAAAATACTCAGAGAGTTACTATAAATGAGGCATATCGTGAGGGAGAGCAGGAAAAGAAACCCTTAAGAAGCGGTGAGAAGGTAGGAAGAAACGATTTGTGTCCGTGCGGTTCGGGGAAAAAATATAAAAAATGCTGTGGTGCAACTGAATAAATTGAAAAAAATATAATTAAGGATGTGAAAATAATGGCAGTTGAATATGACAGATTTAGATTAGACCTTCAGGCCATGGAGGAAGACATTATTGAAATGAGGGATTCACTTTGACGTCGCTAAAGCGATAGAGGAGGCAGAAAAACTCTCTAGCGAGACGCAAGCTGCGGGATTTTGGGATGATGCACAAAAATCCCAGAAAGTTCTCCAGCAGATAAAAAGACTGAGAGCAAAGGTAGAAAAGTACGAGAAATTAAAGATGCACTGGGAAGACACACTGGCACTTGTCGAGCTTGCAATTGAAGAAGATGATGATTCGCTTCTTGGAGAAATAACGGAAGAGTTTGACAGCTTAACGGAAGAACTTTCAAACATGAAACTTGAAACGCTTCTTTCGGGAAAATATGATAAAAACAATGCGATTATTTCTCTGCACCCGGGAGCAGGAGGTACAGAGGCTCAGGATTGGGCAATGATGCTATTTAGAATGTATCAGAGATGGGCTGAGAGAAGAGGCTTTGAGGTAGAAACTCTCGATTACCTTCCTGGCGATGAGGCAGGAATTAAAAGTGTTACAATCTTAATAAAGGGCGATAACGCGTATGGATATTCAAAAAGCGAGAAGGGAGTCCATCGACTTGTCAGGATTTCACCTTTTGATGCATCAGGAAGAAGGCATACATCTTTTGCTTCATGTGATGTTATGCCTGAAATAGATGATGATATTGAAATTAATATATCACCTGATGACTTAAAGATTGACACATTCCGCTCAGGTGGTGCGGGCGGACAGCACGTCAATAAAACCGACTCTGCTATCAGAATTACGCATATTCCCACAGGTGTTGTTGTTTCATGCCAGAGCGAACGTTCACAGCATCAGAACAAGGATACAGCTATGAAAATGTTAAAAGCAAAGCTCGTTGAAATGGCAGAAAGAGAGCATAAAGAAAAAATCGAGGACTTAAAAGGCGATATGAAGGATATTGCATGGGGAAGTCAGATAAGGTCGTATGTTTTCCATCCGTATAATATGGTAAAAGACCATAGAACGAATTATGAGGTGGGCAATATCGGAGCCGTTATGGACGGGGATATAGACGGATTTGTTAATGCATACTTAAAAGGTGCAAATTTAGGAACATTAAACTTAAAATAACAGTCATAATTTATAGCTTCAGCTAATATAAATAAGGCATACGGAGTTTGTCTCCGTATGCCTTTATCATTTTTTTAAGAAACAAAAGCGGAGGTAGAAGTATGCTTAAGAGAATGACTTTTCTGATTGCGGTTATAGTAATTTTTGTAGCCGTAAACACAGGCCATATAAAAAAATTGTCACAAAGCACTGAAATCAATTTTGCTGATGTAGGAGGGGAGTATAGCTGGGCGAAGGAGGCAATTTCTTATCTTTCTTCGCGTGGTATTGTCTCAGGAGTGGGGGAAAACCTCTATCTTCCTGATGCGTTTGTTACGAAAGAACAGATTGCAGCTATGATTGCAAAAGCATTTGAGTTTACAGATAATTCAGGAGTGCAAACGTATACAGATGTAACGCCGGACAGGTGGTCATTTGAATATGTAGAAGCTACAAAAGATGTTCTTATAAAATCAGAAGACCTCGACATAAATCTTTTTGACCCAGAAAGACAGTTTGGACGTGCTGAGCTTGCTGCTTCGTGCATTAAGGCTATAGGTCTTTCTGAGGCAAACATACTAGATGCAGATATACTTTCTAAAAGTTTTTATGATTATGGTGATATATCTCCCTCACTTTCGTCTCTTGTTGCGGTGGCAGCGGAACGCGGAATAATAAAAGGAAATGACGGATACCTAAGGCCAACAAGCCATGTGACAAGGGCGGAAGCTGCTGTTATTATATATAGAACAGTGCTTGCAAAAGAGGGGAAGGGAGATGCAGTGATGCTAACCGAAACACCGATAGTTGACAGTGCACATATCACAGTAGATCAGGCTCAGGACTGGGCAAGAGAAAGAGAGGCCCATGCGCGCTTTGTTGAGATTGCACCGCTTTATTGGAAATATGGTGAATTAACAGGTATTAATCCTGAAATCATGTATGCTCAGGCAGCGAAGGAAACAAACTTTGGAAAATATACGGGAAATGTGCGCCCTGAACAAAACAACTGGGCAGGAATAAAAATATATTCACCTGAAGGCGATAGACCAGAAGACCATGAAACCTTTGCCACACCTGAAGACGGTGTAAGGGCACATTTTAATCATATGTCTGCATATGTGGGAACCGATGCTGTAGGCACTCCTCACGCAAGGTATGATATTGTAAAAAATTTAGCTTGGGCAGGAACCGTCAGGTATGCGGAAGAGCTTGGGACAAAGTGGGCGCCTGATTATACATACGGGTACAGTCTGATTGCTAAGTATGTTACAGATATGCGAGACTGAAAATCAGTCGTTTTTTCGCATATCAATAATAAAGCAATCGGAATAATCTTTGGTCATGTCAGGAAAAACAGGCGTGACCTTTTTTATGTGCATATTATCTAGCTCTTCTCTTATAGCACCTGTGAGCGACCAGTCTGAGTAGAAAACACTTTTTACATGGTCTTTGTAAAAACTCACCTGCGCCGCCTGCGGAGTTGTGTCGAGCAAAACGGCGGCCTCGCGTGTCCCGCATAGTACATCTTCAGGAAGAAGCGAACACACTTTTTTAATAAGTGCATTATCAAGCTCATAATTTCTTTTATATGTATCATATTCATTTATGCCTGATACTATAAAAATAAATAATAACGATGTTAAAAGGATAGTCTGTACAGACTTCCTTGCAATTTTTGAAAAGATTATATCAAGTATAAGATATATGCCGATAAGCGGAATAAACATAGTCCTGTATGTTATCCATACGGGAGAGGCAATCAGATTTGGTGCAAAAGGAGAAAAAAACAAAATAATGCCTGCTGCAATCTGTAGTACAGCTTTCCTGCCACTTGGAGATTTTGTGTTATATCCCGCATTGAACCTGCCTAAAACGATACAAACTGCGAAAATGGCAAAAAGATAAACTGCACCGAAAACTCCCTTTGTCAAAATAAGTTTAAGACCGCTCTGGAAACCGCGTACAGTAATATTAAAAACTCCCTTTGTCAATATTTCCAAGAGCTGAGACAAAAAATCCTTGGATTGCGAAAAAATATTCAAAACCGAGCTTTCTGATACTCTTGACCCCATCGCCCCAGTATTTTGCATAAGTTTCAAATATATAACGAGTGATAAAAGAAGCAGGCTGAGGGAGAGAATGGGTAAAATCATACGTTTTATATTTTTGTTTTTAATCACAATTGCAGCGCATGAAACAAAACAAAAAACAGCACATGACTCATATAGTAAAAATGCGCATGCAGAGCATACAAAGAAACATGCGAAATATGTAAATGTTCCTCTTTTTAAATATTCAGAGAGAGTCAAAAGAGAAAGTGAGCTGAAAAAAATTCCTACAACAATACGTGATGATGCTGAAATCCAATATGTCCCTTCTGTGCCGAGAGGGAAAAACAGAAATAATACAGCGAAAAGGGGAGAAAGAGTGATGCCGTTTTTTTTACATGCCCTGTAGAGAATAACACATGATAAAAAATGAAAAGCTGATGATAAAATCAGGCAAAGGTGCGGACTTTTCCACAGAGAGCCCCATAAGAATATATCAAGAACAGCGCTGAGCGGTCTTGATTTCAAAGTACCGATGTCAAAAAGGACATATGATGGATTTTCATAAAGAGGATATCCGCCATACTGAATATAATCGTCAAGAGCGGGGAAATAACAAAATCCGTAAATGAGATATTTTAAGATAAAAGCAAAAAAGAAAATTGCAAATAACTGAAACTCAGGATTGCCCGCACAAAAAGATAAAATGTTCTTTTTTGTGTTCATAACGATTATTCATCTCCTTTTCTTTTTAGTTTTGTAATACATATTGTTAAAACAATGACCCTTTTAGCGCCTGCGCGTTTAAGTATTCTTGAAATTTCCGATACAGTAGCACCCGTTGTCATTATATCATCAATTAAAATTACAGTTTTATCACGGACAACACAAGGATTCATAACTTTAAAAGCACCCGCCACAGAAAGTCTGCGTTCTTTAAAGCTGAGTTTGCTTTGAGGAGGCACCTCTTTAATTTTTGCTATAACGCCTTTTGCATACGGAATACCCGTTTTAAAAGAAATGTATTTTGAAATGGGATGTATATGGTCAAATCCGCGTTTCTTTTTGCGCTTGTTACTTATGGGAACAGAGCAAATTACATCTGCCTGCATATAATGAGGTGATGAGGCTAAAGAAAAAAGTATCATTTCTGCAAATTCTCTGTATTTATATCGTTGACCACCGAATTTATATGAAAGAAGAGCTTTTCTTAAGTCATTTTCATAAACAGCGCACGAAAGGGCGGCATCGAAGGAATAACCACTGACTTGGCACAGGGGACAAAGTATATTCCCGTCTTCTATGGGACGAGAGCATTTTCTGCACACAGAATCAAACTCGCTGATAAAGCGAATCTTTTTACGGCAATTCCCACATATATGAAGTTTGGTTTTCAGGTCGTTTTTCGGATATATTTCTGAACAAATCAGACATCTCGGCGGAAAGATAAGTTCGAGGAGAAAGTCAAAGAAAACAGAAACGGCTTCTAAGATTTTTCTTATTAATTTCATAATGAAATTACTTTCGGTTTAAATATTCCAAAAGGCAGTCAAGAGCCATGAAATATCCTTCCTTGCCATGACCTGAAATCTGACATAGGGAGACAGGCTCAATAACACTTTTGCTCCTGAAATCTTCGCGGTTGTGGATATCGGAGAGGTGAACCTCAACAACAGGAATCATTACCGACTCAATAGCATCGGAAATTGCATAGCTGTAGTGTGTGTATGCTCCGGGGTTTATTATAATTCCGTCAATTTTTCCGTAAGCCGAATGAATTGCATCAATAATTGCGCCTTCGTGATTTGACTGAAAGCATGAAACTAAGCATCCCTTTTTGTCGCCGTAGGATATGAGCTCAGCCTCAATTTCAGCAAGGGTTGCAGTTCCGTATATTTCCGGCTTGCGTATACCAAGCATATTAAGGTTTGGCCCGTTTATAAGTAAAATTTTTGTTGTCATAAGGACTTCCTTCCTATAAAAACGTAATTTAACATATATAATATCATAAGTAAAGGAAAATATCAACATATTATCGCGAATAAGAAAACATTGACCTGTAGCAATTTTTACATGATTGCAATAAATTTTACTTGACAAGTTAAAAAATAAATATTAAAATAATTAGAGTAGGTTTTTTATGCAAAGGTGGGTTTAGGATGCGCAAATATATCTTTGTGAGCGGCGGAGCAGTTTCTGATTTCGGGAAAACGGCACTGTCTGCATCGATAGGCTTGTTGCTGTCTAAACGCGGTTTTGACGTGGTAAACAAAAAATTAAATCCGTGTATGAATATGAGCGTCAGTTCATTGGAGCCTTCCTCTTTTGGTGAAATCTTTGTGACATCAGACGGCAGCGAATCAGATTCAAGCCTTGGCTTTTATGAAAGGTTTACTTGCAGAAAAACCGACAAGTCTTGTTTTATGACAGCAGGAAATATCTACTGGTCTATTATTAATAAGGAAAGAATAGGGAGCTTCCACGGTGAAACGGTGACTGTATCGTCGCATGTTGCAGAGGAGATAAAAGATTTTATCTGCTCGGGGACAGGGGATATAGTAATAACTGAGGTCGGTGGAACGGCAGGTGGTATAGAGAGTGCGCATTTTCTTGATGCTGTTGGGAAGATAAAGGAAATAGCCGAGAAGGAAAATGTCATGTATGTTCATGTCGAGAACATTCCAAGCCTTGTCGCATCAGAAGAAGAAAAACTTGAAGCGGTAAACCGCAGCATGGCACTTCTTTTAGAAAGAGGAATTCAGCCTGATGCAATAGTCTGCCGAACAGAGAAGGAATTGAGTGAAAGCCTGATTGATAAAATTTCGATTTTTTCTAACCTCAATAAAGATGCGGTTATAGAGTGGCAGACAGCAGACCTTTTATATGATATACCGCTGGTGCTTGAAAAGAGCGGCCTTTCCGACTTGATTTTAAAAAGACTCTCGCTAAGAGATTTTAAACCAAAACTTGAGAAGTGGAAAAATCTAGTTTCAAAAGCGAAAAAGGCTGAGAAAGAAGTGAAAATAGCTGTTGTGGGCAAAAGTGCTTCGCTCAAGAGTGCATACCAGAGCGTAAAAGAGGCTTTGGAGTGTGCATCATATGAGCATGGCGCAAAAGCGGTGATACAATGGATAGATTCAAACAACCTGAATGAAAAGAATGTTTCAGAGGTCCTTGCTCCTTGCTCGGGAATTGTTATTCCTGACGGGAAAGAGAAAAAGGGAACAGATGGGATAAAGATTGCTGCAAACTATGCAAGGGAAAATGACGTTCCTCTTCTTGCAATAGGACAAGGAATGCATATGGCTGTTGCAGGTGTAGCATCAGATGTCCTTGGCATCAATGAGACACATCGCGGCGAAAATTGCGGGGAAGATGTTGGTGTTTTAGTAGAGCGTGATTTGCGCTATGGGGAAGAGAAAATTAAAATTATAAGAGGGACAAAAACATTTTCCGCATACGGAAGGGAACTTTTTTATGAGCGCTGTCGTCATAAATATATGATAAACGATGCATATAAGGAAAAGCTCGAAGAAGTGGGATTGTATTTTACAGGAACATCGGCAGAAGATGGAATATGTGAGATTGTTGAGATGCCCAAAAATCGCTTTTTCATAGGCGTTCAGTTCAATCCTGAGTTTTCATCAATGCCGGAGAATGTCCATCCTTTATTTATGGAATTTATCCGTGAGAGCTTATCCTAATGGTAAAAGTGCTCAAAATAAAAGGAAATTTTTTGGCAACAATGCACAAATTGTGCGTTTGGATATAGATTTGCAAGACAGTTGTTTTACATTTTTATTACAACTGCAAATTAGGCATTGACTATCGTCGAAACAAATGATATAATCAATGCATAATCAAGATGGGAGGAATTCCATCGCAAGTCGTGTTTTTCTGTTTTTGAAAGAGGAACGAATAACACGCCAAAACAAACTCTTTCGTAGAAAATAAAAAATTATTATAAGGGAGGATTTGAGAGACTATGAAAAATCTCAAAAAACTTATCTCGGTAGTTTTATGTGTAGCAATGATGGCTAGCTTCATGGTAGTT
>SVJO01000011.1 GCA_015068935.1 Oscillospiraceae bacterium
CAGAGATTTTTCAATAGCATCAATAAAGCATCAAAAGGCATAAGGTTCAAAAGACCGAGTGCTATAAACGCCTCAACGGTGGGAACAATTTGGACAGTCCTTTTTATATGACATTGTCTCCAAAACCTCTGCCGTATCTGCGCTTGTAACAAGTCCTGCGTGTCCGTGCCGAAACAAAAGTGTATGAGTTGATTTTGTAACTAAAATATCACCTGTTTTAAGCGGAGGAAACTTAAGCGAAACAGTTTTTCCGTTTTTATCTTTTAGCACTTCCTTCTTTGTTACAGGAAAAAACATATATCTGCAGTCTACACTGAATCTTGAAAAATTCTGCTTTTGAAATTCTAAAAGCTCTTCTACTCCACTGTCTTTACTTAAAATATCACAAACAGCACTTTTTGAAAGCCCTGTCTGCTCTTTTAAAATTATGTATTCGCTTTTAGTTATTCCGCCAGAGATTATTTCCTCAATATTTAATTTTTCCCCTTCTTTAAAATAATAGTCTCCATATTCTGATAAAAAAAGAACGGCAGATATTATAAATATAACCGAAACTGCGATTAAAATTATCTTCTTAAACCTTGTTTTCATCTTTTCACCCTTTCTTCTGCTTATTATCTCATATTTTTGAAGAAAAAACAAATACAAGTATATTTTATTAAAAAAAACTTAAAATAATATCGAGGTGATTATATGAAACCTGGTACTTTAAAATATATTACAATAACGTTTGTTGCGTTTATTTTTCTTGTGATAGCCTTGGGATTTATTTCAGCAGACAGAAAAACAGATGAAAAAAAGGCTGTTTTTTTAAAAAATATTACTGTGAGGAAATTTTATGAATAACATGACAAATAATGAATATAAAAAATATGTAGACAAAAAAACACCTAACTCAACTATAATAAAAGACGTTTTCTTTGCATTTGTTATAGGCGGAATTATCTGCATAATAGGACAGCTCATCTCAGACGGATACACAAAAACAGGGCTTTCAAAAGAGCTTTCAGCTATTGCTACATCAATAACACTTATACTGCTTAGCTGTATTTTAACAGGGTTTGGTATCTATGACAGAATTGCAAAATATGCAGGTGCGGGAACAATAGTGCCTATAACAGGGTTTGCAAACTCCGTCGTTTCTCCCGCTATGGAATTTAAAAGCGAAGGTCTTGTTTTAGGACTTGCTGCAAAAATGTTTGTCATCGCAGGACCTGTTCTCGTTTATGGTATTGGCGCATCAGTCCTGGCAGGACTATATTATTATATTATCTCCATTTTTTAAAAAAGAGCTGTGGCGTTTGCCGCAGCTCTTCTAAGTTAGTGTTAAAAGATTTTATTAAACGATTACAATTAGATACATTCTTATTTTAGGTTATCTCACCGAGATTAAGTCTGAGTAGCTTTGAAACGCCTTTTTCCTGCATTGTTATACCATATATCGTATCGGCACATTCCATCGTACCGCGTCTGTGAGTTATCAGTATAAACTGTGTATTTTTGCTGTAATTTTTTATATAATCTGCAAATCTGTACACATTAGCCTCATCAAGCGCCGCCTCAATCTCATCAAGGAAACAAAACGGTGTCGGTCTTATTTTAATGATTGCAAAAAGCAGTGCAATCGCTGAAAGCGCACGTTCGCCACCTGAGAGCAGAGAAAGACTCTGCAGTTTTTTACCGGGAGGCTGAACATTTATATTTATTGGAGATTCGAGCACGTTTGTTGGGTCCCCTAAGGAAAGCTCGCCCGTTCCCCCTCCGAAAAGCTCAGTAAAGGTCGTCTTAAAATGCTTGCTGATTTTTTCAAACTCCGTTTTAAAACGTGTTTCCATCTCCTTAATCATTTCTGCAATTATGCCGTTTAAGTCCTTTTTAGCCTCCTGTAAATCGTTGCGCTGACCTGATAAAAATTCATATCTTTTGCTGACTGCATCATATTCTTCTATTGCATCAACATTTATATTTCCAAGGGCGCGTATCTTGGACTTTAGCTCTGCTATAGCCTTGTTTACAGCCGCCGCACCGCCTAAGTCTTTTTTATACTTCTCGCTTTCAGAATAAGTAATTTCATACTCGTCCCAAAGCCTGTCTAACGCTGAGTCCGTCTCGGCTTCAAGTTTTTCTCTTTTAGCCTCCAGTCTTCCGCACTCCTCTGTTAAGGCATAGACCTTGTCTCTTGATTCTTTTGACATCTCCTGAACAGCTTTTGAATTTTGCTCGTGCTCAAGTTTAATTTTTATGCATTCATTTATTTCATCATTTATTTTCTTTGAAACAAGCGATGAGTTTTGCAGTTCATCTTCTCTTTTGGCAATTTCATCAGTGAGCTGACTGTTTTTCTTTTCAATGTCGCCTATTTCAGCTTTTCTCAGCTCAATATTATTTTTTGTCTGCGATATTTCAAGCTCTGTTCCTGATTTTTTTTCGTCAAGCACAGTAATATCTTTTAAAAGCGATGATTTTTCCATTGTTTTTTCGACAATACTGTCAGAAATAATCTCTTTTCTGAAAATCGCATCGCTTATCTCTTGTTCTATGCCCTCCAGCTTATTTCTTATTTCAGCAATTTCAGTTTCTTCCCCTTTGATTGCCTCTTTAGTTTTCTCCTTATCAGCTTCGTAGGCTTTTATTTCTTCTTTTATATTAACTGCATCTTCCTTCAATTTTTCAATTACATTTGAATAATCGGAAAGGACTGTTTTATTGTGTTCAATATCGTGCATTATGCCGACAAGGAGAGCCTTCTTGTCAGATAAAACCGCATCCAGCTCTTCTTCTTCCTCTGCAAGCTCCCTTTCTATAGCGGCAAGATTTAAAGCCTCTTCATTTAAATCTCTTAAATTTTTCTCCGTCTTTTCAATCTCTTCTTTAAGGCGGGCAATTTCCTGCTCTCTTCCTAAGATATTTGAGTTCTGGCTTATATAACCGCCCGACATTGTGCCTCCCGCATTTAAAACCTCGCCTGATAAGGTGACAATCTTAAACGCGTTTTTAAATTTTCTCGAAATACTGATTGCATCATCAATATTTTTAGCAACAACACATCTTCCCAGGAGATTTTCTGCAATCTGAGAAAATTTCCCGTCGCACTCAACAAGGCTTGACGCAATAGCTAAAAACCCCTTTTCGTTTTCGACCTTACTGTATTCAAACTTACGGCTTTTAATTGCGGAAACAGGCATAAATGTTGCTCTTCCTATTTTTGCGCGTTTTAAATATTCAATCGCACATTTAGCATCATTTTCATCTTCAACTGCAATGTTTAAAGCTGCACTTCCCAAAGCCGCCTCAATTGCTGTTACATATTTTGGGCTGACGTTAAAGATTTTAGAAATGGGCCCGAATATTTTTGCTTTTTCAAGCTCTCCGTCACTTTTCGCCTTCATTATAAGACGCACACTTTTAGGATATCCGCTGTAATTCTGCTCCATATCCTCAAGCATCCTATATCGCGTTTTCTTCTGCATCAAAAGAGCAGATGCCTCTTCGCACTCCCTCTTTTTATCCTGTGCACTTTTTGAAATTTCACGCAGTTTAGTGTTTATTTCAGTTGATTTTTCTTCACATACAGAAGTTTCCTGACGTTTTTCGTCGCGCTCTCTTATAAGAGCATCCAGCCTGTCTTGTGCGCCTGAAAGCTCTGTTTGTTTCTTATCTGTATCAATATAAATGTCTTCAAGTTTTCGTTCTGAATTTGATATCATCAGCTCAAAATTTGAAAGTTTTATTTTATGGTCGGAAATGACAGACATTTTTTCCATGATTTTACTCTGCATTTCTTCTGCCCTAGCTGTTTTAAGAGAATTGTCAACATCTGTGTCGCGCTCTTTTGTGAGTTTTTCTATTTCCTCATCAATTGCGATGATTTCCGCCTTTAACCTTTCCTTTTCTTCTTCAAATGAGCAGATATCTCCCCTGAATGTTTCAATACGGGAAAGCGACTCTTCTATCTCGGCATTTATACGGCTTGAAAGTGTGTTATTGCTGTCAATCGTGTTTTGCATGACACCTGCTTCGCTTTTTAAAATACCATTATTTATCTCAAGCTCTCTTAACTGTCTCTGGAAGTCGGCAATTTTCTCATCATATTCTTTAAATACGGCATAGACCTTTTCCTGTTCAGCATCAAAGCCCTCTATTTCCTCCTTGATTTTTGAGAGATGCTCTGTCACAATGCCTATATCTTCTGTTGTCTTTTTCACAACCTCTTTGTTTTTCTCTACAGTATTTATCGCCGCATTAACCTCATACACCTTTAATTCTTCTTTAAATTCAAGGTATTTCTTAGCTTTTTTTGACTGCTTTTCTAATGGCTCTATCTGAGTTTCAAGCTCAGCTATGATGTCTGAAAGCCTTAAAATATTATCTTCTGTATGGCTTAGCTTTCTCTCTGCCTCATCTTTTTTATATCTGTACTTTGATATACCTGCTGCTTCTTCAAACAGAATTCTTCTGTCCTCTGATTTAGAAGAAAGTATTTCTTCAACCTTACCCTGACCTATTATCGAATAACCGTCTCTTCCGACACCTGTGTCCATAAATATTTCATGAATATCCCTGAGTCTGCATGTTGCTCCGTTTATCATATACTGACTCTCGCCCGATGCATACACTTTTCTTGAAATCACAAGTTCTTTAAAGTCCGAATTAAAAATTTTGCTTTCGTTATTAAGTGTTAAAACGACCTCGGCAAAACCCATCCTGCTTCTTTTTTCTGAGCCGCCGAAGATGACGTCCTCCATTTTTGCTCCTCTTAAGGATTTTGCGCTTTGCTCTCCTAAAACCCATCTTACAGCATCTGAGATGTTGCTTTTGCCGCTTCCGTTAGGTCCTACAATTGTAGTTATACCGCCGTCAAATTTAAGCTCAATTTTATCTGCAAAGGATTTAAATCCTTCAGCTTTCAGACTTTTTATATGCACTTTTTCACCCCCTATATCTTATTCTAAAACAAAGCTGCCGTATGGCACGTTCTCTCTTTGCAGTATTTCAATTTTTTCTATATTTTCCGATTCATTCAGTCTTGTGACATTTTTTTTCAAATGTCCTTTTGCAGTAGAAATATATCTTGGATTAACATAAATCCTTATCTGTGTTTTACCGCTTTTTTCTATCTCGCGGCATACTCTGTTATAAAACTTCTCGCCTTCAGCAAGCTCTCCTATTGATTGGTGAAACGGGCCTGCTACAACATCGCTTTCATCATTTATATTATCTGTCCCTAAAAGACCTACACGCAAAACAGTAATCCCTGCCTTTTCAAACATTTCCAATAGCTCAGCGCAAAGGCTCACTGTTTCCTCAAGTGTCATCGGATTGTATCTGCCCGAATTGTAGAGCTTTTCAAGTTTTGTATCTTTTATTGTGAGAGTCGGATAAATTCTCACACAAGACGGTTTTAATTCAATTATCTTTTTTGCTGTGTATATTGCACCTTCCCTGTCGTCTGAAAAAAGCCCCGTCATCATCTGCAGACCAAGCTCAAAACCAAATTTCTTAATAAGACGCGCAGCATTTTCTGACTGTGCTGCGCTGTGGCCTCTGTCATTTGCCGAAAGAACACTGTCAATCATACTCTGAACACCAAGCTCAATCGTCCTTACTCCGTATTTTTTCAGCATAACAAGTATTTCTTCGTTTATGTAGTCAGGACGTGTCGAAATCCTTACTGAGTCAACCTGACCGCTTTTAACATAGTGCGACGCGGTCTCTAAAAGCTCTCTCTGTTCATTTATGTCAATCCCCGTAAAGCTCCCGCCGAAAAAGGCTATCTGGACATCTCCTGAGTTTTTATCAATCGTTGACAAATGCCTCTCTATTATCTCTTTGGCACGGCGAGCTGTCATAGGCTCAGACTGACCTGTAATTTTTCTTTGATTGCAGAAAGAACAGTCATTGGGGCAACCTTTATGCGGAACGAAAATCGGTATGTTTACATGCTTTTTCATTTTTCTCTGCTAAACCTTTCAAGCGCGCTTTTTGCAGCATTTTGTTCAGCATTTTTTTTGCTTGAGCCTTCTCCTGAGCCATATACTTTTCCGCCTATCAGCACCTCAACGGTGAAAACTTTTTTATGGTCAGGACCTGACTGTCCTGTTAAAGCATAATTTATATCCGTTTCGCCCGATGCCTGTACCGTCTCCTGCAACATGGTTTTATAGTCTTTAAAGCTCTTTCCGCTTACAGAGAGCTGTATTGTATCGTAAAGCTGAGATAAAAGCCATTCTCTTGCCCTATCTAAACCTGAGTCTAAATATATCGCGGCAATTAATGCTTCAAATGCATCGGCAAGAATTGAAGGTCTCGTTCTTCCCCCTGTCATTTCCTCGCCCTTTCCAAGCATGATAAAGTTTCCGAGCTCGATATTTTGTGCACAAAGAAAAAGCGACCTCTCGCACACTATCTGCGCTCTTGCTTTTGTCAGCTCGCCTTCGGGAAGATTTTTGTAATTTTCAAAAAGATATCTGCTTGTGACAAGACTCAGCACAGAATCCCCTAAAAATTCGAGACGTTCATTACAAACTGAATTTTTACGTTTCTCATTTGCATATGAGCTATGAGTAAGCGCCGTCTCCAAAAGCCTGATATTTAAAAATTTATATCCGATAATTTCCTCAAACTCTTTTATTTTATTCATAGGCTTGTCCCTCTTTTTAAATGATTTAAGGCTGCGCAGGGCACAGCCTTAAACTAAATTTTAAAGTAATTCCTTAAGGAAAGAAACTGCATCTGATACAGTTTTTATATTTTCTATCTCATCGTCAGGCATTTCAATGTCAAACTCTTCTTCCAAAGCCATAACAAGCTCAACCAAATCAAGAGAGTCTGCACCGAGGTCATCTGTAAAAGATGTCTCCATTGTAATACTTTCAGCATTTACTCCGAGCTGCTGTGAAATAATCTCTTTAATTCTTTCAAATTCCATAAAATATACCTCCAAAAATTTACTCTTCTATTTTTTCGTCAGCAGAAGAATTAAGAAATTCTCTGATTTTATCATTTACATTAGTTTGTGAAAAAAGCATTGCGCTTTTAATTGCATTATGTATTGATTTTGCGTCTGAGTTGCCGTGAGCCTTAATCACGGGTCCATTCACACCCAAAAGCGGCGCACCGCCGTATTCAGATGCATCCATTGATTTTTTAACTTCTTTGAGCCCAGGCTTTAAGATGGCTGCTGCTATTTTTGTTACTATACTTTTATAGAAAACATCCTTTAGCATATCAAAAAGAGTTATAGCAACACCTTCAATAAGCTTTATAACAACATTCCCCGAAAAACCGTCACATACTAAAACATCTGCTTTTCCCGAAGGAACTTCTCTTGCTTCAATATTGCCTGTAAAGTTAATTCCCTTTTCAGCTTTTAAGAGTGCATAAGTCTCTTTTGCGAGCGAGTTTCCCTTTTTTTCTTCAACACCAATATTTAAAAGACCGACCTTAGGTGATTTTACACCGAAAACATTTTCACTGTAAATCGAACCCATATGCGCAAACTGAACGAGATACTCAGGCTTGCAGTCAGAATTAGCGCCTGAATCAACTATAACAGTCATTCCGTTTTTATTTGGCATACATGCACCCAATGCAGGCCTCTTTATGCCCTCAATTCTTCCGAGCACCATGAAAGCTGCAGTGAGATATGCCCCTGTATTTCCCGCAGAAACAACGGCATCTGCCTCGCCTTCTTTTACAAGGTTTAATGCAACCACCATTGAAGAATCTTTTTTTCTTCTTACAGAAAGTGTTGCGCTGTCATCATTTTGGACAACCTCTGATGCATGCTTTACAGTTATTTTCTCTTTAGAATATTCCTCGTTTTCAAGAATTGATGCGATAGTCTGTTCATCTCCTACCAAAACAACATCGCAATCAAATTTATTTACCGCCATAACGGCGCCTTTTACTATTTCGCAGGGAGCATTATCTCCGCCGAAAGCGTCAACAGCAATTCTCATCTTCACATCCCCCTTATTATTATCTAAAGTATATTATAAAACAGGAAAAATATCAAGTTGTTTTATTAAAAAAATTAAAAATATTTATTGCGGCGCGTTTAGTTATGCCCTTGACTGCCATGAGCTCATCAATTTCTGCATTTTTTATTGCGGACATTGTTTTAAAATGCTTCATAACCTTTATTGCCGTGGCCTTTCCCACACCGTCAATCTCAAGTAAAGCAAGAGATGCCATTTTCTTTTTGCGAAGCTCATTATGATATTTTACTGCAAATCTGTGGACCTCGTCCTGAATTCTTGTTATCATGAAAAAAACCTGCGAGGTGTTCTTCATGATAACCTCTTCACCATTTGACGAAACTAAGCCTTTTGTTCTGTGCCTGTCATCTTTGACCATGCCGAAAACGGGAACAAAAATATCAAGCATTTCCAAAAGCTCACATACTGTGCTGACATGACCTTTTCCGCCGTCTAAAAGTATGCAATCAGGCATCGGAAGGAATTTAGCTTTTCCCTCCTCCAGCTTATTTTCAGCTATTAAAAGCTCCTCTTCTTTAGCATTTTTAAATCTTCTGTAAATCACTTCTGCCATGCTTTTATAATCGTCTGCACCCTGTACAGTTTCAATTTTGAATTTCCTGTATGCACTCTTTAACGGTTTTCCGTCATGAAACACTACCATAGAGCCGACATTTTCGCTCCCTGAGGTGTTTGAAATGTCATATGCCTCAATTCTTCTTGCAAGCCTTTTAAGCCCTAACTCCTGACTGAAATCAATAACTGTTTTATCAACGTTTCTGTCTGCCTTTGCCTTTTTTAAAAGATAATTAACGGCAGACTGATGCGCATTTTTTACAGCCATCTGAGTTAAGCTGACCTTTTCTCCCCGTTTGGGGCATTTGACTACAGTTTTCCTTCCCGTCTTAACAGTCAGCCACTCGGAAATCAGACTGTATTCACTGCTGTCAACACTAATGTATATGTTTTTTGGAATATCAGATGTATCGCCGTAGAACTGTTTAACAAAATCAGCTGCTATCTGTTCTTCCATATCTCCTTCTGTTCTGTCGATGACGCAATTATGCCGTCCGATTAAAATCCCCCTTCGCACAAAGAAAACCTCTGCAAAGGTTTTATTATTATATTGGTAAAAGCCGATAACATCCTCATCTTCCTGACTTTTTGAGATAATCTTCTGTTTTTCTTCAAGCTGTTTTATGCTTTTAATTTTATCTCTTAAGAGGGCGGCACGCTCAAATTCCATATCATTTGATGCTTGCTGCATTTCATCAGTCAATCTATTAAGGAGCTCACTGTGATTTCCCTCAAGGAAGGAACAGGCATCTTTAAAGAGTTTTCTGTATTCCTCTTTTGTCATATTATTTACACACGGTGCAACGCACTGGTTGATATGAGCATTGAGACATGTCCTTTTTCTGCCCATATCAGCGGGAAGTTTTATGTTGCAGGTCGGAATTTTCACGAGCTTTTTTACCATGTCAATCGTCTGTCTGACAGAAAAAGAATTTGTATATGGACCGAAGTACTTTGCCCCGTCTTTTACCAGTCTTCTCGTAAACTCAAGCCTTGGATATTCCTCGCTGAGTGTCACTTTAATATACGGAAAATTCTTATCGTCTTTTAGCAGAATATTATAATACGGTTTGTATTTTTTTATGAGGTTACACTCTAAAATAAGCGCTTCGATTTCGCTGTCTGTAATTATATATTCAAAGGAGTGTATATTAGATACCATAGCACGAACCTTTGATGTATGCGAGGCTGTGTTCTGGAAATACTGGCGGACTCTGTTTTTTAAAATTTTCGCTTTACCGACATATATTACCTTACCGTCCTTGTTTTTCATAATGTAAACACCAGGCTCTTCGGGAAGATTATTTAAAAATTTTTTATCCAAAACACTCACCTCTTTTTCCTGTATCAGTCTGAAACGAAAAAGGCGCCGACTAATCGACGCCTCAAAAATACATATTATTCAGCAGAGTTTGAACCTACAAGCAGTGTAAGCGCCTCCAAAGCCTCCTGTTCATCGGGGCCGTCAGCTATAATAGTAATCTCCGTACCCTTTGTTATTCCTAAAGAAAGGACACCGAGCAAACTTTTGGCATTTACTTTTCTGTTGTTCTTTTCAACCCAGATACTGCATTTAAATTCACTTGATTTCTGTATGAAAAATGTTGCAGGTCTGGCATGGAGACCAACCTGATTATTTACTTGTATGTTCCTCGATACCATTTAATACCGCTCCTTTTAAGCTAATGACGAAATAAAGTATTTTACAATAGAATACTAAATATTTTGTTTTTTGTCAATAGTAAAAACAACAAATTTTTTACCTTAGTTTAAAATTATTTTAAAATGCGAGCTTTTCATCAAGATAAGCCTCAAGCTCGTCTATATTCAATGTAATTTGTTCCATTGTGTCTCTGTCTCTTACTGTTACTGTATTATTTTCTTCGCTGTCAAAATCGTATGTAATACACATTGGCGTTCCTATCTCGTCCTGTCTTCTGTATCTTTTGCCGATGCTTCCTGCATCATCAAATTCGCACATATATTTTTTAGATAGTCTCGCATAGAGCTCGCTTGCCTTTTCAGAGAGCTTTTTAGAAAGCGGTAAAACAGCAACCTTTATAGGTGCTAAAGCAGGATGGAATCTCATGACAACTCTTGTGTCACCCTCGCCTATTTGCTCTTCATCATATGCTTCCGTTAGGAATGCAAGTGTAACCCTGTCAGCGCCAAGCGACGGTTCAATACAATACGGAATATATTTTTCGTATGTAACAGGGTCCATATATTCAAAGTTTTCACCGCTGTGCAAAGCATGCTGTTTTAAGTCAAAATCTGTTCTGTCTGCAATTCCCCAAAGCTCTCCCCAACCGAACGGGAACATGAATTCAATGTCCGTTGTTGCATTTGAATAATGGGAAAGCTCTTCTTTTTCGTGGTCTCTTAATTTAATATTTTCTTCCTTTATGCCAAGAGACAAAAGCCAGTCTTTGCAGAAATCCTTCCAATATGAGAACCATTTCAGGTCCTCGCCAGGAGCACAGAAAAATTCAAGCTCCATCTGCTCAAACTCACGTGTTCTGAATGTGAAGTTACCCGGTGTAATCTCGTTTCTGAAAGATTTTCCGACCTGACCTATGCCGAACGGAACCTTCTTTCTTGATGTTCTCTGAACATTTTTGAAATTAACAAAAATACCCTGTGCTGTTTCAGGTCTTAAGAAAATTTCAGATGAACTGTCTTCTGTTACACCCTGGAAGGTTTTAAACATAAGATTGAATTTTCTTATATCAGTAAAGTTTTTCTTGCCGCATTTTGGGCAAACAATTCCGTTTTCAGCTATAAACTCAACCATTTTTTCGTTGCTCCAGCCGTCAACTGCTGCTGCCTCGCCTTTTTCTATCAAATAGTCCTCAATAAGCTTATCTGCTCTGTAACGAGCTTTACATTCCTTACAGTCCATAAGAGGGTCTGAAAATCCGCCGACATGGCCTGATGCAACCCAAGTCTTTGGATTCATAAGGATTGCGGCATCAAGACCTACATTGTAGGGCGATTCCTGAATAAATTTTTTCCACCATGCACGTTTAACATTATTTTTAAGCTCAACACCAAGCGGACCGTAATCCCATGTGTTTGCAAGACCTCCGTAGATTTCCGAACCTGAATAAACAAAGCCTCTGCCTTTACACAAAGCAACTAACTTATCCATTGTCTTTTCACTGTTTAACATATGTACCTCCAAAATGTTTTTCATATTCTGCAGAGCATTCGAGCACAAAATACTCCCTATTTTCCGACATAATTTTTAACAAGGACCTCTAAGAGCTCGTCTCTTTCAACCTTTCTTATAAGTGCCCTTGCGTTGTTATGGCTTGTTATATAAGTCGGGTCGCCCGAAAGAATGTATCCCACCATCTGATTTACGGGGTTATACCCTTTTTCTTCCAAAGCGGCATAAACTGTTGTTATGATATTTTTAATATAATCATCTGAACCCAGTCCGAATTGAAATTTTTGTGTCTCATTTAAATTCATTTTTACCGCCGCCTTTTATAAATTTTATGGTCTATTCTATATATTATACAATATTTTACTATCTTATGCAATAGCATAAAATGAAAAAATTACAGTATTTTTTGATATTTTCTAAAATTATCTGTATATTTTCCTGTTTTTGTCAAAGGTATGCACTATTACGTTTAAAAGCTCATCATTTGTTTTTGTTCTGACAAGACTGCTTATCAGCTGTTCTGTCACTTCCTGTACTGACTGAGATGACGATATTTCCCGTCTTATAGTCCACATAGCCTCAAGCTCTTTTTGCGTCTGGAGAAGTTCTTCTTTTCTCGTTCCCGATTTATTTATGTCAATGGCAGGGAAAATCCTTTTTTCCTGAAGTTTTCTGTCAAGGTGGAGCTCCATATTGCCCGTTCCCTTAAACTCTTCAAAAATAACCTCGTCCATTCTGCTGCCCGTATCTACAAGCGCTGTTGCTAAAATTGTGAGACTTCCTCCGTTTTCAATATTCCTCGCTGCTCCGAAGAATTTTTTTGGTTTATGCAGAGCACCCGGGTCAAGACCGCCTGAAAGCGTTCTTCCCGACGGCATAACAGTAAGGTTATATGCCCTTGCAAGACGTGTTATTGAATCTAAAAGAACTATTACATCTTTTTTCTGCTCAACCAGTCTTTGTGCCCTTTCAAGCACAATTTCCGCAACCTTTGTATGATGCTCAGGGAGCTGGTCAAATGTAGAGTATACAACGTCTCCTTTTATTGAACGTTTCATGTCGGTTACTTCCTCAGGTCTTTCGTCAATAAGAAGGACAATCAAAACAGCCTCGGGATAATTTTTTTCGATGCTGTTTGCTATATTTTTAAGCAGAGTTGTTTTTCCTGCTTTTGGAGGTGCAACAATTATTCCTCTCTGACCTTTTCCTACAGGGGCAATCAAGTCAAGAAGTCTCATGGCATAATCTTGCTGACATGTTTCCATTTTCAGTCGTTCATCGGGGAAAATCGGCGTAAGATATTCAAACGGCCTTCTTCTTATTGCCTTATCGGGAGTGTCATCATTGACGCGCTGAACATATATAAGCGCAGGAAATTTCTCCCCGTCTTTGGGGCTTCTCCCTATCCCCGTTATTTTATCGCCGGTTTTGAGATTAAAACGTCTTATCTGTGTCGGAGAAACATAGACATCTCTGGGCGTCGAGAGATAATTTTCGCCGCGCAAAAATCCGTAGCCGTCTGCTAAAACCTCTAAAACACCCGAGACAATATTATCATCTCCCTGCAAATGCAGACCTGGGGACGACTCGCTTTTTTCTGTCTTTTCACCGCTGCTTTTCTCTTCCTGAGAAATCTCTTTAGCCTCTTTTTCGGTTTCTTTAGCATTTTCCTTTGCCTTTAAGACAAGCTCAATTATCTCATCTTTTTTCAGTCTGCTCAGATTTTTAATTCCGTATTCTTTCGCTATATTCTTGATTTCATCAATTTTCATAGCTTTTAAATCCATGTTAACCTCCAAAAAATATTATGGTGAAATCTTTACTGATTAAAACTTTTTTAAGATAAAAAACTTATTGCAATTTATCAGTCCTGCCTGGTATTTATGACATGATTATACATTTTTGTTACATCTTCATTCATATTAACGGGAGTAATTTTGATATTTGGTTTCTGATTTTTAAACAAAACAAAAATCTGGTGTGCAAAACCTTGTCCCATCCATGCAATACCGCTGAAATCAAGCACAATCTCTTCGAATTTATCAAGACTGTTTAATACTCTCTTTGCCTGAGACCTCGAAACAGGCGATGCATCAAAAATATTTTTTAACGGTATTGTTGTTTTTGTAAAACCGCCATAAGCATCAGAGTATTTATCAAATACCTCCTTACTCTTTTTGTGTGTGTAATTTGAAAGTTTCATAACAACAAACGTGCCGCCTTCAGATGCTTTAAAAACATTAATTATATTGCTTGTGTCAAATTTATCAATGGCAAAAATTTTATCACTTGAAAAAATAGCAAAATCATCCATCAGTCTTGAAGTGAAGAAAATACCCTCCCCTGAATGATTTTCTTTATCTGTTGTAAGTTTGCCCTTAAAAAGCTCGCATATGGCATCATCTAATGATGCCAAACTAAAATGCTTTTTTATTTTTTCAAAAATTCCAACTCCGTCATCACTTATAAAAACCATTGTTTTGAGATAATCTTTTTTAACTGAAATAAAAAGTTTTTTCGAATCAGAATGGTCAATGACATTATTTACCATTTCGCTAAAAGCATATTCCCAGATTTCTTTCACATTTTGGGGCAAATCCTCTATATGCTCTTTAAGAGTTTTATTATATATTTGTGTCTCATTTTTGATTTCATTTTTACTCTTTAAAAAAATGTAATCAAAGGAATTATCAACTAATTCGTATATTCCTCGTTTTTGTCTTCTTATAATGTTTTCTTCAACCAACTGGTTAATATAGGTATGCACTGTATTTCGGTTAACATTAAAAGCTTCAGAAACAATTTTAGATGGGTTTTCAACTCTTTGTTCTATCTTCTCGAGAAGATACAGTATTATACTTCTCTTTTTTTCACTACTAAACCTCATACTCACACCTCTATCTCCGTCTATTGTATGTATATTTTATAATACAATTCATAAAAAGTCAAGACTTATTCGTTTTAAATCAAAAGTTATTCGTTATAAATTTTTTTAAAGCGAATAACTTTTTATATAGCCTCAAAGCTCAACTGATTTATTTTTATCAAACAGGTACAGTATTTTTTTATTAACTTGTTTTTTATAAATCATCTCTGCCGCGCGGGCATATAAATCAAGCTGAATTTTGTATTTTGAGATTATTTCAGACTCATTTTTTACCTTGTCTGTTTTATAATCAATTATGTAAATACCGCCCCTATAAAACACAACACAGTCAATTATTCCCTGAAGCATCACCTGTTCCTCTCCCGAATAATCCTTTATAACCTCGTCTGCACCGATATTTATGGCAAACATAACCTCTTTTTCAATCTTTTCAGCTTTTTTAATTAGTGCTCCCGCTTCAGATTCAAAGAACAGAGCGATTTTCTCTGCATCAATGCTTTTTGCCTCTGCCTCGCTTAATACTCCGTCTTTTGAAAGCTCTAAAACTTCATTTTTTATATCTTCTATGCTTCTGACAGCTTTAAAATCAAGCATTTCCATTACAGTATGAAAAGCTGTTCCTATGTCTTTGGCGCTTAAAGAGCCATCGTTTTCTTCCCTTTTGCTTTCATACAGATAAACGCATTGCTGTTCTTCATTTTCATATACCTTTCTTTTAAGCTCGGTTACACTTATTTTACTTGGAACGAATATATCGTTTTTATAAGGATATTCCCACTTGACGTTATTTAAAATCTTTGAAATATCAATTTTTTCTTCATTTATTGGTTTTTCTTCCTCTGAAAACTCGTCAATCAATTCCTCGGCAGATTTATAAATATTAATTTTCCATCTGCTTTTATCTTCAATTACGCTCACAAATTCGTCTGTTCTTGCCCTTAAAGGCGCTCCGTCAGGATGATTAATTAGAGCTGCAACAAACCACTCAAGATAGCTCGCCGCCTCTTCTGCCTTAAACCTTTCAATCTTTTTTGAGTCGCTTGCAAGTATTGCATATTTATTTACATAGCTTTCAATACCGCGTGATGCCGCCCCTATTATAATGAGCCTTTCTTTTGCTCTTGTTAAGGCAACATATAAAATACGCATTTCCTCGGAAATCAGCTCTAATTCTTTTTTTATGCTCACGGCTGTTCTTATTCCGTTTGGATATGTAATTCCCCTTTGTAAATCTACAAATTTAGGACCATAACCTGTCTCGGGGTGAAACAGTACACTTTTTCTCAGGTCGCGTTTATCAAACTGTTTGCCTGTATTACACAAAAGCACAACGGGAAACTCCAAGCCCTTGCTTTTATGTATGCTCATTATTCTTACGACATCATGCTCCTCGCCCATATCGCGCGATGCTTCAAATCTGCCGCCGCCTCCTGAGTATTCATCAATAAAGTTAATAAATCCGTAAAGCCCCTTGACTCCCGTCTTTTCATATTCTCCAGCTCTCAAATAGAGCGTACGCAAATTTCTCTGTTTCATTTCTCCGCCGGAGAGAGCAAGCTGGCAGTCATAAAAGCCTGTCTGCATGTATATATGCCATATAAGCTCGCTTACAGATAAGAAGTCTGACTGTTTCCTGAAACCGCTAAGCTCATCTAAAAATGCCTTCGTCTTTTTTGCTGTCGCATCACTATCCTCTGCTTTTATTCGCATAGCCTCAAAAAACGTCACTTTTCTTTTTTTGACTCTGATTTTGGCGAGGTCATTTGTCGTAAATCGGTATATGTCAGACCTTAATACACACATAAGCGGAATATCCTGATGAGGATTGTCAATAATCCTCAAATATGACATAATTGTTTCAATTTCTATGCTGTCAAGCAGTGAGCCGCTCTTATCTGAATAGCATGGTATTCCTGCCTCTTTAAGAATTGACGCAAACACCGACGCCCTGTCTTTGGGGGAGCGTAATAAAATACATATATCCTTATATGTAATTTTCCTTAATCCGTCTTTTCCTTTTACCATTGTATTGTTTTTAAAAAGCTCGGAAATTTTCTTTGCAGCAAGACTTGCCTCTGCCGTAATACTTTCAATTGTATCTCCGTCTTCTGCACTGTTTATCTCTTTTGTATCAATAATATTAAGCTCAGCAGAAAGCGAATCATCTTCAGTATAGTCAGCGCCGAAATAGAGCTTTTCCTCATCACCATACTCAATTTCGCCCACACTGTCAGACATTATTCTTTCAAATATGAAGTTGATTGCGTCTAAAATATGGCTCCTTGACCTGAAGTTTTTGCTGAGAATAATTTTTCTGTTTTTAGCGCCTTCTGTGTCATCAAACATTTCCTTTTTCTGCTTGAATAAAATCGGGTCAGTATTTCTGAATCTGTAGATGCTCTGCTTTAGGTCGCCTACCATAAAGAGATTATTCTCCCTTTTTATAGCCTCAAAAATTGCCTCCTGAAGTCTGCTGATATCCTGATATTCATCAATAAGAATTTCGTGATATTTATTTTTTACTGACTCTGCAAGAGGTGTCGCCTGACCGTCTTTAAAAGCTAAAAGTTTATATGCTCTATGCTCCAAATCATTAAAATTCAGTATATTTTTCTTTTCCTTTTTTTCATCAAATCGCTCTGCAAATCTTTGCACAGTTCTAGAGAGGGCGCGCATCATAGGATACATTTTTTTGGCAACATCGCTTTGTTCATCGCTTTCGAGATTAAAAATGTTTTTGACCATCGACTGAAAATTTCCCTTTGCCTTATCCCTTATATCCTTAATCAATTCCCTGTAGACAGGGTTTGTGCCCTTGGGCTTGGGCGCAAAAGTATTAAATATAACTCTGTCTGCCATTTCCCTCAGACCTGAATATGTATTAATCTTAAGCAAGGCTTCAAACTGCGCTTTCTCATCTGACAGAAACTTTTTAAGCACCTCTCCGCCTTCGTCTTCATTTGCTTTTTTTATACAAAAATCATATTCATACAAAATTTTTTCCAGCTTGCTTTTAAAGTATGAAACAATAATCTCTGCCCAGTCCGTTTCATCAAACGAAACGTCACCGCTTAAATTTAACTTCTCAGCAGAAGTTTCAAGCCACCCAAACGGGTCAGGAAGACTCATGCAAAAGGAATATATTGAATCAATGAGCTCATAGATTTCATCATCATTTTTTACTTTTGAATAGCACATGGTAAACTGGGCAAAGGCATCATAAAACTCATCATCTTCATACATTTCGTCCACTACCTCGCAAAGCGCCTGTGCTCTTAAAAGCTCGTTTTCAGTTGTGTCAGCTATACGAAAAGAAGGGTCAACCTCTGCTAAATTGAAGTTTGTTCTTATAAGCTCATTACAAAACGAATGGATTGTCGTTATGCTCGCCTTCTGCGCCAAAATAAGCTGGCGCGCAAGGTTTTGGGAGTTGGGATTTTTCTTTAGTTTTTCTGTGAGTGCATCTAAAATACGCTCGCGCATTTCGCTTGCCGCAGACTTTGTAAACGTCAGAACGAGAAGGGAATCTGCATCTACAGGATTTTGCTCATCTGTCACCATTTTTATTATGCGCTCAACCAAAACAGCAGTCTTACCGCTTCCTGCAGCTGCCGCCAAAAGCAGATTTGAGCCTTTTGTATTTATAGCTTTTATCTGGGCATCCGTCCACTGTCTTTCCATAGAATCCCTCCTTAAAAATTTCTATGTAAAATTATAACACATTTTTCCGCCAAATGAAACATTTTTTACGCACTTATTGAAAAATTTTATATATTTTGGTATAATTATCTCCGTAATACAAATTAACAGGAGAAATATATGAAAAATTACTTGAAAGAATGTCTCTTAAAAATGAATATAGAGATAACGGAAGAAAGACTCGCAAAGTTCATAAAATACAGCGAGCTTTTGCTTGACTGGAACACAAAAATAAATTTAACAGCCATAACAGAGCCTCACGAAATCGTTAAAAAGCATTTCTGCGACAGTCTCTCCTCACTTCCTTTGATTAAGCAAAATGCTAATGTTGCAGATATAGGAACAGGCGCAGGCTTTCCGGGAATTCCCCTTGCGATAGTGCGAGACGATATCACTGTTCTTTTAGTTGACTCATTAAATAAGCGGATAAGGTTTTTAGAGGAAGTGATATATGAGCTCTCGCTTACCAATGTAAAAGCAGTTCACCTGCGCGCAGAAGAAGGCGCTAAGGGGACTATTCGCGACTCATTTGATGTTGTTACGGCGCGCGCCGTCGCACCTTTAAACGTTTTATGTGAGTATTGTCTTCCCTATGTTAAACCGGGCGGATTGTTTCTTGCATATAAGGGCGAAAAAGCTAAAGAAGAATTAGATGCTGCGCAAAATGCCATAGAAAAGCTATGCGCAGAGGCAAAGGATATATTTAAATGCTTTATTCCTGACTCTTCAATGTCGCACAACATAATTCCTGTTTTAAAAAAGTGCAACACTCCGAAGGTTTATCCGAGGGCATCTGCTAAAATTTCAAAGTCCCCGTTGTAATATAAAATTTTTACCGATATTTATTTTAAAAAAATATCATTTATTATATAAATTCCTTGCTTTTTTTGACAATTTGGATTATAATAATAGTTTAGAAAGATTTTGAAAATTTTTGGCAGGAGGAAGAAAATGGGTTTAAATTTAGCACAAAAAATAATTAAAGAACATCTGGTGAGCGGTGACATGACTGCAGGAAGCGAAATTTCCATCAGAATTGACCAGACACTCACTCAGGATTCAACAGGCACAATGGCATATCTTCAGTTCGAGGCTATGGGTATAGACAGAGTTAAAACAAAAAAATCTGTTGCATATATAGACCACAATACTATTCAGTCAGGCTTTGAAAACGCTGATGACCATAAATACATACAGACTGTTACAAAAAAACACGGTATCTATTTTTCAAGACCGGGTAACGGCATCTGCCATCAGGTGCACTTAGAGCGTTTCGGTGTTCCCGGCATGACTCTTTTAGGCTCTGACAGCCATACCCCCACAGGCGGAGGCCTTGGCATGCTTGCAATCGGTGCAGGCGGCTTAGACGTTGCTGTTGCAATGGGCGGCGGTGCGTACTATCTCATGATGCCTAAGGTTTTAAGAGTAAACTTAACAGGTAAGCTCAATGAATGGGTTGCAGCTAAAGATATTATACTTGAAGTTTTAAGAAAATTAAGTGTTAAGGGCGGCGTAGGAAAAGTTATTGAATACGCAGGCGAGGGAGTTAAAACTCTCACCGTTCCCGAACGTGCCACAATCACAAACATGGGTGCTGAGCTCGGTGCAACAACATCAATTTTCCCGAGTGACGAAGTGACAAAAGAATTTTTAAAGGCTCAGGGAAGAGAAAATGACTTTAAACCGCTCACCCCTGACAGTGATGCAATTTATGACGAGGAAATCACTATTGATTTAGATAAACTTGTTCCGCTTGCTGCTAAACCTCACAGCCCCGACAATGTTGAAGAGGTTTCTAAAATCGGTAAAATTAAGGTTGACCAGGTTGCAATCGGAAGCTGCACAAACTCATCATATCTTGACATGATGAAGGTTGCTAAAATCCTTAAAGGAAAAACTGTTGCTCCCGATGTGAGCTTAGTTATAGCTCCCGGCTCAAAGCAGGTTTTAACTATGCTTGCCCAAAACGGAGCGCTTTCTGATATGGTAGCGGCAGGTGCAAGAATTTTAGAGTCTGCGTGCGGTCCGTGTATCGGTATGGGACAGTCCCCGAAAACTGATGCTGTATCACTGAGAACATTTAACAGAAACTTTGAAGGAAGAAGCGGAACAGTTTCAGCTCAGGTTTATTTGGTAAGTCCTGAGGTTGCCGCTGCATCTGCTATAACAGGTGTTTTAACAGACCCGCGTGAGCTTGGCGAGGCTCCCAAAATCAGCCAGCCTTCAGAATTTTTGGCAAACGATAACATGGTTTCAGCTCCTGCTGAAGAAGGAAATGACGTTGAGGTTGTAAGAGGACCTAACATAAAGCCGTTCCCTGTTAACACAGCTCTTAAAGAAAAGGTGGAAGGAAAAGTTTTAATTAAGGTTGAAGACAATATCACAACAGACCACATTATGCCTTCAAATGCTAAACTTCTTCCGTTCAGGTCAAATGTGCCGTACCTTTCGGAGTTCTGCTTAACACCGTGCGACCCTGATTTCCCCAAGCGTGCTAAAGAAAACGGCGGCGGATATATTGTAGGCGGCTCTAACTATGGTCAGGGCTCAAGCCGTGAGCATGCAGCTCTTGCTCCACTGTATCTGGGCATCAAAGCAGTTTTTGCAAAATCATTTGCCAGAATTCACATGGCAAACCTTGTTAACTCAGGAATTCTTCCGCTCGTATTTAAGGTAGAAGCTGATTATGACGGCATATCAGAAACTGACGAGCTTGTAATAGAAAATGCTATTTCACAGATTAAAGCAGGTAATGAAATAACTGTAAAAAATATAACAAAAGGCACAGAGTTTGTGACAATTTTAAACGTGTCCGACAGACAAAAGGAAATGCTCTATGCAGGCGGACTCATTAACTACACTAAAAATTCAAACAAATAAACATACGGAGGAATTACATATGACAAATTTGGCCTTAGAGCAGTTTGCAAAGGTAATTGAAAAACAGCTCAATAGAATTGAACAGATGAAATCAGAAAAGGAATTTTTAGATTATTCAAAGCTCGATAAAATAATTATCGGTGTTTGCGGCGGCGACGGAATCGGTCCTGCAATCACAAAAGCAGCTCATGGAATACTTGAGTTTTTGCTCTGTGATGATGTTAAAGCAGGCAAGGTAGAATTTAAGGTTATCGACGGACTCACCATTGAAAACAGAGTAAAAGCAAACAAGGCTATCCCTGATGATGTATTGGAAGAACTCAAGGCTTGCCATGTTATATTAAAAGGACCTACAACTACTCCGCGTGCAGGAGACCCATGGCCGAACATTGAAAGTGCAAACGTTGCTATGAGAAAAGAACTTGACCTGTTTGCAAATGTCCGTCCCGTTAAGGTTCCCGAAAAAGGAATTGACTGGACCTTCTTCAGAGAAAATACAGAAGGCGGATATGCTGTAGGCTCAATGGGCGTCAATGTAAATGATGACCTTGCTATCGACTTTACGATTACAACTCAGGAAGGCTCAGAAAGAATTGCACGTGCCGCTTTTGATTATGCTAAGAAAAACGGAAAAACAAAAGTCACAGCTGTTACTAAAGCAAATGTTATCAAAACAACTGACGGCAAGTTCTTAAATGCATGCAAAAAGGTTGCTGCAGATTATCCCGAAATCGACTTTGATGACTGGTACATTGACATCATGACAGCAAAACTGATTGACGAAAAGAGAAGAACAGGCTTTCAGGTTGTTGTTCTCCCCAACCTCTACGGCGATATTATCACTGATGAGGCTGCAGAATTCCAGGGCGGTGTAGGAACAGCAGGAAGCTCAAACCTCGGAAAGCGCTATGCTATGTTTGAGGCTATTCACGGCTCAGCCCCGAGAATGGTAGCAGAGGGCAGAGATAAATATGCAGACCCCTGCTCTATCATAAGAGCATCAGTTATGCTTTTAAATCACATTGGATATTCAGACAAGGCTCAAAAACTCGAAAGAGCGCTTGATATATGTATGTATGAAGAGAAAAAATTAGTAATCACAGGCAGAGATACAGGTGCAACAAGCGAAGAGTTTGCTGAATATGTAATGGAAACAATTAAGAATCTGTAGGTGTTGTTATGGCATACGAAAAAAAAGATGTGCCTATAATAGTTGTCAAGAGACTGCCGAGATATTACAGATATTTAAGCGACCTCCTAAATCAGGGAGTAACAAGAATTTCATCGAGTGCGCTCAGCAAAAAAATGGGTGTGACTGCATCGCAAATCCGTCAGGATTTCAATTATTTCGGAGGCTTTGGCCAGCAAGGCTACGGATACAGTGTAGAACGTCTCCGCGATGAAATTGCAGATATTTTAGGGCTTAAAAACGGCTATAAAACGATAATTATAGGCGCAGGAAACTTAGGTCATGCTCTTGCAAATCATACAAACTTCAAAAAAAGAGGGTTTACCTTAATCGGTATATTTGATAACAACCCCGATTTAATAGGAAAAACCATTGCAGAAATTGAAGTTATGGATATAAAAAAATTAGAAAGCTTTATGAAAAGTGAAAAGCCTGATATTGCTATACTTTCGCTTCCTAAATCGGCGGTGCGCGATGTTGCCATGGAGGTTTACCGTCTTGGCATAAAGGGTATATGGAATTTTTCATACTGGGACCCTGATATTTCTATTGATGTACCGCTTGAAAACGTCCATTTAAGTGACAGCTTAATGACGCTTTCATATAATATTGCAAAAAAAGAGGAACGAGCGGATAAATAGCTAAAATCTTGCAGGAATATTGTAAGATTTAAGTCTTATAATAAACACTTTATTAGCTTTTTCAAGGCAAAAATCAGCTCTCTTGCCGCGGATTTTTTGCTATAATCAGGTTATGGGGGTAAATTTATAAAAGGAGTTATGTTTATGGAATATATTGTAACTTTTTTAGAAGGGATTATCTCCTTTATTTCTCCATGTATGCTTCCGATGCTCCCTGTTTATGTTTCACTTTTTGCGGGAGAAAATAACTCAAGAAAAACCAGCATTTTAAATGCTGTAAGTTTCATTTCAGGTTTTTCTCTTGTATTTGTCCTTTTAGGGCTTTTTGCAGGATTTTTGGGTTCTTTTATATCAAAGTACCGCATCGCACTTAATATAATATGCGGTGCGGCGGTTATATTGTTTGGGCTTAGCTACCTTGATGTAATTCATATACCTTTTTTTAAAGGACATCACAAGGCAGGAAAAATTACAGGAGCTTTCTCGTCATTTATATTCGGTGTAATTTTCTCCATAAGCCACACTCCCTGCATAGGCGCATTTTTAGGCTCAGCCTTAGCGCTTGCTGCACAATCAAGCGGTGTTTTAAAGGGTGTTTCTCTCCTTTTGTCATATTCGCTTGGTATGGGAATTCCGTTTTTGGTTTCAGCACTACTGATAAATAAGCTCTCAAACGTGCTCAAGGCAGTCACTAAACATTATAAAATTATCAATAAAGTATGTGGCTTGTTTTTAATCATTGTAGGACTTGCAATGATGACAGGACTTCTCCATCAGCTGATACATATTTTCTGCGGATGCTCTCATTAATTGTAAATAACTTTTGTTCAGATAGGATTTTTCAGTTTGCACGGAAATAAGTATAATACATAAATATTTTTTCAGGAGAATAAAAATGAAAATAACATTAAACCCCAACGAAGAGATTGTTAAAATGATTAAAGATGGTCTCATAGAAAGAGGCGGCTATTGTCCGTGCCGCAGAGAAAAGAAAGAAGAATACAAATGCATGTGCGAAGAATTCAAGGCTCAGGTTGCCGACCCTGAATTTGAAGGATACTGCCACTGCATGCTCTACTATAAATCAAAATAGGATAAGGAGAGTTAAAATGAGCGAACTTATAATTACAAAAGAAAATTTTGAAGAAGAAGTATTAAATTCAGATATACCCGTTTTATTAGATTTCTGGGCAAGCTGGTGCGGTCCGTGCCGAATGCTCTCTCCTATCATTTCTGAGATTTCCGAAGAATATGAGGGGAAAATTAAGGTCGGAAAAGTAAACATTGATGACGAACAGGAACTCTCTATGGATTTTAATATCGTGAGCATACCGACAGTAATTTATTTTAAAGACGGAAAAGTTCAAGAAACCCTGGTTGGCTACAGAGAAAAAGAAGAATTTACAGCATTGTTTGAATAATTCAGGAATAATTTTGGTATAATTTATATTGATTTAATGTAATATTTGAAATAAAAAAAGCATAAGATTAAACTGGTATTATTTCAATACGCGACTGATTCTCTCATGTAAAACATCACAGGAGGCTAAAATGAAAAAGCTCACGGTAGATTACAGTAAAACATTTATAAATTTAGATGAAAAAGAAATTCTTTCCATGCAGGAAGAGATAAACTTATGCCACGATGCACTGCACGGAAAAACAGGCGAAGGCGCTTTTTTTACTGGTTGGCTCAACCTTCCCAACGAATATGACAAAGCTGAAATGGAAAGAGTTAAGAAAGCCGCTAAAAAAATACAGGAAAACTCTGAGGTTTTGGTTGTCATAGGAATAGGCGGCTCATATTTAGGTGCTAAAGCTGCCATTGATATACTTTCAGAGTCCTTTTTAAACGACAGAAAAGGCATGCCTGAAATTATCTTTGCGGGCAATTCTATCAGCTCAACATATTTAAATAAAGTGTATAACTACGTTAAAGATAAGGATTTTTCCGTTAATGTAATTTCAAAATCAGGCACAACAACAGAGCCTGCTATAGCTTTCCGTCTATTTAAAGAGCTTTTAGAGGAAAAATACGGAAAAAATGGTGCTAAGGACAGAATTTTTGCAACAACTGATAAAAGCCGCGGCGCACTGAAGGCTATGGCAGAAAAAGAAGGCTATGAAACATTTATTATTCCTGACGATGTAGGCGGCAGATATTCAGTTCTCACGCCTGTAGGAATGCTTCCTATCGCTGTTTGCGGAGTTGACATTGATGAAATCATGGAAGGTGCCAAAGCTGCTTTTAATGATTACTTGCGCCCCGATTTAAAAAGCAACGACTGTTATAAATATGCAGCCTGCAGAAATGCACTTTACAGAAAAGGTAAAACAACAGAGATTATGGTAAACTACGAGCCTTCCTTTATGTTCTTTGCAGAATGGTGGAAACAGCTCTATGGCGAAAGTGAAGGAAAAGGAAAAAAGGGTTTATTCCCTGCCTCTGCTCTGTTTTCGACAGACCTCCATTCGATAGGACAGTACATTCAGGACGGACTCAGAATCATGTTTGAAACTGTTATAAATATTGATTTATCCGAGGCTGATATGTCTATTAAAGAGGACGCAGATAACCTAGACAACTTAAATTATCTTGCAGGAAAAAGCATTGACTATATAAATAAAAAAGCCTTTTGGGGAGCAGTTTTAGCGCATAATGACGGCGGTGTTCCTGCCATTATTATAAATGTCCCCCAAGTTTCTCCGTACTATTTCGGATATATGGTTTATTTCTTTGAAAAGGCCTGCGCAATCAGCGGTTATATGCTAGGTGTCAATCCGTTTGACCAGCCCGGTGTTGAGGCATATAAAAATAATATGTTTGCCCTTTTAGGTAAACCGGGCTATGAAAACGAAAAAGAAATTCTCAAAAAAAGACTTTAATGTTTAACGGGTCAGGATATTTTCTCTTGACCTGTTTTCTTTTGTAAAAAACACTTGACTTCATTGTGATTTGATGTTAAAATAATACTTGTTAATTAAATTCACACCTTGTGTGAAGGAATTGAAAATTGACAATTGAAAGTTGAAAGTGAGTAAATAAATGGAAAATGTTATTGAAATTAAGAGTTTTAACTTTGCTGTTCGTATTGTCAATTTATATAAGTATTTAACAGATAAAAAGAAAGAATATGTTCTTTCCAAACAGTTGCTTCGCAGCGGCACAAGCATTGGTGCTAATGTTGCAGAGGCTGAGCAAGCACAAAGTAAACCCGATTTTGTTTCAAAAATGAATATTGCACTAAAAGAAACATCAGAAACAAAGTATTGGATTAAACTTTTAAAGGCAACTGAATTTCTTTCCGAAAAAGAAAGCAATTCACTTTTAGCTGATTGTGTTGAATTGGAAAAGTTGTTAGTAAGTATTATTAAATCTTCAAAACAATAATTTTCAATTTTCCATTTTCAACTTTCAATTTTATATTTGCGCCTGTGGCGGAATTGGCAGACGCGCTAGACTTAGGATCTAGTGTCCCCGACGTGAAGGTTCAAGTCCTTTCAGGCGCACCAAAAAAAGAGCAAGCTACATACTGCTTGCTCTGATTTTTTTAAATATTTAAAGGGGGTTTAATATGAAAATTTCAGAACTTATTACAAACGGAAAACTACACCTTTCCTTTGAAGTTTTCCCTCCCAAATCAGAGACAAGTTTTGAAAATGTAAAGCATGCTACTGAGGAAATCGCAAAACTTACTCCGTCATTTATGAGTGTTACATACGGAGCAGGCGGCGGCACAAGTAAATATACTTTGGATATTGCCCGCAACATAAAAAAAATCTATGGCGTGCCTACCCTTGCCCATCTGACATGCGTTTCATCAACTAAAGAAACTGTTAAAAGAAAAATTCAGGAAATAAAAGACGCGGGAATACAAAATGTTATGGCTCTGCGCGGTGATATCCCATCGGAGCTTGAAAATTCTGACCGCAGCAATTGGGATTATAAAAATGCTATTGAGCTTGTCAGGGAGCTTAAAGAATACGACAAAGACTTCTGCATCGGCGGAGCATGCTATCCTGAAATTCACCCTGAGAGCACCAATCAAAAAGAGGATATTAAATATTTAAAGGAAAAAGTCGACGCAGGCTGTGATTTTCTTACAACACAGATGTTTTTTGACAATAACCTGCTTTATAATTTCTTATATAAAATTCGCGAGGCAGGAATTACAGTTCCTGTCATTCCGGGCATAATGCCTATAACAAATGCAAATCAGGTTGAACGTGCGATTAAACTTTCAGGCTCATTCATGCCGCAGAGATTTAAAAGTCTTGTAGATAAATTCTCCACATCGCCTCTTAAAATGAAGCAGGCAGGAATAGCCTATGCAACGGACCAGATTATAGACCTGTATGCTAACGGTATTACAAATGTTCATGTGTACTCTATGAATAAGCCCGATGTTGCAGAGAAGATAAAATCTAATCTTTCTGATATAATTGAATAAAATAAAATGGGGCTGTAGCAAAATGATTTCATTTTGCTACAGCTTTTTTACACAAAAAAGACCGCCTTTTCAGGCGGTCTTTCTTATAAAAAATCTACGTTTTTTGTAAAGCTTTTTATAGGTGAATTATTTTAAAGTAACCTTAGCTCCAACTTCTTCTAACTTAGCTTTGATAGCTTCAGCATCTTCTTTAGAAGCGCCTTCTTTTAATACTTTCGGAGCACCGTCAACAGCGTCTTTTGCTTCTTTAAGACCAAGACCTGTGATTTCTCTTACAACTTTGATAACCTTAATCTTTTCAGCACCAGCATCTGTAAGCTCAACGTCAAATTCTGTCTTCTCTTCTGCAGCAGCAGCAGCGCCAGCAGCAGCAGGAGCAGCAGCAGCTACAGCAACGGGAGCAGCAGCTGATACGCCGAATTCTTCTTCCATAGCCTTAACGAGCTCTGAAAGTTCTAATACTGTTAATTCTTTTACTAAATCTAATATTTTCTGTGCATTCTCTGTCATTTTAAATTCCTCCAATAAATTTAATTATAAATTATTTTTTTAAAGTATTTCCGCACTTTTTTAGCATGTGTGCAGTTTCATGCTTTAAAATTATTCGCCTGCAGCAGCTTTCTTTTCAGCATATGCATTAAGCACACGCGCGAGTCCTGAAACGTTTCCGTTTAAGACATTTACGAAGCCCTGGAGCGGCGAAGACATAGAACCGAGCAACTTTGCAACCAAAACCTCTTTTGACGGAAGCTCTGCTAAAGCTTTAATTTCATCAATTGAAAGCACTTTACCTTCTACAAAACCGCCTTTGATTTCAAGTTTGTCGTTCTTTTTAGCAAACTCTACCAAAACCTTAGCAGGAGTAACAGCATCATCAAAGCTAAGAGCTAAAGCTGTAGGTCCGTTTAAGATTGGGTCAAATTCACCAAAGCCAACCTCATTTGATGCAAATCTTGTGAGTGTGTTTTTAACAACTGAATATTCAACACCTGCTTCTCTGAGCTTTCTTCTGAGCTGAGTGTCCTCCTCAACTGTAAGACCACGGTAGTCAACTAAAACACCTGCAACAGCACTCTGTAATTTTTCAATGAGTTCAGCTACCTGCTGTTTTTTCTGTTCAAGAATTTTTTCACTTGGCATTAATTTTTCACCTCGCTATACAAAAAAGCTTTTCTCCGCACACGAAGAAAAGCTTTAAAAAACATATAAAAATATAATTTCTATAAAACTTTTTCCTCGGCTGGCGCTTATTAGCTTTAAGTCCAAAGGACACCTGCTGTCTGCGGAACTATTTAACTACAGTAAAGTATAACACTTATATTTTTGTTTGTCAAGCATTTTTTTCAAATTTCTTAGTATTTTTTTAAATTACTCGGCAAACTGCACCTCGCACAGCTTTTTATACAATCCGTCTTTTTGGATTAACTCTTCATGTGTTCCCACCTCTGCAATTTCACCTTCTCTTAGCACAACAATTTTATCAGCATTTCTTACAGTTGAAAGTCTGTGCGCTATTATGATTGTTGTCCTGTTTTCTATCACTGAATCTATTGCATCTTGTATGAGCTTTTCTGTGTGTGTATCAACTGATGCCGTAGCCTCGTCTAAAATTAATATCGGAGAATTTCTTAAAACTGCGCGCGCAATAGAAAGACGTTGCTTCTGCCCGCCTGAGAGCCTCATTCCCCTCTCTCCTATAAGTGTTTGATAGCCTTCCTCTGTTTCAATTATAAAATCGTGCGCATTTGCAATTTTAGCGGCATTTATTATATCATCTAACGTTGCGCCGCAAGAACCATATGCAATATTTTCTGCAATTGTTCCGTTAAACAGAAATACATCCTGAAGCACAGCGCTTATGTTATTGCGCAGGGATTTCTGCGTTATCTTTTTTATGTCATGGCCGTCAATTGTTATTTTACCGCAATCGCAATCATAAAATCTTGCAATCAAACTTATAAAAGTTGTTTTGCCGACACCTGTAGGTCCGACGAGAGCTAATGTCTCGCCAGGATTTACGGAAACTGAGATGTTTTTTAAAACAGGTGCATTTTCTCTGTAGCCAAATGAAACATTTTGAAATTCTATTGCGCCCTCTGCACTTTTTATATCGTATGCATCAGGTGCATCAAAAACATCAGGTTCTGTGTCCTCAAGCTCGAAAACACGTTCTGCAGCCGCCAGAGAATTCTGCAGGTCCTCGTTTAGTCTTCCAAGAGTCGTTATCGGCTGATACAGCTTTGAAAGATACAAGATAAACCCCACAATGTCTGCACTGTTCATTGAGCCGTCTAAGACAAATAATGCACCTGCCGCAATAACAAGCACCGAACCGATGTCGTTTAAAAGACCGATGAAGGGATGATATATTGCCCCTTTTGTAAGCGCATTCATTATCATATTTGCGTGTTCGTGCGAAACCTTATCTACTCTTTCTGCCTCTTTTTCCTGACAGTTAAAAAGCTGAATTTCCTTCATCCCAGAAATATCGTCTTGCAGGACTGCACTGAGCTCTGCAACCTTTTTGTGTGATGTCTTAAAGATTGGTCTTACTTTCGTTGCATAAAACCACACAGCTACACCAATCAGCGGCATTAAAGATATAGAGATGAGCGCCATCTTCCAGTTTATCAGAATAAGTATTACGGCTACAGAAATAAACATACAAATATTTACAAACAGGTCAGGAACCGCGTGTGCTAAAAGTGTCTCAAGCGCCGCAGTATCGCTTGTTATTCTGCTCATAAGCTGACCTGTCTGCTTATCATGATAAAACTTCATAGAAAGGCTTTCAAGTTTTTTAAACATTTTCGTCCGCAAATCAGCTATAAAATGCCATGCCCCATAATGAAGAAAATAGCTTTTCATAAATGTAAACACAGCCTGCAAAATATAAATTATAAGGAGGCTCAAGGCAAGCCGCCCCGACTCATGTTTTATAATCTCTTTATCGCCGTCAATGAGGCTGATAAATTCCCTTAAAACCTGAGGAGCATACAGTTGCGCCGCAGTCAGCCCTATAAGACCTATTGAGCCTAATATAATATGCAACCTGTATTTTTTTGCATCTTTTAAAAGTCTTATTAATGGCTTCAAAATAATCCCCCTTTTTTAACTGACAAAGCAGTCCCAAAATATACTTTTGAGACTGCTTTAAAACTACTCACTGTCTGTTTTAATTTCATCATTCTCAGATGGAACCGCATTTTCAGTTTCGTCTGTTACGTCAACGTTTTCTTCCGTTTTTTCTGACTCTGTCAAAGATATTCCGTTATATACCTTTTCAAATTCTTCACCTGAGAGTTTTTCTCTCTCAAGCAAAGCATTCGCTACAGCATGGAGCTTATCAATATTTTCTGTAATAAGCTTTTCGCACTCAGAATATGCATTATTAACTATTTTCATTACCTCATTATCAATATCTGCCGCAACCTGCTCACTGTAATCACGGCTTGTACTGTAGCTTCTGCCCAGGAAAACCTCGTCGTTATCTGAGCCGAATGTCATCGGTCCTAAAGAGTCGCTCATGCCGTATTTCATAACCATATCACGCGCAAGTTTAGTCACGCGCTGAATATCGTTTGACGCACCTGTACTTATATCGTTTAAAATAAGTTTTTCAGCTGTTCTGCCTCCTAAGAGACTTATTATCTGGTCAAGCATATATTTTTTAGAAATGTAGTCATTATCCTCATCAGGAAGAGAGAGTGTGTATCCGCCTGCTCTGCCTCTGGGAATAATAGAAACCTCATGAACATCATCGCAATTTTCAAGCAATTTATGGAGAATAGCATGACCTGCCTCATGATATGCAACAAGGCGTTTTTTCTTGTCAGAAATAACTCTTGATTTCTTTTCAGGTCCTGCCATAACCTTAATTATTGAATTTTCTATTTCTTCCATACCGATTTTTGACTTTTTCAGTTTAGCAGAAAGAATTGCCGCCTCATTCATGAGATTTTCAAGGTCAGCTCCTGTAAAACCAGATGTGCCCTTTGCAACAACCGACAAATCAACACTATCATCAAGCGGCTTTCCTCTTGAATGAACCTTTAAAATTTCTTCTCTGCCCTTTTTATCGGGATAATCTACAACAACCTGTCTGTCAAATCTGCCGGGTCTGAGAAGAGCCGGGTCTAATATATCAGGTCTGTTTGTTGCCGCTATAATAATGATACCTTCGTTCACACCGAAACCGTCCATCTCAACAAGAAGCTGATTGAGTGTCTGCTCTCTTTCATCATGTCCGCCGCCGAGACCTGCGCCTCTGTGACGTCCGACTGCATCAATTTCATCTATAAAAATTATACTGGGTGAATTTTTCTTCGCCTGTTCAAATAAATCTCTTACTCGTGATGCACCTACACCTACGAACATTTCAACAAAATCAGAACCGCTTATGCTGAAAAACGGAACCTTTGCCTCTCCTGCAACAGCTTTGGCAAGCAAAGTTTTACCTGTTCCCGGAGGGCCCACCAAAAGCACGCCTTTTGGAATTCTTGCTCCAAGCGCCACAAACTTTGAAGAATCTCGCAGAAAATCAACAATCTCCGCAAGCTCCTCTTTTTCCTCATCTGCGCCTGCAACATCTTTAAATGTCACGCGCGGAGCATTGGCAGGCGATGTTTTTGCATTGCTTTTGCCAAATGACATTACCTTTCCGCCGCCCTGACCCTGACGCATAAACATAAACCAGAAAAATACAAACACACCGACTGTCAGCAAAGTCGGAAGGAGTGACAGCCACCATGGCATAGACTGGGGCGCAGGTGTAACCAGTTTTAAGCTCCCGTCTTCCATCTGCTGACGCATTTCTTCTCCCGCATCCTGATAAAGAATTGCGATTGATGCAATATCTACCATTCTTTTATTGGAGCCCGGCTGAATCTCCTCTTCGTCTCTTAAGGTAGCAACAGCTGTAGTCTGGTCTATAACAAGCTGCGAAACATTTCCGCTTTTTATTTCTCTTACAAGGTCGGAATATACCATGCTCTTTATTCCGGGCTCATAATTCATGAGTCCGAACATCATTAGGATTACAATGAAAAGCACAATATAAAATCCAATGCCCCCAAAATATTTTTTCTTCAAAAAAATTCACCTCAATTTTATTTTCTGAACAATTTGGCTATTAGTTTATCACAAGTTGCCGTTAAAAACAACCTAAAGCGGCAAAAGTTCAATCTATGTTAATTATTTTGTATATACAGACTCTTTTAACACTCCTATGTATGGGAGCTGACGATATTTTTCATCATAATCAAGTCCATAGCCAACAACAAATTTATCTTCTATTTTAAAGCCGAGAAAATCTGCTTCTATATCCTTTACACGCCTGTCGGGTTTATCTAAAAGAGTGCATATTTTTACGTCTTTAGGGCTTCTTTCACTAAAAATCTTTTTAAGCGAATACAAAGTATTTCCCGAATCTAAAATGTCTTCTACCACAAGAACATTTTTTCCCTTTATGTCCACAACCAAATCCTTGAGAATTTTAATTTCTCCCGTGCTGACTGTCGATGCGCCATAGCTTGAAACACACATGAAGTCAAACTTTACGGGGAAAGAAAGTCTTTTAATCAAATCCCAGTAAAAAGGCACGCTTCCTTTTAAAATACAGACAGCAATAACCTCTTCATCCTTATAATATGCGTTTAGTTCGTCTGCTATTTCTTTTATTCTGTTTTCAATCTCCTGTTCATTTACCAGAATATATTCTATGTCCTCTTTTGCTTGTTTTAATAGCATATTATCTTCCCCCATCTGATATTTCTATTTTTAGTAAATTTAAAGTATTACACCCTGCTTTATAATTTTCACTTTCTCTCATTGTTCCTATGCAAAATATTTCATCATCAGCTAAAAATATAGGTATTTCGTCGCGAACGAAAAAAGGAACTTTTTTGTCTATAAAAAAATCTTTGAGCTTTTTTCTCCCTTTCATTCCCGACGGAATGAAAACGTCTTTATCTTTTCTGCTTCTTACAATTATTTTTTTCCCAAAAAGTTTATCTAAGTCAACATAAATTGCATTTTTATTTTTTTCTTTCTTTTGGGCTTTTGTAAATGTGATTGTTTTATCACACTCTTTAATATAAATTTTTTCAAAATTATTTATTTCAGTGCAAAACGGTTTATCTTGAGTTTTTGTCACAAAATAAAGCCTGTCATACATTGCGCATACATAAACATCTTTTGAAAACTGCACTCTGCCCGTGCCCGATTTTGCAATTTCACAAATTTCGCTGATAATCTTTGATGTTATCTGCTTTTTTAATTCAGTTTTTGAAAGTGCATATGCTATCGTTTTTGATATTATAAAATCTTTCTCTTTTTTAAGCTCAGAAAGCTCAATTTCCATATAATTTTTTTTATATTTTATAAGGCGCTCAGTTTTTTTACGCACCTCGCAATCTAAAAAGTCAGCCGCCTGTCTGTAAATACTGATATTTGAAGAAAGAGTTTCTGTAAAATTCGGGTTATACTCCTTCTTTATTTCAGGAATTAAATTAAGTCTTATTTTATTGCGGAAATAAATAGCCTCCCCGTTTGTCTTATCGGTGACAAAATCCTGTTCTGTCTCACAGAGAAAAGCCTCAATTTCCTGCCTTGATGTGTCTAAAAGAGGTCTTATAACATTTCCGTTTACGTAAGGTATTCCGCATAGCCCGTCTATTCCCGTTCCTCTTATGAAACGCATCAGGACTGTTTCTGTATTGTCATTTAAATTATGGGCAGTCGCAATTTTTGAGATTGAGTTTTCCCTGCATATTCTGTCAAAAAAATTATATCTTAAAATTCTGCCCGCCTCTTCTGTTGTGAGAAAATTTTCCTCTGCATATTTTATGACATCAGCTTTTTCCAGATAAAAATGCACACCGAGCTTTCTGCACAGCTGTCTTGCAAACTGTGCGTCTCTGTCTGCATCAGTACCCCTTATCATGTGATTTAAGTGCGCGGCGCAGATGCGGAGATTATATTTTTGCCTCAGCTCACACAATAGCTTAAGCAGGCAAACAGAATCAGCACCGCCTGAAAGTGCCACCAAAACACTGTCGCCTAATGAAATCATGCCGTGTTTTTCTATTGTTTTACAAATTTTTTTTAGCATTTGAGACATTTAAACCGCCTACTCATTATGTACTTTATCGATGTTCATAAACCTTGTAAACTGTCCGTTCCAGCCCATCTGGATTACACCTGTTTCGCCCTGTCTGTGCTTTGCGATTATACAGTCAGCCACGTTCTTATTTTCCGTTTCAGGATTATACATATCCTCTCTGTCAAGAAATATTACAACATCGGCATCCTGCTCTATTGAGCCTGATTCACGAAGGTCAGAGAGCATCGGTTTGCGGTCTGCTCTTTTTTCAACAGCACGCGAAAGCTGGGAAAGAGCTACAATCGGAATATCAAGCTCTATTGCAAGTTTCTTTAAAGAACGGGAAATTGCTGCAATTTCTTTTTCACGGCTTTCTGATTTAGGCCCCTGCATCAGCTGAAGGTAGTCAATTACAACAAGCCCGAGATTTTTTTCTATTTTAAGCCGTCTGCACTTAGCACGGATATCGCTGAGTGAGACTTCGGTTGAATCGTTTATATATATCGGTGCATTGCCAAGCTCATTTAATGACACAGCTATTTTATCCCAATCGCTGTCGGTAAGCTCCCCTGACCTTAAATGGTCGCTGTCAATTAACATATGGGAACTCATTATTCTTGAAATAAGCTGAGAAGATGACATTTCAAGACTGAATATTGCAACTGTGACATTTTCCTTTACTGCGGCATTGACCGCAATATTGAGCGCAAAACTCGTCTTGCCGACACCAGGTCTTGCCGCTATCATAACAAGCGAAGATTTCTGCAAACCGAAAAGTTTTCTGTCAAGACCGTCAATACCTGTTGTCACACCTGTAATTCTGCCTTTGTTTTCATAGAGGTTAACTAAGTCCTCATGCGCCTTTATAAGCACATCTTTAATATGCACAATGCCTTTTGTTGACTGGTTGTCAAGCAAATCAAAAATTCTTCTGCTTGCCTCCTCTGATGCCGATTCAGACTCTGCACCTGGAGCATAGCTTAAATCAAGTATCTCAGATGATGCCCTTATTAAATTTCTCAGTACTGTCTTATCCTTTACAATATCAATATATTGCTTTAAATTGGCAGTTGTAGGAAGTGTAGTTGCAAGGTATGCCAGATATTCTATGCCTCCTACAGCATCGAGCTTGTCCTCTGCTCTGAGCTCCTCTGATACTGTGATAATATCAATAGGCTCATCTCTGTCAAAAAGCCTTTGCTGTGCCATAAATATATTTTTATTTGCTTCTATATAGAAATCATCAGCTGTTATTGATTCAAAGACAGATATTGCGCTGTCTTTATCCACAAGCATTGCGCCGACTATTGACTGCTCAGCTTCTTTATTATGAGGTGTAACACGCACTAAAGTATCTTCCATATAGGAATTCTCCTTTATATAAGTTTTACTTGCCTTCGCCCACCACAACCTTTAAGGTTGCAGCTACATCAGGATAAATCTTTATTTTTACATTGGTTGTTCCGAGCATTTTTATTCCATCAGGGAGCTGAATTTTTTTCTTATCAATATCTATATGATGTTCTTCTTTAAGTTTTTCTGCTACGTCTTTAGCTGTAATTGAACCGAAAAGTCTTCCGCCTGCGCCTGCCTTTGCCACAAATGTTACAGAAACTCCCTCAATTTTTTCAGCAAGCTCTTTTGCATGCTTTAGCTCCTGACTTTTATGAAAAGCCGCAGCGCTTTTTTTGCCTTCCATATCGTTTATTGCAGTTTTATCTGCTAAAACAGCAAGTCCCTTTGGTATAAGATAGTTTTTTGCATATCCGTCAGATGCATTAATAAGCTCGCCTTTTTTTCCATGTCCTTTTACATCTGCCTTTAAAATTACCTTCATGTCTTAGCCTCCGTATTAATTTGATGTTTCGTTGTAATAATCTTCTATTGCCTCTTTGAGTTTATCAAGTGTTTCATCAAGCGTTGTATTTTCAAGCTGCGCTCCTGCAATGGTCAAATGACCGCCGCCGCCGAGTTTTTCTAAAATAACCTGAACATTAATACCGCCGAGCGAACGTCCGCTAATCACTGTTCCTCTTTCGCTTCGGCACAGAACAAACGATGCTGTAATTCCTCTGATATTTAACATTTCATCTGCCGCCTGAGCTGCAAGTGTAGTAATGTCAGAGTCAAGCTCAACATACGTTCCTATTGCAATACAGTCTTTAATTATCTCGGCATCTTTAATTATTGCCGATTTTTTGACATACGAAGAGAAATCCTGCTGGAACATTGTTTTTATCGCCACAGTGTCAACGCCCTGCTTTCTTAGAAATGACGCTGCTTCAAATGTTCTTACACCTGTTTTGAACGTAAAGTTTTTTGTATCTAAAATCATTCCTGCATATAAGCACTCTGCCTCAAGTTTTGTGAGCTCTTTTTTATCTTTTGAATATTGCAGAATTTCTGTTATCATTTCACAAGTTGACGATGAATACGGCTCGTGGTAAACCAAAACAGTACTATTTACAAATTCTGCCGCTCTTCTGTGATGGTCAATAACTACTATCTGGCTTGTTTTTGTAAGAATCTGCTGGTTTTCAACAAGCGAAGGCTTATGCGTATCTACAATAATCAAAAGTGTATTTTCTGTCACTTTAGAGAGCGCCTGTTGATTGTTTATGAAAACGCCTGAATATTCATCAACATTTTCAAGGCGCGAGAGCATTGCCGAAACCGTCTGGTTATATGTTTCAAGAATTATGTTTATGGGCTTATTGTGAAGTCTTGCCATTCGGTATATGCCAAATGCCGCGCCGACGCAGTCAATATCTGCATTTTTATGTCCCATAACTACAATGTTTTCAGCAGAATCCATAAGTCCTGAAAGCGCAACACTTACTACTCTTGCTTTAACCTTTGTGCTTCTTTCATATTCCTTTGTTGCCCCGCCGTAATAGCTGAAATGCTCGTTATCCTTTATAACAACCTGGTCTCCGCCTCTTCCCAGTGCCATATTTATAGCATTTTTGGCAAACTCGTCATTTTCATAAATATTTGCGCCGTTTACACCGATTCCGATGCTTATTGTTACAGGAACGGCATTACCTTCCTGAATTGCCCTGACTCTATTTAATATATCAAATTTGTTTTTTATAAAATCATCAAGTTTTTTATGCTCGAAAATTATACAATATTTATCTCTTTCATACTTAATCAAAACGCCGCCGCTCTCATTTGCCCAGTCGTTTATAACCTTGTAAATCTGAGCCTGAACCTGCGGTATTTCAGCATTTTTTGTTGTCTCCATGATTTCGTCATAATTATCTACAAAGAGCATGCATTCGAAAGTTTTCTCCTGCATATATTTTTTCTGCATCTTAATAAAATCAGTCGTTTCGTAAAAATAGAGAACAACAACAGCATTTTTATCAGAATCGCTTCTCTCTATTGTTTTACTTCCCGCTATTTTAAAATACCTTCCTTCGTATGATACATCTTCTAAAATACTCTTTTTTGAGCCTTCCCAGAAATCAGACTCTTTAAGACTATCTATCAGCTCTTTTATATTTTCGTTGATTAAACTGTTTTTATTAAAAATCTGTTTGAACTCATTATTGTACCATTTAATATCGCCGCCGATATCTGCAACAACCGTTGGAAGAGGAAAATTTATAAGCGAGCTTCTCGTTGCCTCGCCTACGTTTAGCGTCATCTTTTCAAACATTTCATACAGTCGTTTTTCCGTACGGCTTCTTGATATTAAATTTAAAATAAACAAAAATGCTGCAACACTTATCTCTATAATACCAAAAATATAATACTTACAAAGTATTGCCGCTATTCCCAGTATAAATATTGTAAGAATGAAATATCCGCCGCTGTAGTAATATGCGGGCAGTTTCTTATTCATTTCCATTTTTATCCTCCCTGAAAGCTTTTCTTTTTCTGAAATTAATTAAACTGTCAAAAAATCCGACTCCTGCAACAATTATTGCAGGAAGTGCAAAAAACATTGTAATAAGCGGTATTACAACAATAATCATTATCGCTCTGTGCGTCTTGTTTTTGCCCTTATGCCTCATTGAAAAATCTATGTAACTTAGTCCGCATATGAAAAATACAAACCCCATTATCACAACAAGATTTAAAAGTGCATCACAAATTAATACATTTTGCGAAATAGAAAGAGCTATGCATATAACTATAAAAAGCACGCCAATAGTCCGCTCTGCACGAAGCATTGAAAACGATTCAATCTTTGCATTTTTATTAAATTTTGGGAGCATCACTCTGTATATATAGCTTTGAATAAGCCCTAATACTCCTGCCGAGCAAATTAAAACAGACGGCATAAATTTAATAGTCATTCCCATAATACTGTTTATTATCTCGTCAGCCTTTTGGGTAATCTCAGGCAACCCTGCATATTGCATTTCAAGCACCTCAGTATAGACTGCCCTCATCTCTCCTATAAGCATATCAAAAGGGATTTCACGTCCAAGCGCAAAAAATCCGATTAGCATATTGGCAAGATAGATTAATGAACTCATAAGCACCGTGGCAGAAACGCTCATTGAAAGGTTAGACGAAAGCCCCAGTCCAATCCCTATTAAAACTAAAATCACACCTGCAGTCAAACCAGCAAGCGCACCATACGCACCGCCTGAAAATCCGTGAAAAGCCGCAAGCAGAGCAACACACAAAGCTGACTGAAGCGCGACATAAATATAGTGATGCTTTGTCACAGAAATACCGATTAAAGCACCTACCATAATACCTGCCAGGAAATGTATAACTCCTCCCGTTGTGCAATATATAAGGCTGAGCAGGGCTACAGCTAAAATGCTTAAAAAATATGATTTTTTATGATTAATATTCAAAATTATTCTCCTCGCAGTATAAAGTTATATACGTCTTTTCATTGTAACACAAAACAGAAATTATTGCAAGGTTTTTACTATAATATCTTTAGTTTTTCGCTTCTTTATATTTTTTTCTGATTTGATTGATATTATTTTGAATTTATAGTATAATAGACTCTGCCCTATAGACAAAAAGGAGAAACTTATATATGAGAATGAGAAAAAAGAAACATCTGCACGAAAGACTGAGCCATTGCTCCAGCTTGATTATTGATGATATTTTCAAATACTCAGGAGATATTAAGAGCATTTTCCCTGATGATTTGCCTCTTCATTTAGAGATTGGCTGCGGTAAAGGGAAATTCATCTGCGAAACAGCAAAAAAGAATAAGGATATAAACTTTATTGCGGTTGAAAAGAATTTAAACGTGCTCGTGCTGGCGGCTGAAAAGATAAAAAATGAGGGACTGTCAAATGTCAGATTTATAGCAGGAGATGTTAATCTTTTAAGGGATTATGAAACCAAGACAAAATGCGATATTATATACATAAATTTCTGTGACCCGTGGCATAAAAACAGCTACAGAAAAAGACGTCTTACGCACGAAAATCATTTAAAGCTGTGGGAAAAATTATTAAAACAAAACGGTGAAATTCATTTTAAAACAGATAATAAAAAACTTTTTGAATTTTCACTTAATTCCTTTTCGGATTACGATATGAAATTGAAAAATATTACGTTTGACCTTCACAACTCAGACTTTAGCGGAAATATCATGACTGAATACGAACAGCTCTTTTCAAGCCAGGGCGAGCCTATTTACAGGTGCGAGGCAATCATGAGAAACTAGTCTTTTTAGCTCGCTTCCAATGATTGCTAGTGCAAAAAGTATGTAGAACATGCGCGGTTTATAAGATTTAAGGTATAGCTTTTCAAAATTAAAAAAGCACAGACAATGAGCAGGGCTCTAGGGACAGTTATCTGCATGAGGATTGGAATTTGCCGTACAAATTACCTGTTTGTTATGCTATAAGACAAAAACTACCCGAAGAAGAGAATATATAAACTCTTTTTCGGGTAGTGATTTTTTATAGTGATATTCTGTGCTATACGCACAGAGTGATATTTCCCTTTAGGGAAGTGATATTGAAACCTTACGGTTTCAGCCATATTTTATTCGCAAAAACTGCCGAAGGCAATAACACTTGTCGTAAGACAAATATCACTGTGAAGCAATATTACTCGCCGCAGGCGAATAAAACTGCCCAAGTATCCTTAAGGACACTTGGGCAACGTCTGTGCTTTTTATATGCTAAAATAATTATTCAGCTTTAGCAGGATTAATTTTTACACCGGGGCCCATTGTTGATGCAACAGTGAGGCTTCTGATGTACTGTCCCTTTGCAGCAGCAGGTTTAGCTTTAATAATAGCGCCGAGTAATGCTTTGAAGTTTTCTGAAAGCTTCTCAACACCGAATGAAACTTTACCAACTGAGCAATGGATAATATTTGTTTTATCAAGACGGTATTCAACCTTACCTGATTTGATTTCAGCAACAGCCTTTGTAACATCAGCTGTTACTGTGCCAGATTTTGGACTCGGCATTAATCCCTTAGGACCTAAAACCTTACCTAAACGGCCTACAACACCCATCATGTCAGGTGTAGCAACAACTACGTCATAATCAAACCAACCGTCGTTCTGAATTCTTGGAATAAGCTCCTCGCCGCCTACAAAGTCAGCACCTGCTGCCTCTGCCTCAGCAACTTTGTCGCCTTTAGCAAAAACCAAAACTCTTGCAACCTTACCTGTTCCGTGCGGAAGTACAATAGCACCACGAACCTGCTGGTCTGCATGTCTTGAGTCAACACCAAGTTTAACATGAACTTCAACAGTTTCATCAAACTTAGCTTTTGATGTTTTGATAACTAAATCTAATGCTTCGTTAACATCATATAAGTTAT
>SVJO01000043.1 GCA_015068935.1 Oscillospiraceae bacterium
GCCGTGGTACTGTTGCTACAGGTAGAGTTGAAAGAGGAACACTTAACTTAAACGATGAAGTTGAATTAATCGGTCTTGTTGAAGAAAGAAGAAAGATAGTTATCACAGGTATCGAAATGTTCAGAAAACTTCTTGACAGTGCTGAAGCTGGTGACAACATTGGTGCTCTTCTCCGTGGCGTTCAGAAGAACGAAATCGAAAGAGGACAGGTTTTAGCTAAGCCGGGTTCAATTAATCCGCACACAAAATTCACAGGTGAGGTTTACGTTTTAACAAAGGATGAAGGTGGAAGACATACACCGTTCTTCAACAACTACAGACCTCAGTTCTATTTCAGAACAACTGACGTTACTGGTGTTATCAACCTTCCTGATGGCGTAGAAATGTGTATGCCTGGTGACAACGTAACAATGAAAGTTGAACTCATCACACCTATCGCTATCGAAGAAGGACTCCGTTTTGCTATCCGTGAAGGTGGTAGAACAGTTGGTTCTGGTGTCGTTTCTAAGATTGAAGCGTAATTAATCGTATAATTTAATATTTGCGATAATAAAAGCCTGCGCGTAATGCGCAGGCTTCTTTTTGTAAAGTACAATGTATATATGTGTAAAATTTAGCGAAAGACTTTGCTATACGTATTTTTTACAACAATGCTTCGTCATATTTGGCCCTTATTCCACCGATGAACTTCGGTCTTGTGCGGGCTGCGGTAACAGGGGCTTCTCCTATAGTCTTTACTTCAAGGCGTACAGGGACAGCAACTTTTTTCAAATGCATTCCGATTAGAGTAGAGCCAATATCTATACCTGCATCGGCTTTTATTTCCTCGACAGCTACAGGATTGTCAAAGTGGTTATATGCTTCTGTTGCAAATGAGCCGCCTGCCTTTGGCTGAGGGACAACGTTTACTGTTTCTGCAAACGGAACCGCATCTCTTTCTATAATAATTGCCCTGTTTAAGTGCTCGCAGCATTGTGCTGCAAGAAATATACCATTTTCCTTAAAGACACCATAGATACTTTCAAAAAGTACCTTTGCAGTTTCAGGACTGGAATTACTTCCTATTTTGCTTCCTAAAACCTCGCTTGTAGAACAACCTACAACGACGATATCTCCTTTTTCAAGTTGTGCTTTTTCAATTATATCGTTGGCTGCCAATATACATGCTTTTGAAATTTCCATTTACAGTCACCTCGTAAAATTTTCATACTTGTTTTATTATACTACATAAGTTGTTTCATTTCAATATTTTTTATAGAATAATCTTTTGCAGAGTATAGTATAACGTGTTTATTGTAAACCTACAAACAGAACATTCTCTCATAAACCGAAGTGTTGACTTAATAAAGTGTTGGTGGTAAAATATATTAATGTGAAAACAACATATTTTATAGCATAAAAAAAGGAACAAGCTTTACTTGCTCCTTGATGGTAGCGGCAGTTGGACTTGAACCAACGACCTAACGGGTATGAACCGTTTGCTCTAGCCAGCTGAGCCATGCCGCCATAACGAAACTTATTTTACTACATTTTTATAAGATTGTCAAGATGTTTTTTAAAGAATATTAATTTTTTTTGTTAAAGTATGGGAGGTACTAATTTATGGGAAAGTTTGACGGATATTTAATTTGTTCAGATGTAGACGGAACATTGATAAACGATGGTTTTAAAATTCCTGAGGCAAACATTAAAGCTATACAGTATTTTCAGAGTGAAGGCGGACTTTTTACTCTTGCAACAGGAAGAACTCCGCAGGGAGCGCACCTGTATATAAATGAGGTAAATCCAAATGCACCTATTGTTTGTCAGAACGGTGCGGCAATTTATGATAATAGCATGAAAAAATATCTCTGGACAAGTCCGCTCGAGGATTACGCATATGATATAATTGAATATGCTGTAAAAAAACACCCTGACTGCGGAGTGGAGGTGCTTTGCGAGGGCGGTATTTATTATGTAAGGGAAAATGCATATACAACCAAGCATATGATTGATGAGAAGTTTGAGGTCATAAGAAAGGATTACAGGGATATAAAAGAGCATTGGCTTAAAATATTGTTTGCTGACGGGAAGGAAGGAGCCGACAAAATTCAAAAAGACCTTTCTATGACATCGTTTGCAGATAAATATCAACTGGTAAGAAGCCATGTATCATATTACGAGGTTTTAGAGAAGACAACAAACAAAGGAAAAGCCTTAAAAAAACTTAAAGAGATTTTAAATATTAATGCAGAGAAAATTATTGCAATAGGAGATAATGATAACGATGGGGAGATGCTTTTGGCTGCACCCAACTCATATGCAGTAGAGAGTGCATCCGAATATGCAAAAAAGTGTGCAAAATATATGCTTGATGCGGATAACAATGACGGAGCAATTGCAAGACTGATTGAGGTTCTTGAGGAAAACATGAAATAATACAACATATTGGTGTCAAAATCAAAGGGAAACTGAATGTTGTGTACCAGATAAAACATATTGTAATATTGCATAAAATATTCAAATAAAACATCAAAAAGTTTGTGAAAAATTTTTTGATGTTTTTTCTTAAAAAATATTGCAATTTAGGTGCAAATAAGGTAAAATAAAAAGGCTGTGACATGGCATACGATGAAGTGGGAGGTTGCCGCTAATATAGCGGGTTTTTCCATGGAGAATGTCCGATTCAAGAAACCGGGCGACAGTCATACGCAAATAAAGGAAAGAAAGTATGTGCTTTTAGGGCATATCTATGCTGTTTTTTTGTTTGTGTAAAGCAATTCTTTGCAGGCCCAGAATCGTATTGCGGTTTTTGGGTTTTATTTATGGAAAGGGATGAAACACCCGGCAACGTGTAAAGAATTTTGCTTGTCGTTTCCATCACCCATATCGGGTAATTCACAGACAATAAAATTTAGCAAGGAGGAAAGAAAAATGGCACAGGCAAGCCAGAAAATCAGAATCAGACTCAAGGCTTATGATCACGTACTTTTAGATCAGTCAGCAGAAAAAATCGTTGAGACAGCGAAGAGAACAGGAGCTAAAGTTTCAGGTCCTATTCCGCTCCCGACTCAGAAGGAAGTTGTTACAATTTTGCGTGCTGTTCATAAGTACAAGGATTCCAGAGAGCAGTTTGAGCTCAGAACACACAAAAGATTAATTGATATTTTGTTGCCTACATCAAAGACGGTGGACGCGCTCATGCGTATAGAGTTGCCTGCCGGCGTTGATATAGAAATGAAATACTAATTCGCAAGCTTTAAATAAGGCTTGTCAGAAGGCACTGCCAAGGATTTAATCTCAGGCGGTCATGTTCGCGGCCTGGCTGCGAACCAATAACCATGGTAGAAATACCGGACAATTTAATGGAGGTGCTTTTATGAAGAAAGCAATTTTAGGCAAGAAGCTCGGCATGACTCAGCTTTTTGACGAAAACGGCGCTTTAATCCCCGTTACAGTAGTCGAAGCAGGTCCTTGCAGAGTAGTTCAGAAGAAGACTGTCGAAAATGACGGTTATGAAGCTGTTCAGGTTGGCTATGGAGACAAGAAAGAAAAGCATACAACAAAGCCAATGCAGGGACACTTCAAAAAAGCTGGAACAGGATATATGAAATATCTCCGCGAGTTCAAGCTTGAAAACGCAGCAGAAATGAACGTTGGCGATGAAATCAAGGTTGACGTTTTCGCTGAAGGCGAAGCTGTAGATGTAACAGGCATCAGCAAAGGTAAAGGATATGCCGGAACAATTAAGAGATGGGGAACTCACAGAGGCCCTATGACTCACGGTTCAGGATATCACAGAGGCCCTGGTTCAATGGGAGCTTGCTCAAGCCCGTCAAGAGTTATGAAGGGTAAAAAGCTTGCAGGACACTTGGGTGTTGAGAAAGTTACAATCCAGAATCTTGACATCATCAAAATTGATGCAGAAAAGAATATTATTGCCATTAAGGGCGCTATCCCGGGCCCGAAGGGCGGATTAGTTATCATAAAGAATTCTGTTAAGGCGAAAGCGTAACAGAGGCGAAAGGAGGAAGTTAAATGCCTAACGTGGTTTTATTTAATATGGAAGGCAAAGAGCTTGGAAATTACGAATTGAACGACGCTATTTTCGGTATTGAGCCGAGCATGTCAGCGATTCATACAGTAGTTGTAAGTCATCTTGCAAATAAAAGACAGGGTACACAGAGCGCTTTGACACGTGCGGAAGTTCGCGGAGGCGGAATTAAGCCTTGGAGACAGAAGGGAACAGGCCGTGCAAGACAGGGCTCAACAAGATCACCGCAGTGGACAGGCGGCGGCGTGGTTTTCGCACCGAAGCCGAGAACTTATAAAAAGAGTGTTAATAAAAAGATTAAGGCTCTTGCAATGAAGTCGGCACTTTCTTCAAAGGTAGCTGACAACAACCTTTTAGTTCTTGATTCAATCGCATTTGACGAAATCAAGACAAAGAAAGCAGCAGATATGCTTAAAAATCTTAAGGTTGAAACAAAGGCTTTAGTTGTTCTTGCTGAAAAGGACGAAAACGTATATCGTTCAGTTAAGAACATTGAGGGCGCTAAGTCAACTTTTGTTGGTGAATTAAATGTTTATGAGATGCTTAAGTATGATAAACTTATCATCACAAAAGATGCTGTTGAAAAATTAGGGGAGGTGTATGCGTAATGACATATGCACACGATATTATTATCAGACCAATAATTTCTGAGCAGAGCATGGCGCAGATAGCAGACAGGAAGTACACCTTCGTTGTTGCAAAAAGCGCTAATAAGATTGAAATAAAGAAGGCTGTTGAAGAGATTTTCGGTGTTAATGTTGAGAAGG
>SVJO01000012.1 GCA_015068935.1 Oscillospiraceae bacterium
TTGGTATTATACTGATACTCTTTTATGGAATATACGGCTTTTACCTTTGGAAAAAGCGAAACGATATACCAAAACCCGAAAACAAAGAAATTATTATAATGGTTGTTAAGGTTGCATTGACGGTAGCCGTTATAATGGCAAGTGCTTATATAGCTGTAATATCGGGTATGATTTTAATATCTGAGGGAATAAATCAAGTTTTTGCTTATATCGGTATGCTTGTTATTCCGTCTTTATTCTTACCTTTGATATGGCTCAAAAAGAGAAAGAAATTCTTTTTAATATGGCTGATACCTGCGGTTATTTACTTTATCTCTTTGGGTATTAACTATGGAATGGTTCAGTACGATAAAAGCATTACCATAAACACATCACCGAATATCAATGTTCACGAATACTTCCCGTTTAAGGAAGATTCAAAAATAGTTAAGTATGACAGTAAAACATTAAAGTTCACAGAGGACTTACCGATAATTGACGGTGCTGCAGCTCTGTTCCCGGTTTACTCTGCATTTGTAAATGCGACATATCCTGATACAACGGAACTTCGCTATGACGGACCGTTTCAGTATAATAACACACCTGACGGATACAAGCTTTTAGCAGAAAAGCAAACAGACATATTTATCGGTGTATATCCGTCAGATGAGCAGAAAGCTTATGCTGAGGAATGTAACACCACTTTTGAATATACACCTATCGGATCTGAAGGTTTTGTGTTCTTCGTTCACAAGGATAACCCGATTGAAAATCTCACAACAGAACAGATTCAGGGCATTTATTCAGGAGAGATTACGAATTGGAAACAAGTCGGCGGTAAAAACGAAAAGATTGAAGCCTTCCAGAGAAACGAAGGCAGCGGAAGCCAGAGTATGCTGGAGCGATTTATGGGAGATACACCTATCATGGAAGCTCCGACAGAGCTTAAAAACGATTTAATGTCAGGAATTATCGAAAGAGTTTCAAACTATAGGAATAAGACAAATTCTATCGGTTTCTCATTCAGATACTATGTAGAAGGCATTATAAAGAATCCCGATATTAAGATGATTTCCATTGACGGTATTGCTCCTGCTGCAGAGAACATCAAAAACGGAACTTATCCAATTGTAACACCGATTTATGCCGTAACTTATGAAGAAAATACAAACGAGAACACACAAAAGCTCCTTAACTGGATACTTTCAGACGAAGGACAATATATCATCGAGGAAACTGGATATGTAGGAATTCCCAGAGATGTTGATTATGAATAATAAACTGATTACAATTTTTGCTATTATTGGCGCAGTTACAGTAATAGCAGGTGCAGTTGCTTATATTTTGAATTTTAAAAAGCAGGTTAATGGAATTACCTATTAGGAGGCATCCTTAATGAAGAAAAAAGGAATTATAGTTACAGTTCTTGTGTTGCTCGTGCTCATTATAGCAAGTTTAGTTACAAAATATATTGATACTGCCAATGTATCAACAGGTTATGAACCTGAATGTTGTATCAAAATTGTAAGTCAGGATGGCAGTAAGGTTACTTACTTAGGACTTGGATACAAGGTAGTGAGATATGTCGGTGTTTCTCCTGATGAATCGTATGAGAGCAATATCGGCGTTAAAATGGGCAGTTGGTTTATGAATTTACCAAAGGAAAGTAATAAAAGAAACTATCAAGGGCACTCCAATCGGAGTGCCCTTGGTGTATCTAACGATATATTATAACATTTAAATATACCTATATCAAAATATGATACACCTTAAACAAAGAATAGCTCTTTTGAAAAACCTTCGTAGACTTAAGGCATCTTCTGTGGTATGTTTGTGTTGCTAGATAAGGTAAATACAAATTTAGGAGATGAAAGATTATGAATAAACAAGGTAAATTGACACGAAGTGTCAAGAGAAGGTCCCCTGGGGGAAAAGTTTTATGTACGGCATTGGTAGTGACTATGCTGCTAACACATACAGCATCGGCGGCACCTTGGCAGATGAGATGGAATCAGCTCATATTCGACAGCGAAATTGGGTTCTTTGGAAATGTAATCTTGCAATTCGCATCGGATGGAGGAAGTTTTATCAGGCCAATAACAAAAAGATATGGTACAAGGATCACCCTCGAAAGTTACATCCCCACAAAATATGGATACACCTTCAAAGGATGGTTCGCCGATCCTCGAATAAAACAGAATCAGGTAACAACATTCAAATTCACAAAGCCTGATGTCTTATATGCGAAATGGGAAAAGAATCCGGAAGGTACGAATTAACTCTTTGTCTCTTTCAAGTTTAATTCCGTACATGGCTGAATCAACGATATAATCGATGTAGGATTGGCTTTCAAAACGACGTACTTCATTGTCGTTATAAACCAAAAAATTGTATATATCAGCATCGCTGTCTTCACTGATTGTCATATCTAAGGAAGCAGGGTTTACAATTTCTTTAGTCTTTAGATACCAGTCATATCTCAGACCTGCATCTTCTATTACGGATTTTAAGTGTTCTTCTGATATGTCGGAATTTGAGGTCAAAAGTTTGGTTACTTTGACATAATTGTGCCACTGATTACCGCTTATCCTTATTGGTTTTAATTCATGAAATAAATCCGCCATTACTTTTTTTACCGTTGTATTAAAAAATATGTCCAGTTCTTTTTTTACATCTTTCATATTAAGCTCTGCGTTGACTGAAACGCTTGCTTCGTTATTTTTCATATTATCATTCCTTTCTGGTTTAAATAATACAACAAAAAAAGACACTCACTTGAGTGTCTTTTTGCTGATATAATCAAATTTTATATGTTTTTATTTTATCGGTAAGCTTTTTGGAGTTTTATGGTATTACCCACGCGGGCAGATACTGTATGGAATATATAGTACTTATTTTGCGCTTCTACCACGCCCTCGGGGCGTACCATAACGCTGAGATAATTATATTTATATAATCCACCGTAGGAATCTCCTGTAGAGGGTTCAATTGTTTCGTCAACTTTTCGTGCATTTTCATTTAACAGACGCACTGCATATTCTGCATATTCAAGTACCTCTTTAGCATCTGTACCCGGTTCCACATCTGTAATAAAGTCCATATTATTAGAGCTTAACACAGTTCCTTCTTTTCCTATTCTTTCAACGCTAAATTCAATGTTATTAACAAAAGAATACTTTTTGAGAAGCTCTGCCTTTGTTTCTTCAAATACAGGTTCCATATCGATAGATAAATACAAGGGGTTTTCCCATGCTGAATGTTCTATCAGCTTAGTGTGTTCGATTTCAAGATATAGCGGTTTTGCGTATGTTTTCTCGGGTTGTTTCAATATACCTTCTACAGAAATATTTTCTTTATCCGGCAGATTAACAATTTCGTCGGTCTTATCTTCTTCATCAAAGTAACAGCGCAACCAACCTCCTCTGCCGTCTCCATCTTGAAAAATTTTTAAGTAATTCTCGTAAGAATTCAATCTGTTGGATGACACACTAGCATCATTAAATACAAGCACTTTATCCTTATATCTTTCGTAAAATGCCTGCCAGTTACCCTCTTTTTTATCTTTTTTCCACTCGTCTTCAAAGTCAGGAAGATAAATCTCTATTCGTTCCATATCTTCCCACGAAATCTGCTGTTCTTCCTGTGGTGAGTTGTTTTCAGAGTTTGTTCCGCAGGCTGATAAAACACCAAGACATAATACTAAAATCAAAAGTAAGCACATTATTTTTTTCATCCCATCAAAAGCTCCTTTACATATTTTTACCTTGCTAATATATTACCATGATATGTAAAAAATAGCAAGAGTTTTTATGTAAAAGAAACATTTATTTATTTTTTGCCCTTTGCAGAAGAACCCACAGTGCCTTTCGGCAGTAATTCTAAAGTTTTGCTGTAGTCGTTCATACCGTTTGCCAGTTGTTTGAGTGCTTTTGCACACAAATCAACACTGTTTGTCTTTCCAAACATTTTCTTGCTTGTACCCTTACCAAAAAGGCTGTCAAAAACATCGTAAAATATATCACAAATTCGCATCATCACTTCTGATGCCTTGCCCTCTTTAGAAACAGTAGTGATACGTTCCTGATATTTTGTTACGGCAAACTCATACTTTTCCACAAAAGCAACATCTGTGGGGTCAAATTCAATTTCAAAATTTCCAAATTTGTATAAACTCATTTTTTAAAACCTCTTTCTTTTTGTTTTTTAAAACATAACTGACAGCGCATTTATCATATCAGCTTCTCTTTCTTCTTCGCATCGAGGGTCGGGCAGACGATATATGCGCTTTAATCTGCGATAATGCGCTTTTTGTTCTTTGTCTTTTATTTTTGATAAATCAACACTTCGTATTTCCATAACTTTGCAGATTTTATTCTCATCGTTAAGCCCTTCAAACAACGCGCGAAACAGCCACCAATGCATATCATCTTTTGTCAGGTCAATTCCGTATTGTGCGAGAAATGCTGCACATATTAGCGATGCATCATGGGTAAAACAGTATGTTTGTTTGCCTCGTGTGGAGTTTTGCTGCTCATTTTGGGAGTTTTCCCCGATTTCTTTTATTGGTGCATCCTTATGAGCATAAAACCCGATTGCTGCATGCATCGCACCTGTAATATCTGCAGGTATTTTTCCGTCATAGCATATATGTAACTGTTAAAAATAGAAAAATCGAATTACCACCTATTATTCAAGATTATTTAATAAAACTAAATAACGAAAAAAAGAAAGAAAAAATTAGGTCACCATTTTTATTTCAAGTGTTACACCAAAAAAGATATAAACCAATGAAGGAATGGAATATCAATGATGTGTTCAATAAATTTGCACAAATAACAAATGATGATAAATGGAAAGACTATTCACCAAAATTTGTTAGAAACAGTTTAATCCCAACATTGTTCTCTGCGAATTACTCATTAGAAGATATTATGTATATAACTGGCATAGATATCAACAACATTTCAAAACTTATCAAAATGGACGATATACTGAAACGAAGGAGTAAAAAAATAGATTGGACTCCGTTATATGATGGTATATTGGTCTAGCCACATTTAAAGCCGTTTTTATGTGGTCAAAATTTAGGTTTTTTCAAACAAAGCAAAAACCTCAGAAACCGCTTGGTTACTGAGGTTTAAGGTGGTCGGGATAACAGGATTTGAACCTGCGGCCTCTTCGTCCCGAACGAAGCGCGCTACCAAACTGCGCTATATCCCGTAAGGTATAATCTGTAATTATAAAAAATGCATAGAGTAATTATTAGAGTTAAAAAGCCCTTTATAAAAAAGGGCTTTTTGGTGGAGGAAGATGGATTCGAACCATCGAAGTCGTAGACAACAGATTTACAGTCTGCCCCCTTTGGCCACTCGGGAACTCCTCCAAATATAAATGAATACAAAGTATTCATTTTCTGTATATAATGAGCTCTGCGAAAATTCGCACAGCTCAGTTGGAGCTGGTGATGGGACTTGAACCCGCAACCTGCTGATTACAAATCAGCTGCTCTGCCAATTGAGCTACACCAGCATATTTTTTTAAGTGCGCAGAATAAATCTGGTCGGGGTTGAGGGATTCGAACCCCCGGCCCCATGGTCCCAAACCATGTGCGCTACCAAACTGCGCTAAACCCCGTTTCTTCCTCACAAGGCACCTATATATGATACAATATTTTTTTGCTTTTTTCAAGTAATTATTATAGCTATTTAGCGCTATTTTTTTAAAATACATCTAATTTGCTTTATATTTCTAAATTTTACTTCTGAATTCATTGTTTTTTAATGTTTTTATTATATTAAAAAGCATTGCGCCTATAAGCATAAGTCCTAATATACCAAAAAATGTGTAACACTTTTCCACTAGGAGAGAAAACCTTAAGAAAGAAAGCCAAATAGAAAAGAAACAAAGAAAAAAAGAGGCTAAAGAGCGTGATATTGAAAAATTTTCAAGTTTCCTTACAATTGGATATCCCGTTGAAAATGCTGTTGTCAGAATAGCCATATAAAGTATCAGCGCATAAAAAATATGAGAAAACTTGTTAATTTTTCCTGAAAGCATTAAAAGCGGAAGCTCGCAAAGAAGATTTTCTGAGTCTGTAAGATGAAGGGCCAGACATGAAAGAAAGGCAATTATACTAAGTAATATCCCTCCTGTGATGCCACCTGCTAAAGCGGTTTTTTTGTTTTGCGCTAAGGCTGAGGATTCTGTGAGTACAGGAGCAGACGAAAGCATGTTATAGCTGACGTAGAGGAGAGCGGAGAACAAGAAGTTATCCTTTGAATTTTCGACTGCACCAAAAACGGGTACAGAAGAGGTCGTGAGCGAGAATAAATCCACGTATATAATGCCGATTATCATTACAGGAGTCATGATGCTACATACGGAGCCGATTCCCTTCATTCCGCCCCTGAGCACAAGGAAAGAAATAAGAGCTGTGATTATACTGCCGAAAACACGGGAGACGCCAAAACACTCATTAAAAAGAGCGCCGGCTCCTGACAGCATTATAATAAAACAAATAAGTAAAAACATTTCAGATATTGCATTCATGATATATGCTGTTTTTTTAGGGAGAATATTTTCTAGATAACCTATGTAAGATGTACAACGCGTGGATTTTGCTTTATATATGATTGCTGTACCGAAAATAAGAAACAGAAGTCCTGCAAAAAGAGAAGCTAAAACACCATATTTCCCAAAACGCACAAAGAAGGTTACAAGTTCTCTGCCACCTGCAAATCCTGCTCCCAAAATTGCTCCTGCAAATACAGAGCCGATTTTAAGTGCAGACAAAAATGATATTTTGTTACTTTTTTTAGCAGAAGTGCTGAGTTTTTCGCGTGTTTGAGAGAAACGTTTATATGTTCCTTTTCTTGTTATTTTTTTCACAAAATAAAACCTCCAGTAGATAATACAGATGTTATGTCAACCACGTATTTTAGTACGTTTGCTGATGTTTTGCAGATGTATTACAAACATATGTTTTGTTAATAATAATTGTTGATAACATGTTAATAGTGTTAATAAGTTGCATTTTTTAAGATAAAATAACGTCTCTTTCTGTTGAAAACCCTGTTGACAATGTTAATAACTCTTTCGGAAAAAGCACCCGTGGTTTACATAACATATGAAGAGTTTTGCTATCAAAGAAAACATCTTTACTCTGATGTTATTACATATATAAATATAAATGCAGGTGTTTATATAATTTTTATGCTTTATAGCTTGAAATTATGTTGTAGATATATTATAATAATAAAGTTGATACACTTGTAATGGTGAAATTGTTAATTGCTTGCTTGAAGCGGAGGTTATATAGTGAATATTCATGTATGGAAAGAATTATCAGATAGACAGAAACAGATAATTTTAAAAAGAGCAGAACAAGATATTACAAAGCAGATGAATGTAGCAAAGGCTATTTCTGATGAGGTGAGAACTGACGGCGACAGAGCTGTTTTAAAATATACTGAGAAGTTTGACGGAGTAAGGCTTACATCAGATTCAATGAAGGTAAGCGAAATAGAGATTGAAGAAGGTTATAAGCGTCTTGATGATAAGACGAAAGAGGCTATAGAATATGCTGCAAAAAACATAAGAGATTTCCATCAGAAACAGATGCCAGAGGAAATGTGGTTTACAAATGTTGATAAGGGGCTTATGGTTGGTGAAAAGACAACTCCTATTGTTGACGTTTGTCTGTATGTTCCGCGCGGCAAAGGAAGCTTTCCCTCGGTGCTTTTAATGCTTGGTATTCCGGCTGTGGTAGCAGGCGTAAAAAAGATAGTCGTTGTTACCCCTCCGAATGAACAGGGAACATGTGACGATGCGCTCCTTGCTGCAGCAAAGATTATAGGTATAAAAGAAATTTATAAGGTTGGCGGAATTCAGGCAGTAAGCGCTGTAGCTTTTGGAACGGAAACTATACCCAAGTGCCATAAGATAATAGGTCCTGGGAATTCATATGCGACTGCAGCCAAGAGAGTTCTTGCAAACTATATAGATACAGGACTTCCTGCAGGACCGAGTGAATGTATTATTTTAGCTGATGAAAAAGCTGACCCTCATAAGGTAGCTTTAGATGTTATGATTGAAGCAGAGCATGGTCCTGACTCAGCATCTCTTTTAGTAACACATTCTAAAGAGCTTGCACAAAAGGTTGTTCCTATTGTTAAACAGCAGCTTGAAAAGTTATCGGATAAAAGAAGGAGCTTTATTGAGACAAATTTCTCACTTTATGGTGGAATAATTTTGACAGATAGCCTAAAAGAGTCAATTGATTTTGTTAATGAGTATGCACCTGAACATATGGAAGTCATGACAGAGAATCCTTTTGCAGTGCTTGAGGATATTAAAAATGCAGGAGAAATTCTTCTTGGCGACTACACCCCCGTAACACTTTGCAATTTTGTTTTGGGGCCAAATGCGATACTTCCTACGGGAGGGTTTGCAAAAACATATTCCTCGGTTTCAGTTATGGATTTTTTAAAGCGTTCTTCTGTTGGATATGCTACAAAAGAGGCATTTGAGCAAATTAAATCACATGCCTATAACTTTGCAACAGCCGAAGGGTTCGAAACTCATGCACTTGCTGTTAAGGAAAGGAGATAAAAACTATGGATAATATAGTTTCGGTTACAAGAAAAACTACGGAGTCTCAAATGAGGGTATGTCTTGATTTTTCAGGGCTTAGACCTGATTACAGAAGCAAGATAAACACACCGTTTCCATTCTTTTCACATATGCTTGAGCATATTGCATGGAGGAGCGGAGTAAATATAGAGGTTTCTATTGAGCTTGATAAGTTCTTTTTAAAACATGTAGTGTATGAGGATTTAGGGATAACATTTGGCAAAGCCATTCGTGAATATATCCTTAGAAACAAAAAAAACGGGGTTGTGGGCTTTGGTGATGCTATAGGTATAATTGATGAGGCTAAGGCTGAGGTTGCAATAAGTTTTGAAGAACGTGCGCTTTTTGCATTTTCTTCTGCCTACCTGCCGCAGGAGACTGAGGACGTTTACAGTGAGGACTTAAAGACTTTCCTTGACGGTGTTTGTCAGGGCGGCATGTGTACACTCCATATGGATATAATGAAGGGAGAGAACGGACACCATATCTGGGAGGCGGCTTTCAGAGCGCTGGGCTCGGCACTGGGAAGAGCATTTTATCTTGATGAAACAAGAAAAAACATGTCATCGGGTGTTGCCGGAGGTATAGAATTTATTATTGAATAAGGTGGTCTTGATTTGGAAAACAATATTAAGTATAAATCGGCATCATTTCTTGATAAATATGATACTATTCTGTTTGATATGGACGGAGTAATCACAAGTGAAGAGGCATATTGGAAATCAGCAGCGCTTACTCTTTTTGAGTTTTTAAACAGCAAAAAATATTATGGCTCTAAAGATATTGATGCTGGCAGATGTATGCTTATGGCGGATGAGCTTACGGAGAAATACTTTTGCGATGGCAGGATTATAAAGTTTATAAAAAATAAGGGTATTAATAATAACTGGGATTTAGCCTATATTGTGCTTGCTGTATATTTTCATATTGACGAAGAAGATAATTTTGAAGCAGTTTTAGATTATCTTAAAGAGCTTGATATGGACGGGAAAGAGATGTGCGATCATGCAGGAAAATTACTTTCGGAGGAACTTTGCGTACCTCTTGAGCATGTAAAGCGGTTCGGCGATTTCTGGACAGAAATACAGCATTGTTTTCAGGAGTGGTTTCTTGGAAACAGGCTTTTCCAAAAAGAATGGTTTGTGCCCAGCACCCAAGAGGGAAAAACAGGTCTCATGTATATGGAAAAACCGATTGTTGATAAAGAAAAACTTTCGATAATGCTTGAAACTCTCTCTAAAACTCATACATTGGGCATAGGAACAGGAAGACCGATAACAGAAGCAATTTCAGCTTTAGAGGGCTTTAACATTAGAAAATATTTTGATGAGTCAAGGATTATCAGCCATAACTATATAGTAAATGCCGAGGAAAATCTTAAAGAAAAAGGCAAGCCGTTGGTTTTGGCAAAACCTCACCCGTTTATGTTTTTAAAAGGGACATTTGGGGCAGAAATTTCTGATTACGATATATTGGAAGGGAAGTATGACAAAGACAGATGCTTGCGCACTTTGGTTGTGGGTGATGCTGTTTGTGACCTTGATGCCGCTTTTGCAGGCGGTTGCGATTTTGCAGCTGTTCTTACAGGAGTGCAAAAAAAAGATGCAAAAGATGTTTTCATCGCAAAAAAAGCCACCTATATATTAGATGATATACTTTCACTTGTAAAAGAAGTTTAAAAAGGGTGAAAACCCGTAAATACAATAAATTCACAATGGAGGAAATAAAAATGGCAGAAAGAGTTACTAAAGACACAATTATTATGGATGTTTTAAGAATGCATGAAGGAACAGCAAAATTTTTTTTTGAAATCGGTATGCATTGCTTAGGATGTCCGTCAGCAAGCGGTGAATCAATCGAAGAGGCTTGTGCGGTTCATGGTGAGGATGCTGATGTTTTGGTTGAGAAAATCAATGCTTTCTTAGCTGAAAACGAATAATCAAAAAAGGACTGAAAGGCTGTGGCAAAAAGTTATTTTGCTGCAGCCTTTTTATATGGATAAAGGCGCAAGTATACTGCTAAATGAAAATGGAAATGTTATAAGTAAAAAGCGGAGGATGGTATATTATGTGCACAGCAATTTCAATGTGTATGAAAGAAAATTATTTTGGGAGAAATCTTGATTTTGAGTTCAATTTTGGGGAAAAGGTTACGATAACTCCCAGAAATTATTATTTTAAGTTCAGAAATGGAAAAATTATAAAAAATCATTATGCCATGATAGGTATGGCAGTTACACAAAATAATTATCCCTTATATTTTGATGCTACAAACGAAAAGGGGGTTAGCATAGCGGGGCTGAATTTTCCGGACAACGCAATGTATGGAGAAAATATAGAAGAAAAGGATAACGTCGCCTCTTTTGAGGTGATACCATGGATATTGACACAATGCGGCAGTTTAAAAGAGGCTGGGGAGCTTGCTAAAACAATGAATATAACAAACGATGCATTTTCTGATGAAATGCCGCCATCGCCTTTGCACTTTATTATAGCTGACAAAAGCGGCGCTATAACAGTTGAGCAAACACAAGATGGACTAAAAGTATATGAAAACCCTGTGGGAGTCCTCACAAACAATCCGACGTTTGATATGCAGATGTGGAATTTATCAAATTATATGCTATGTTCTGCAAAGGAACCTTTAGATATATTTTCTTCCAAAACAGATTTAAAGGCATACAGCAGAGGCATGGGTGGTATTGGTTTACCTGGGGATTTATCTTCTGCATCAAGGTTTGTTAAAGCATGTTTTTTAAAACTTAACTCCGTTTGCTTAGGCTTAGAACAAGAAAAAATCAATCATTTTTTTCATATTCTGTATTCTGTATTTCACTTAAGAGGCAGTGTGCAGGTTGGAACTTCATGGGAAATAACCAATTATTCCTCGTGCTGTAATACAGACAGGGGGATATACTACTACACAACATATAAAAACAGCAATATAAATGCAGTTGATATGTATGAAGAGAATCTTGACTCAGATGAACTTGTAAGCTATGGTTTAATAGAAAATCAAAATATTGATACAGTTAATAAAAAGAAAAGTTATTAAATCGGCCCATAATTTATTTTTATAATTATGTTGACAAACTGGGGAAAATATGCTATAATTTGCTCGTCTCAATCGGAAAGAGTTTTCCGAAGCAAGATATATGACCGCTGATAAAATATATATCAGCCAAGGCCATACGGACAGCCGGGTCAAATGCCGAAAACTGCACAAGCAGTTGGCAACTTCTGTTGCCTTATTGATTGAGTTAAAAGCTCAAGTTTTATAAGTTGGTTACTATAAACCGATGCCGGGTGGCATAAACTTGTGAAATGGTCAATAAGAGTGGTAAAAGTAATCTTTGCTATATAAACTCTAAACCCATTGAGATGCGTAATTTATAACCTTTATGGGGTAATTTCGTTTTTAACAAGTGATATGCAGCTTAGCGCGGTATATCGCTTTTTTTATGCTTTTGTTTCTATCAAGGGGAGGGGTAAGAAAATGAAGAAAATTATTGAACTTAAAAATATATCTAAAGCCTTTGACGGAGAAGGTGTTTTAAAAAACATCAGTCTTGATATTCATGACAACGAATTTATCACTTTGCTTGGTCCGTCAGGCTGCGGAAAGACAACTCTCCTCAGAATGATTGGCGGATTTGAACAACCTGACGAAGGTGATATAATGTTTTTAGGGGAGCGAATCAATGATATGCCCCCGCACAAACGAAATGTAAATACAGTGTTCCAGAAATATGCTCTGTTTCCTCACCTTAACGTGTTTGAAAATGTGGCATTTCCTTTGCGTGAAAGAAAAGTGCCGAAGGCGGAAATAAAAGAAAAAGTTGAAAGTATGCTTAATCTTGTTATGCTCGGAAGCTTTGCCAAGCGCAGTGTGACAAGTCTTTCAGGAGGTCAGCAACAGCGCGTTGCAATAGCCCGTGCGCTTATAAACCATCCTCAGGTTCTGCTTTTGGATGAGCCTCTGGGAGCGCTTGATTTAAAGCTGAGAAAGGATATGCAGCAGGAACTTAAAAAAATTCAGCAGAGCACTGGAATTACATTTATTTTTGTAACCCATGACCAGGAAGAAGCCTTGAGCATGTCTGACACAATTGTTGTACTTAATGAAGGACAAATTCAGCAGATAGGAGGGCCGCTAGATATTTATAATGAACCGAAAAATGCTTTCGTAGCGGACTTTATAGGGGAAAGTAACATAATAGACGGAACTATGCTTGAAAATTACAGGGTGAGCTTTTCAGGGCATACCTTCGGTTGTCTTGATAAGGGGTTTGCTGACGGAGAGTCAGTTGATGTTGTTGTGCGCCCTGAAGATGTTGATATTGTGCCGTGTGAAGACGGTGAACTTTCCGGAGTTGTCACTCAGGTTACATTCATGGGTGTTCATAATGAAATTATTGTGGATATCGGCGGTTTTAAATGGATGATTCAGACAACTGATTCCGTTAACGTAGGTCAGCGCATAGGAATATCCTTAGAGCCTGATGCTATCCACATTATGAAAAAATCAAAATATTCAGGTATGTTTGGAGATTATTCCTCCTATTCAAACGAGCTCGATGAGCTTGCTGATCCGGGAGGTGACGAATAGAAATGCACAAGCGAATATTAAAAAAAGGGGGCGGCGGTCTTGCATTAGCGCCGTATTCGCTCTGGTCAGTGCTTTTTATTTTAGTTCCACTTATATTTGTTGCCTACTATGCCTTTACTGACAGTAATTTTCGTTTTACTACTGAAAATATAGTAAGATTTTTTACTGCAACAAGCAGCATAAAAGAAGATGACGGAAGCTTGCGCGAGGTGCATACTTATCTAGTGATTTTTATGCGCTCTTTAAAACTTGCAGTAATTTCTACGTTTATATGTCTTATTTTCGGCTATCCTATGGCATATATAATGGCAAGAGCAAAAGCGCGTACACAGAAGACATTGGTAACTTTAATAATGATTCCTATGTGGATGAATTTTTTAATACGCACTTATGCATGGATGACAATTTTGCAGGATACAGGTATTTTAAACGGAATGCTCAGTAATTTCGGTCTTGGCCCCGTTCACATTATAGGTACAGAAACAGCAGTAATTATAGGTATGGTTTACGATTATTTCCCATATATGATTCTGCCGATTTATTCTATAATGGCAAAAATGGATTTAAAACTTTTAGAGGCGGCGCGCGACCTTGGCTGTAACAGCTTTGGGGTTTTAAGACGTGTGGTTTTCCCGCTCAGTCTGCCAGGAGTGATTTCGGGAATAACTATGGTATTAATTCCGTCAATCAGTACATTTTATATATCACAAAAACTCGGTAACGGAAAATTCTTCCTGATAGGTGATGCTATTGAGGGGCAATATATTGCAAATAATCTTCATTTTGCCGCTGCTATAGCATTTATTCTGATGACGATTTTACTTGTGTGTATGGGACTGTTTAAATACATAACGGCAAAATATGTTTGCGGGGGTGAGTAATATGAAGGTATCATCAAAAATATATACTGCACTTATCTTTATATTTTTATTTGCTCCTATTTTGATATTGCTCGTATTTTCTTTTAATGAATCAAAGAGTCTGTCTGTCTTTTCATCATTTTCTCTTAAATGGTACGAAGAGCTTTTAAATGACAGAAGCACACTTGAAGCGGTAAAAAACACGTTGATTTTAGCACTCTCGGCAACGATAATTTCAACTGTTATGGGAACGGCAGCAGCTTTTGGAATATACAGAATACGAAAAGAATGGCAGAAAATGCTTTTAAACACAGTAACAAATATCCCTATGATTAATCCTGATATTATTACGGGTATATCAATGATGCTTGTGTTTGTATTTGTGGGAAGAATGTTCAGAGAGTCAACCAGTCTTAATTTCTGGACAATTCTTATAGCCCACATAACATTTTGCCTTCCTTATGTGATATTTCAGGTTTTGCCTAAATTACAGCAGATGGACGGCTCGCTTATAGAAGCAGCACAGGATTTGGGATGCCCGCCCTTTAAAACATTTTTTAAGGTGACTCTTCCTGAAATTCTTCCGGGAATCATAACGGGAGCAATAATGGCATTTACCTTGTCGCTTGATGATTTTGTTATAAGCTACTTTACATCGGGAAATGATTTTCAGACACTTCCCATTCGTATTTACGGCATGACAAAAAAGACGGTTACGCCGAAAATGTATGCTCTCGCGACAATAATTTTCTTTGTTACACTTTCGCTCTTGCTTCTTAATAATATTATTGATAATGAAGACAGGGACAGAGTTAAACAAAAAAACGAAAAACAGGCATAATATATAGGAGGAAATTAAAATGATAAAAAAAATGACGGCAGTTTTTATGGCTTTGATTTTTTTGTGTGCTATATGCCTTTCAGGCTGCGGCGGAGAGGATACTCTCACTTTAAATGTATATAACTGGGGAGAGTATATTTCAGACGGCAGCGAGGGAAGTTTTGACACGATTTTAGAATTTGAAAAGTGGTATGAAGAGACTTATGGCACCCGTGTTAAGGTTAATTACACAACATTTGCCTCAAATGAGGATATGTATAGTAAAATTTCGAGCGGAGCAGTAAGCTATGATGTTGTAATTCCTTCTGATTATATGATTGCACGAATGGCAGAGGAAAATCTTCTTCTTCCTTTAAACTATGATAATATTCCTAATTACGAGTATATAGATGATGATTTTAAAGGACTTTACTATGATGCTGAAGGCAAATACACAGTTCCTTATGCATATGGAATTATAGGTGTTATTTATAATGCGGCTGAGGTTAGCGAGGAAGATGCTTTGGGCTGGGATTTGTTGTGGAATGAAAAATATGCGGACAAAATCGTACAGTTTAACAACTCCCGCGATGCATTTGGCATGGCAATGTATAAACTTGGTTTAGATGTTAATTCTGAAGATAAGTCCGTATGGGACACAGCATATAATGAGCTCGTGGTTCAGCGCCCGCTTGTATACAGTTATGTTATGGACGAAATTTATAATATGATGGAATCAGGAGAGGCATCAATCGGAGCATACTATGCAGGCGATTATTTTACAATGAAAGATGCTCAGGCGGAAAATGTGGACCTTAAGTTTTACTATCCTGAACGCACAAACTATTATATAGATGCTATGTGTATTCCTTCATGCTGTGAAAATAAAGAACTTGCGGAAATATTTATAAACTATATGATATCTGAGGAGCCTGCAGTTGCAAATGCTCTGTATACATATTATGCATCGCCTAACCGTCTTGTTTATGAAAATGAAGATTATATCAGCGAGATGGGCGGAGAGGCTATGGAAATCTTATATCAGAGAGCAGGAGATTTTGCTTTAAACTATGATAAAAATGCGTATCATAATTTAAAACCTGAGATGCTTGATTACATAAACGGTTTATGGGAAACATTAAAAATTAATTAGTGAAAAACAATTTAAAATTATATTAACTGAATATGAAAACAACCCAGCTTTTTAAGGCTGGGTTGTTTTCATATTCATATTCTAAACTTAATCAAGGTCATTAGTTTCTTTGCTCAACGCAGTTTCCGTTTCCTCCCATAGTTCATATGAGCATTGAAGCGCTTCATTCATTTTTTCTATTTCCTCTGTAAGTTCTGATGCTTTTACATAGTCAGAAGCAATTTCAGGAGAAAGGAGCCGAGCCTCAAAATCCGATATTTTTTCTTCTAATTCATTTATCTTCTGTTCTGTTTTTAAAAGTGTATTTTTAAGTTTTCTCACTAGTGCCTCGTGCTCTTTTTTCTCTTTATAGGAAATGGCCGATTTGCTTTTTGGAGCAGAAGTTTTGCCTGCATCCGATGTGCTAATCTTTACTTGCTGAGCTTTCTTTTCTGCATAGTAGTCAAAATTACCCTGATATGATACAACACTTTTTTCTTCCATTGATAATACGCGCATAGCAAGTTTATTCATAAAATATCTGTCATGGGAAACGGCTAAAATTGTGCCAGTATAGTTTGTCAGGGCATCTTCAAGCATTTCTCTTGAGGCAATGTCTAAATGGTTTGTAGGCTCGTCTAGGAGCAGAAAATTAGCGCCTGACAGCATTAGTTTTAAAAGCAGAACCCTTGTGCGCTCGCCGCCTGAGAGTGTGTTAATCGTTTTAAAAACATCATCGCCGAAGAAAAGAAAGGATGCTAAAGCATTTCTTATCTCCGTCTGGGTCTTTTTCGGAAAGGAATCTGCAATTTCCTCAAAGACAGTTTTTGTTCCCGAGAGGCTGCCTTGAGTCTGGTCATAATAACCGATATCTACACCTGCACCGAGGTTTAATTCCCCGCTCGTTTGATTATATATACCATTTATAATTTTAAAAAGTGTTGTCTTACCAGAGCCGTTGGCACCAGTTAAAAATACCTTTTCACCCTTTCTGATATGAATATTTACATTCTCAAAAAGGGGATTATCAGAAAACGACATGGATAGATTATTTGCAATAACTACATCGTTTCCGCTTTCTTTTTTTAATCCGAATTCAAAACGGATTGTCTTTTCTTTTTCGGGAGGTTTAACCAGCCCATTTTTTAGCTTATCAACAGCTTTTTGCTTGCTTTCGGCGCGTTTTACGCTTTTTTCTTTATTCCATCGTTTTTGTTCAGTAATAACAGCTTCTAGGCGCTCAATTTCCTTTTGAGTATTTTCATAAGCCCTTAACAGCGTCTTTTCGCGCTCCCTTTTTATCTCTATATGTCTAGTATAATTTCCTTCATATGTTGTAAGTAATTTATTTGAAATTTCAAATGTTCTGTTTGTAACTTTATCCAGAAAATATCTGTCATGAGATATTATAATTACAGCACATTTTTGTTCCTTTAAAAATCCTTCAAGCCATGCAGAAGACTCTAAATCAAGATGGTTTGTAGGCTCGTCGAGCATCAATATATCAGCCCCTTCTAAAAGGACTTTGCAAAGACATACTCTTGTTTTCTGACCGCCTGATAAATCGTTAAAATTCATGGAAAGGTCTTTTTCGGAAAATCCAAGACCTAAAAGAGCGGCACGCGCACGGCTTTTATATGTATAGCCACCTGACTTTTCATAATAATCGTTTAGTTCATGCTGTTTTTTTATGAGAGCATCTGTGTCATGAGATGTACTGCAGAGCAAAGAGTTTATTTCCGTAAGCTCTGCTTCAGTCTTCTTTAGATGTTCAAAAACGGAGAGAACCTCATCTAAAACTGTTTTATCTGATTTTAAATTTGTCTGCTGCTCGAGGTGGGCGATTCTAATATCCTTATTTTTAAAAATATCTCCCGAAAAATCTGTTTCGCCTAAAATTATTTTAAAAAGAGTTGTTTTACCACATCCGTTTGCACCAACCAGACCTATTTTATCATTTTCTGCAACAGAAAAAGACACGTCTTCAAACAAAACGCGTTCAGAAAATGATTTATTAATTTTTGATAATGATAACAACATTTCCTCACCCCGAAAAATTATAGCATGAGCAAAATTTTTTGTCAAGCAAAAGGCTTATATCAGGCTTTTAATAAAGGATAAATGCTTAACACAGTGCGCCGCAGGTTATTATTTTAGTAAAAATAAAACTTATTATAATATTTTGCTAAAACTGTCAATAATATATTTATATGGAAAATAAAAAATGGGAGAAGGATTAAAGTGGCAAAGGATAAAAACAATGAAAATTTCTTTCGTGATTTTTGCGGAGGAAAATCAAAAAACTTATATGAGATTTTTGGTGCACATAAAAATAAAAACGGGACATGGCGGTTTCGTGTGTGGGCACCCGGTGCTAAGAGTGTATCTTTAGTAGGGGATTTTAACGATTGGGAGCGCAGACGGGGCGTGATGGAAAACAAAGGAAGGAGCGGAATCTGGGAATGTGAAAGCGAAGCCGTAGAGTTTGATAACTATAAATATTCCATCGAGACTCAGGATGAAAGAGTTATTTTAAAAACGGACCCATTTGCATTTCATATGGAAACAAGGCCTAAAACAGCATCTAAAATTTATGAGCTTTCGGGTTTTAAATGGACAGACTCATCATGGATGAAAAACAGAAAAGAAAAAAAGCACATGGAAATGCCGATTAATATTTATGAGGTTCATCTTGGGTCATGGAGAAGGTATGAAGACGGAAATTTCTTTGACTATAAAAAACTTGCAAAAGAGCTTATAAAATATGTTAAAGAAATGGGATATACACATGTTGAACTGATGCCTGTCAGTGAATATCCGTTTGACGGTTCATGGGGGTATCAGGTTATGGGATATTTTGCACCGACTTCGAGGTATGGCACACCGCATGATTTTATGAGTTTTGTAAACGAAATGCACCGTTCAGGAATTGGCGTCATAATTGACTGGGTTGCTGCGCATTTCCCAAAAGATGAAGCAGGATTATATGAATTTGACGGAACGTGTCAGTATGAATACTCAGACCCTCTTAAAAAAGAACACCCTGACTGGGGCACAAGAATTTTTGATTACGGCAAGGGCGAGGTAAAATCATTTCTTATTTCAAATGCCATATACTGGATTGATAAATTCCACATAGATGGGATACGTGTTGATGCTGTTGCGTCAATGCTTTATCTGGATTATGGAAGGCAGGGTAAGGATTTCAGACCTAATTTAGACGGAGGCAGGGAAAATTACGAGGCAATATCTTTTCTTAAAGATTTAAATAAAAGTGTGAGTGAATTTGACTCATCTGTGATGATGATTGCAGAAGAATCAACTGCATTTCCATATGTCACAAAGAAAACAGATGACGGCGGACTGGGATTTACATTTAAATGGAATATGGGCTGGATGAACGACATGCTTTCATATATGCAGACCGATTCGTTTTTTAGAAAAGGTGTGCACAACAAGGTCACATTTTCGCTCACTTATGCCTTTTCTGAAAACTATATTCTGCCGCTGTCACACGATGAAGTTGTTCACGGTAAGGGTGCACTTATCAGTAAAATGCCGGGTTCATATGAGGAAAAGTTTGCACACCTGAGGACACTTCTTGCATATCAGATTGCTCATCCCGGTAAAAAGCTCTCATTTATGGGGAATGAGCTTGCTCACTTTGCAGAATGGAATTATGAAAAGGAGCTTGACTGGGGACTTTTGGAGTTTGAATATCATTCCAAACTGAATAAATATGTAAAGGACCTGAATAAATTTTATCTTAAAGAGAGCGCTCTTTGGGAGATTGATACAGACTGGAACGGATTTTCATGGATTGCAGCAGATGACAACACACAGAACATTGTAATTTTTTCAAGGCAAAATAAAATCGGCAAAAAACTGATTTGTGTTTGTAATTTTTCCCCTGTAAAGAGAGAAAAATATTGTTTTGGAGTTCCTGAGAGCGGAAAATATGTTGAAGTGTTTTCATCGGACAGCAAAAAATATGGCGGTAGCGGTTCAAGGAACAGACCTGTTTTATCAAAACAAAAACAAATGCACGGATTAGAGTTCAGTCTGACTGTAACAGTTGCACCTCTTTCTGTAACGTTTTTTACTAAGAAAGAGGATATAGAACCAGAAAAAACAGATTTAAGGAGGAAGAAAAATGTTGAGGCAGAAAAAATGTATAGCAATGCTCCTGGCAGGAGGTCAGGGAAGCAGACTGGGAGTGCTGACAAAAAAGGTCGCTAAACCTGCTGTGCCATTTGGCGGAAAATACAGAATTATTGATTTTACACTCTCTAATTGTGTTAATTCGGGAATAGATACTGTGGGAGTACTTACACAGTATAAACCGATGGAGCTTAATGAATATATAGGAAACGGTCAGCCGTGGGGGCTTGACCGCAACAGCGGAGGCGTTCATATACTGCAGCCTTATGCCAGAACAAAATCAAGAGAGTGGTATAAGGGGACGGCTAATGCCATTTATCAGAACATAAATTTTGTGGACAGATTTGCACCTGAAAATGTTGTAGTGCTTTCGGGTGACCACATATATAAAATGGATTATTCAAAAATGGTTGCAGAGCATAACAGGGAGAAAGCGGACTGTACAATAGCGGTTATTGATGTGCCGATAACGGAAGCATCCCGATTTGGAATAATGAACACAAAAGATGACGGAATAATTTATGAATTCGAAGAAAAACCTAAAAAACCTAAGAGCACGAAAGCATCAATGGGTGTTTATGTTTTCAGGTGGAGTGTTTTAAAAGAATATCTTCTTAAAGATGAAGAAGATTCAAAATCATCTCATGACTTCGGGAAAAATATTATTCCTGCCATGCTCAAAGGCGGTAAAAGGCTTCTGGCATATTCATTTGACGGTTACTGGAAGGATGTTGGAACAATTTACAGCCTGTGGGAAGCAAATATGGATTTGTTAAGCGAAAAGGCACCTCTCAGCCTTGGTGGTGATAAACTCAGAATATATGCAAGAACGAGTGACAGTCCGCCGACATTTATCTATGACAGTGCTGATTTAAAGGATTCTATGATAACAAAGGGCTGTGAGATAGCGGGAGAAATTGAAAATTCAATTATATCAAGCGGATGTGTAGTAGAAAAAGGCGCCAAAATTGTTAATTCTGTTATTCTTCCTGGGAGCATCATAGAAAAAAATGCATCTGTCAGTTATGCTATAGTCGGAGAAAACTGCCGTGTTTGTAAAAACAGTGCAGTAGGAAGCATTCCCCAAAGTGGGGAGGTGCCCGATATTGCAGTTGTGGGAGACGGCATCTGTATAAAAGAGGGAGAAACAGTAGAAAAAGGCGAGATGAGGGAGGTGTGATTTTATGAAAATGATGGGTATTATTTTTTCAAACATATATGATGAACATTTGGGAGAGATTACAAAAGACAGGACATCTGCCTCGCTTCCGTTTGGAGGAAGGTACAGGCTTATCGATTTTGTACTTTCAAATATGGTTAATTCAGGCATAACAAATGTCGGAGTTATTACTAAATCAAACTACCAGTCGCTTATGGACCATCTGGGGAACGGAAAGGAATGGGATTTAGACCGAAAAATTGACGGGCTTTTTATTCTTCCTCCTTTTGGTGCGGGGCAGAAAACCGTTTACAGAGATAAATTGGAAGCATTGCTCGGAACAATGAAATACTTAAACCGTTCAGATGAGGAATATGTACTTTTGTCAGATTCAAACATAATTTTAAATATTGACTACAAGGAAATTCTTGATTTCCACATAGAAAAAGAAGCTGATATTACAGTTGTTATAAATAAAGAAGAAATAAGAGACAGGACAGATTATAAGCCGCTGTGCGTCAAAACTGATGAAAAGGGACGCGTAACAGATGTGTTAGTAAACTTTGATATTCCGGGAATTGTCAAAAGCTCAATAGGAATGTATATTCTAAAAAGAGAATTTCTAATTGCACTTTTAAGAGAGGCGGCAAGCTATAATCTGCAGGATTTTGACAGGGATATTATTCAGGCAAAACATAAGCATCTTAAAATTATGGCATTTAATTATGAGGGAAAAGCATTCAGAATAGATAAGCAGGGAAAATACTTCGAGGCAAACATGGCGTTGCTTGACAAAAATGTGAGGCAGGAACTTTTTTCAAAACACGGAAACATTTATACTAAGGTGCGCGATGAAGTTCCTACAAGCTATAAAAAGGGCTCGAAAGTTATTAATTCCTTTATAGCAGACGGATGCGAGATTTACGGAACTGTTGAAAACAGTGTTCTCTTCAGGGGAGTAACTGTAGGGAAAGATGCAAAAATAAAAAATTCAATACTGATGCAGGACACTACTATAGGAGACGGAGTTTTGCTTGATTATGTGATATGTGATAAGGAAGTGACAGTAACAGAAGGCAAAGTTATGATGGGAGCTATTCGGCATCAGGTGGTTATACCAAAAGGAAAAACAGTATAGAGTTAGATTTCATATACACCTTAAAGGATTATATGCTTTTTGAGGTGTATATTTTTGTTTTTAGTACACAATAATATCATGCTATTGCAAATTTTGAAGGTATATGATATAGTTTTTAAAGAAATATTAAATTCGGGCGGTGTTAGGAATGATTAGAAAATACTTTGAAGAGCATAAATCTGAAATTATAACTTGTATGAAAAAACTTGTCGAAATTCCATCTGTAAAAAGTGAGGGCACAGAAGATGCACCATTTGGAAAGCATTGTGCAGAGGCGCTCAGGTGTGTAAGAAAAATGCATATAGACAGCGGATTTGAAACAGAGCTTTACAATAAGGAAGGATATTTGCTTTCATATTATAGGGGAGGAGACAAAAAACGTATTGGATTATTTGCTCACAGCGATGTTGTTCCCGGGGGAGACGGCTGGATTTATACTGAGCCTTATAAATTTTTAGAAAAAGACGGATTCCTTTTTGGAAGAGGAGTGGAAGACAACATATCAGGAATTATGGTGAGTCTTTTTGCAGCGCGTGCTATAAAGGATTTAAAACTTCCGTTTGACAGTACACTTATATTGTTTACAGGGTCAAATGAAGAAAGCGGTATGGAAGATATTAAAGCCTATATAAAAAATCATTCCTGTCCTGATTTGTCGCTTGTGCCTGACGTAGGATTTCCTGTGTGCAGAGGAGAGGCAGGAATTTGCCATATCTGGGCAGAGTCGCCGAGGTGTGCAGATTATCTTGAAAATTTTTCAGGCGGAAGTGCCTTCAATGTGATTTTGGGAAAAGCGAGAGCTGTCTTAAAATATGAGGAGAAGATTTTTGAAAGCCTTCTTTCAAAGGCACCGAGTGAAGTAGAGATAAACCATGAAAATGATAAAATAATTATAGATGCAACGGGTATATCTAAACATGTTTGCGCTCCTGAGGGAAGCCGAAATGCTGCATATTATATTTTTAATCTTCTTTCTGCCTGTGAGTATATTGAGGAGGGCGAAAGAGAAATTTTCAAAAATGCAGCGAAGCTCTTAAAGACTCCGTTCGGTGATGGAATGGGAATAAAAGATTCCGATGATGATTTTGGACGCCTGTCATGCGGAAACGGAATGATAAGATTTGAAGAAGGCAGATTAAAGCTGAGCTTTGATATACGTTATGGCTGTTCATATTCAGCAAAAGACATTGAAGCCTGTGTATTTACTGCTCTTGATAAAATTGGCTGGAAAATGAATCTTGATTCAAACAGTGAGGGGTATTTATATAGTGCGTCTGACCCATTTATTGCCGCTGTGGAAGAGGCTTACCGCAAATGCACGGGTGATATAAAGGAACGCGCCTTTGTAACAAAGGGCGGAACATATGCAAGAAATATTAAAAATTCAGTCCCCGTAGGTTCGGTGTGCTTTAGAAAACATCCTTTTGATTTGCCTGAAGGACATGGCGGAGTTCATCAGGCTGATGAATGCATCAGCATTGAAGGTCTTATAGATGCTATGGTTATTATTACAGAAATGATAATAGCATGTGATAAGCTGTAGATATATCTAAAGGGATAAACAAAAGGAAGGGAAAAATTTTGTTGCAGGACTTTACTTTTATTATCATTTGAGATATAATATTAAAATTATAGAAGATAACAAATTCTTAGGAGGAACATTATGGATATTAAAATTACAAAAACTACTGCTAAAAAGGAAAAACCGCCTGTGAGTGCTCTGGGTTTCGGAAAACATTTTACAGACCATATGTTTGTAATGGACTATACAGAAGGAATTGGCTGGCATGATGCCCGAATTATTCCATACGGTCCGATTGAAATGGACCCCTCATGCATGACCCTCCATTACGGACAGACAATTTTTGAAGGTCTAAAGGCTTATAAAACACCTGACGGAAGTATCAATCTCTTCAGACCATACAACAACATGAAGAGAATAAATATTTCAAATGACAGACTTTGTATTCCGCAGATTGATGAGGAATTTGCAGTAGAAGCTATAAAGGAACTTGTTATGATTGACCAGGACTGGATTCCTGAGGGAGAGGGAACATCTCTTTACATACGTCCGTTCATATTCGGAACAGACAATATGCTCGGTGTTCATCCATCAAAAACATATAAGTTCATGATAATCTTATCACCTGTAGGCTCATACTATAAAGACGGTCTTGCACCTGTTAAGATTTGGGTTGAAGATGATTATGTACGTGCCGTTAAAGGCGGTATGGGATTTGCCAAGACTGCAGGAAACTATGCTGCAAGTTTAAAAGCTCAGGAGGTATCTGAGGAAAAAGGCTATTCTCAGGTTCTTTGGCTTGATGGTGTTGAGAGAAAATACATAGAAGAAGTCGGAGCTATGAACATCTTCTTTAAAATCGGAGATGAAGTTGTAACTCCTGCTTTAAACGGAAGTATTCTGGCAGGTATCACAAGAGACTCTGTATTAAAAGTACTTCAGGCAAACGGCTATAAGGCTTCTGAAAAGAGAATTTCAATAGATGAAATCTGTGAGGCTTACAGGGAAGGAAAGCTTGAAGAGGTATTCGGAACAGGAACTGCTGCTGTTATTTCTCCTGTAGGAGAGCTTTGCTACAAGGGCGAAAAAATGGTAATAAATAATGGAGAAATAGGTAAGGTTTCTCAGTACCTTTATGACACAATCACAGGAATACAGAAAGGTACATTAGAGGATAAACTTGATTTTGTTGTTAAAGTTAAATAATTTAAAAAACAGAAAATATCCGTATGTTTTATTACATACGGATATTTTTATTGATAATTTAATATAATAAGATATATACATAACAAAGTTACTTAAATAATTTTTGTTTTTATATTGATATATTAAATTTTTGTCGATATGCAGCCTTCGTCTGCTCGATATATTTACTTCGTAAATTCGATATGTTTTCGCTTTGCTCAAAACTCGATATGATATAAATCTCGTTGCGCAGGCAAATTTCATTGAAAAAAGCACCGACAAAGTCGATGCTTTTTTTTCTGGAAGAACCGAATGGTTTAGATGCCCTTATTTTAGTGTTATTCCATCTTCGATGGAGTGATATTTTTACTTTGTAAAAGTGTTATTGAATCCTCGATTTCAGTGGTATTATATTTGTTCCTTTAACTCGCCGAAGGCGAATATCACTGCACGAAGGGCAATATCACTTACGAAGTAAATATCACTTGTTCCGCAAGGAACAAATATAACTGAAAAAAGACATCCGAAGATGTCTTTTTTCATGGAGGCGCCACCCAGACTTGAACTGGGGATAAAGGTGTTGCAGACCTCTGCCTTACCACTTGGCTATGGCGCCATACTATATTTATATGTAATATAAACTAAATAATGAACAGAATTTAAAAATTCTTGCCTCTAAAAGGCTTAGAAGCAAGAATTTTTAATTTGGAGCGGAAGACGAGATTCGAACTCGCGACGTTCACCTTGGCAAGGTGACGCTCTACCACTGAGCCACTCCCGCATAATAAATTTGTTCATTGGTGCCTCCGGGTGGAATCGAACCGCCGACACAGGGATTTTCAGTCCCTTGCTCTACCGACTGAGCTACAGAGGCAAGTTGGCGACCCGAAAGGGGCTCGAACCCTCGACCTCCAGCGTGACAGGCTGGCATTCTAACCAACTGAACTATCGGGCCAACTCTTTTGAACAAAAAAAGTGGTGGGCGCTACAGGGCTCGAACCTGTGACCCTCTGCTTGTAAGGCAGATGCTCTCCCAGCTGAGCTAAGCGCCCATTTTTTTGTGCCGCCGCTTTAGCGACAAATAGTATTATACACGAGAGATGCCTTAAAGTCAAGTATAATTTTTATTTTTTTTAAAAAAATTTTTTCATATGTTTATTATAACCTAAAAAAATTCAGTAATAATCAATTGCCGAGGGCTTTTTCAATTTTTTATAGAGCTATAAAATTTTTGAATTATTTATTAATTTACAATTAACATTATATAATTGTATTGACGAGTTTTGCTTAAATGTGTATAATATAAACCGTTAAATAAAATTGATTTTTGAAGGAAACAAATAATTTATAAGAAATTAAAGTAATAAAAAGTATAAAGGTGGTTATCATGAAAAAAAGTGTTTACAGTTTAGTGCTTTCGGACAGTGTAGTTGAGGCTGTTGACAGAGCAGCATATATGAGCGGACAAAGCAGGTCAAACTTTATAAACAGTGTTTTGGCAGAACATCTCTCCTTTGTGACTCCTGAAAAAAGGATGAGAAATATTTTTGATGTTTTAGAGGCAATTACAGAGGCAGAAGAAAATTTCCGTATTCAAAAGCAGCAGTCTGACTCAATGTTTTCTCTTCTCAGCTCGCTTAAATATAAATACCGCCCTACAATACGCTATTCCATTGAACTTTACCCTGCACATAAAAACGGCTCAATAGGTGAATTTAAAGTGATTTACAGAACCCAAAGTGTTGATTTTGCGAGGATAATGAAAAATTTCTTTATCATGTGGGCAAAAAATGAACAAAAATTTATCGGAAAAGTCTTTATTAAATCTCCCATTAAATATTCGGCGGCAGACGGAAAACTTGTCAGGACGATTAAAATACCGACAGGCAAGGGAATTTCTGAAAATGATTTGGCAAAGGCAATTTCTGATTATATAGGAATGTTTGACAGGGTTTTAAAAGAATATATTTCTTCACTACCTGATGTTGAGTATGCCCAGCGTTATTTGGACAGGGAATATTCAGATTATGTTAAAAACAGTATAACTCTTATTTGACAAGGAGGAAACAAATATGAATGTACAAAAATTTACACAAAAATCTTTAGAGGCAATAGGAAATGCTCAAAATATTGCTATAGAGCATACGAATATGCAGATTGAGCCTGAGCATCTATTGTACAGCCTGATACAAAGCGATGACGGACTTATTGCACAGCTTATGACAAAAATGGGAGTTCCCATTGAAAATATAAGGCAAGATGCTATTTTTGCAGTTGAAAGTCTGCCAAAGGTGACAGGCTCAGGCAGAGAAGCAGGAAAGATATATATATCTCCTGATACAGACAAAATTTTTGCGTTGGCTGAGAAAAAGGCTGAACATATGAAAGATGAATATGTTTCTGTTGAACATATTTTGCTTGCGATGCTTGATAAGCCCAGTGACGCGCTCAAGAAAATTTTTAAAAACAACTCTGTTTCGAAAGATAATTTCCTGAAAACTTTACAGGCTGTAAGAGGAAATGCAAGGGTTACAAGCGATTCGCCTGAGGCAACATATGATGTGCTTTTAAAATATGGTCAGGATTTAGTAGAGCTTGCAAAACAAAACAAGCTGGACCCAGTAATAGGCAGAGATTCAGAAATAAGGAATGTTATCAGAATTTTATCAAGAAAAACAAAAAATAATCCCGTTTTAATCGGCGAGCCCGGTGTAGGAAAAACGGCAATAGCCGAAGGCTTAGCTCTCAGAATAGTAAGAGGAGATGTGCCCGAAGGTTTAAAGGATAAGACTATTTTCTCGCTTTCTATGGGGTCGCTTGTTGCGGGGGCTAAGTTCCGAGGGGAGTTTGAAGAAAGACTAAAAGCCGTACTTGAAGAAATAAAAAAGAGCGAAGGGAGAATAATTCTCTTTATTGATGAGCTGCATACTATAGTAGGTGCGGGCAAAACTGACGGAGCGATGGATGCAGGAAACATCTTAAAACCAATGCTTGCACGCGGAGAACTCCATTGCATAGGAGCTACCACGCTTGACGAATACAGACAATATATAGAAAAAGATGCCGCCTTAGAGAGAAGATTTCAACCTGTTTTAGTTGATGAACCGACGGTAGAGGACACCATTTCAATCTTGAGGGGATTAAAAGAAAGATATGAAGTTTTTCATGGGGTTAAAATTCATGATAATGCGCTGATTTCAGCTGCTGTTCTTTCAAACAGATATATTTCAGAAAGATTCCTGCCTGACAAGGCAATAGATTTAATAGACGAAGCATGCGCTATGGTGAGAACTGAGATAGATTCTATGCCCGCAGAGCTTGATGAAATCTCAAGAAAAATCATGCAGCTTGAAATTGAAGAGGCGGCGCTTAAAAAAGAGACAGACAATCTTTCAAAAGAGCATTTGGCTGAAATTCAGAAAAACTTAGCAGAGATGCGGTCTGATTTTAATGAAATGAAAGCCAGATGGGACAATGAAAAATCAGCTATATCGAAGGTGCAAAAGCTCAGGGGAGAGATTGAAGAAGTTAACGCACAAATCGCCTCTGCCGAAAGAAATTATAATCTTGACAAAGCGGCGGAGCTTAAATACGGAAGACTCCCAAGTCTTATGGCAGAACTTGAAAAGGAAGAGGAAAAAACTGAAAATGCCAAAGATATAAAACTTTTAAGAGACAAGGTCACAGAGGAAGAAATTGCAAAAGTAATTTGCAGATGGACAGGAATTCCCGTTCAACGCCTGATGGAAGGAGAACGCGAAAAACTGCTTTCTCTCCACGAGACGCTCCATAAAAGAGTAATCGGTCAGGATGAGGCTGTTATGAAGGTGACAGATGCAATTCTGCGCTCAAGAGCAGGGATTCAGGACCCAAAAAGACCGATTGGTTCATTCCTTTTCTTAGGTCCTACAGGTGTTGGCAAAACAGAGCTTGCAAAATCTTTAGCACAGGTCTTGTTTGATGATGAGCGAAATATGGTGAGAATTGACATGACAGAATATATGGAAAAATATTCTGTTTCAAGACTAATTGGTGCACCTCCAGGATATGTCGGCTATGAAGAAGGCGGTCAGCTCACAGAAGCTGTAAGACGAAAGCCATATTCAGTTGTGTTGTTTGATGAGGTGGAAAAGGCTCACCCTGACGTGTTTAATATACTTCTTCAGGTGTTAGATGACGGAAGAATAACTGATTCGCAGGGAAGAACTGTTGATTTTAAAAATACTATCCTGATTTTGACCTCAAATATTGGTTCTGACTATATATTGGAAGGTATTGATGAAAATGGAAACGTGAGCAAAGAGGCAAAAGAAAATGTAGAGGCGTTGCTTAAAACAAGTTTCAGACCTGAATTTTTAAACAGACTTGACGAAATTGTATTTTACAAGCCACTTTCAAAAGATGAGATATCAGAAATTGTAAATCTTATGGTTGACGATATCAAAGACAGACTGAAGGAAAAACAGCTTGATTTTTGTCTCACGGAAAATGCTAAGAAATATATTATAGACGGCGGATTTGACCCCATTTACGGAGCGCGTCCTTTAAGAAGGTTTCTTCAGACAAAGGTTGAGACCCTGCTTGCAAGAAAAATTATTTCAAGCGATTTATCCTTATCTGACTGTCTTGTAGTGGATTATGACGGGAAGGAATTGTTTATCAGGGAGTAAATCATTCCTCGGTATCGTGTAAATCTACTAAAATTACTTCGTCTCCTATAACTTTAATATTCTCCCAATGAATTACCACATCGCCCCCTGAACGGAAGTTGAAAAGTCTTGCCTTTCCGGGGACGATGATGGAGTCTATCACTCCTTCAGACAGACTCACCTCAACATCTGAGACAAAGCCGAGCCTTTTGGCATTATTGATATTGATTACTTCTTTTTGTCGCAATTCGCCTGCTCTGTACATAAAACGCACCTCTTTACTTTTAATTAATAGTATGGTAAAATAATAACATAATTTATTTTTAGGAGTGACAAAATGTTAGAAACACTCAAACAAGATGTTAGGCGTGCCAATATTCATCTGACAAATCACGGTGTGGATTCTTTTTTAAGAGGAAGTATCAGCGCAATAGACAGGGTAAACTCACTTGTGGTCATAAGTCCCAGCGGTATATTTTATGATGAAATTACGGCGGATATGATGATTGTTGCAGATTTTGCAGGGGAGATTGTCGAGGGAGCTCTTTCCTGTGCTGATGATGTTAAGACTCATATAGAAATATACAAGGCTTTTGAAAATATAGGCGGAATAGTAAGTCTTCATACACCTTTTGCAACTGCCTGGGCTCAGTCAGGAAGAGATATTTTGCCGTATGGTGATTTCCATGTATCAAATTTTCGGGGGTCTATACCATGCTCAAGAAGTCTGTCAGCTCAGGAGATTGAGACAGACTATGAAAAAAATGTCGGTCTTGTAATTTGTGAAACATTTCAAAAAAGAGGTATAGATGAAATGAAAGTCAGCGGAGTAAATGTCTTTAACTGTGGGCCGTATGCATGGGGAATAGATGCATTCAGTGCAGTTTATAATGCCATAACTTTGGAAAATGTTGCAAAGACTGCATATCTTACTGAAAAGATTAACCCTGATGTTACAACTGTCTCAAAAGCATACATTGAAAGAAATTTTTAAATTTTGTTATAATTTTTAGCTTGCGTGGATAAAATATTCTTGAAAACATTATTCTTAATGTTTGAAATATTTTTAGGAGAGTGAAGTTATGCGCAGCGCAATAGATAACATAGCTTTGGTGTTGGTTATAATCGGAGCTTTAAACTGGGGCTCTGTGGGACTCTTCGGAGTTGATGTTGTGGCAATGCTTTTTGGCGGACAGCTTTCTTTGATGAGCAGAATAATTTTCTCGCTCGTCGGAATAGCAGGACTGTGGAGTATTACCTTACTGTTTAAAGAGAAGGTTCCACAACACGAATAAAGCATGGTCGTGATGAATTTTCGTATTTTTACCGTAACATGAAAAAAGCTATGACAAAGTGATTTCATTTTGTCATAGCTTTTTTTGCATATGTTTATATGGCGATGAATAAAATGATTGCAGACTAAGTAAAAGGAAGTGGAGTCATGCATTATTTTATTGACACATTTGGTTCTAAGGGACTGTCATCTTTTGATATGCCTCTTAGAATAAAAAAACTTTATGGTTATCCGCAGACAGTTATGAGAGAAATTACTGAAAAGCTGTCACAAAAGGCTAAAGAAAATAATATTGAAACAGAAATTATTCACTGTTTTTTAAACAACAGTATTAAAGGTGTTGCATTTTCAGAATTAAATTGGTGTATCATGAATATACAGCCATATGAAGAAATAGGACTTTTAGGGTGTCTTTCTAGCGGATACAAAGAGGCTTTAAAGGAACTTTCAGATGCTAAAACACATTTTGAATCGGCGCTTTCTGTTCATGATGAGTGGGAAAAATATTACATAGAGAATTTTGATTTTGCAAAGCTTGATAAAAAGTGTGCCGAGCTTAAAACGGAAATTTTTGAAGAAAGCACAAAAAGCACAGAGGGAAAATCCATAGATCGATTTTTAGGCGCTGCAACAGCTTTCGGGGCTGTTGATTATATTGAAGATTTAACTGAAAATATTAACAAGAGATATTTTATTAAAGGAAGACCTGGAACAGGGAAATCTACTTTTATGAAAAAAATTGTAAAAGAGGCAAATATGCGCGGCTATGATACAGAGTGTTACCATTGCGCTTTTGACCCGAAAAGTCTTGACATGGTGATAATAAGAGAGCTGAGTATTTGCATATTTGATTCGACTGCACCTCATGAGCATTTCCCTAAGGAAAAACGCGACGAGATTATAGATTTTTATGATATTGGTTCAAAGCGAGATATAGACAAAGTGTATAAAGAGGAGCTTTCTTTAATTGCTGCTAAGTATAAGGAAAAGATTCATAATGCAACAGATTGCATTGCAAGAGCAAATAATATATTCACCTTAAACGATAAGGCATTAGAAGAAAAATGCGATATGAAAAATATTTTATCTATTACAGAGACTTTGCAATCAGAGATTTTCGGTTGACATTGTTTTTTGTCTGTTGTATAATTGAACAAAAGAAGGTGAAAGCCATGAAAAATATTGTCTTAATCGGGATGTCAGGCTGCGGAAAGACGACGCTGGGAAGAATGATTGCACAAAAACTTTCCATGAAATTTGCAGATACTGATGAAATGATAGAAAAAAAAGAGGGAAAAAAAATTAAAGATATTTTTGCTGAGAACGGAGAGGGCTATTTCAGAGATTTGGAAACTCTGGCGGCAAAGGAAATATCAAAGTTTAAAAACTATGTAATTTCAACGGGCGGCGGCATAATTTTAAAAGATGAGAATATGCAATATCTTAAACAAAATTCTGTTATCATCTATATTAAAAGGTCTGTTCAAAGCATAAAACAGACTATAGATGCATCAAACAGACCACTCCTCTCAAGCGGTCTTAAAAGACTTTATGAAATGGAGAAAGAGAGAACCCCCGTTTATGAGAAATATGCAGATATAGTTGTTATAAATGAAGAAGAGCCTGAAAAAGCTGTGAATGAAATAATAAATTACATCATAAACTGATAATCATGCGAATATCCTGAAATAAAGGGGTGTTCGCATGATTAATTATATATGGGCAGGAATGATTTTTGTTTCTTTTTTGTTTGCCGCCTTCAGCGGAAATTTAGAGTCTGTAAATGCAAGTCTTGTCTCGGGAGCGCAGTCTGCAGTGGAAATGGCGATAGGACTTTTAGGACTTATGTGCTTTTGGTCAGGACTTTTAGAAATTGCTAAAAAGTCAGGGCTTACTTATAAGCTATCTAAAATTTTAGAGCCGTTTATGAGATTTTTATTTCCTGAATTAAAAAAGAATTCTCCGGCAATAAGCGCGATGCTGATGAATATGGTGGCAAATTTTCTGGGGCTATCCAATGCGGCCACGCCTCTGGGTTTAAAAGCCATGGAAGAGCTCAATAAGGAAAATAATTACAGAAAACGTGCGTCAAATGCAATGTGCCTTTTCGTTGTAATAAATACGGCATCTGTCACGCTTATACCGACAACAGTTATTGCCATGAGAGCAGCTGCTCACTCAAATGAGCCGTTTTCTATAATTGTTCCTGTATGGATTTGTTCTGCGATTTCTGTAACGGTTGGAATAACTCTTGCTAAGATTATGGCAAAGAGAGGCGGTATAAGATGAAGACAATATCGCTTTTTGTTATTCCTTTGATTTGTATTATAATAATCAGTTATGGATTTATAAAAAGAGTAAACATATTTGAGGCTTTTTTAGAGGGAGCGGCAGAAGGTGTGGCAACTGTCATAAGGATTTTACCTGCCTTAGTCGGTCTTGTTGCGGCAATTGCGATGTTTCGCACAAGTGGTGCACTTAATTTCATTATAGAACTTCTTTCTCCGATTACAAGGATTCTCGGTGTGCCTGATGAGGTGATGCCTCTTGCGCTTTTAAGACCAGTGTCTGGGAGCGGTGCCCTTGCTCTAGTGAGTGATATTCTGTCAAGATTCGGCGCAGATTCCGAGGCGGGAAGAATAGCCTCTGTTATGATGGGGTCAACTGAGACAACATTTTATACACTTTGTGTTTATTTCGGGAGTGTGAAAATAACTGATTCGCGCTATACGGTTTTTGCAGCCTTATGCGCAGATATAGCAGGTTTTTTAGCATCCTGCTGGGTTTGCAGATTTTTTTTCAGTTGACTTTCGCCTTAAAAAAATATATAATATACGAAAATAACATAAAGTAAAGGAAGATTGACTTTGTATAATTTTAAGGAAACAATGCCAGAAAAAATTAACGATAATATTTTTTCTCTTATAGGAAAAGACTGGATGCTGATTTCGGCATCGGACGGAGAAAAAACAAATGCAATGACAGCCTCATGGGGAGGTGCAGGGGTTTTGTGGAACAAAAATGTGGTTTACTGTTTTATAAGACCGCAAAGATACACTAAAGAATTTGTTGATAAAACAGATTGCTTTACTTTATCTTTTTTTGATGAAAGCTATAAGGAGATGCTTGGATATTTTGGAAAAGTATCAGGGCGTGACGAGGATAAAATAGCGGTTAAAGGGTTAAACGCGAACCTGTGCAGTTATGACGGAGTTTCGGGAAAAGCACCTGTTTTTGATGAAGCAAGGCTTACAATAGTATGTAAAAAGCTTTATAATGCTCCGCTGGTAAGAGAAGGCTTTGAAGATAAAAGCCTGATTGATAAAAACTATGCTCTGGGTGATTTTCATATGGTTTATGTAGGAGAAATAGTAAAAGTTTTAGAAAAATAAAAAACAGAGTTGCAGGAAATAACAAATAAAGAAAAAGCCGCGAACGAATTATCGTTTGCGGCTTTGAAATTTTTAATCTTATTCTGCACTGAAGGGCAAAAGAGCGATATGACGTGCACGCTTGATTGCCTCAGTAAGCTGGCGCTGATGTTTTGCGCAAGTTCCTGTGATTCTTCTGGGGAGAATCTTAGCACGCTCAGAAACAAATCTTCTGAGTTTTGCAACGTCTTTGTAATCGATGTAATCTATTTTGTCCTGACAGAACTGGCAAACCTTTTTCTTAGGTTTGCGAATTTTGTTCATAGGTCTTTCAGCCATTTTAACTTCCTCCTTATATAATATTTACCGACTGTTTACCATTTAAAGCGAGAATGGTAAATCCTCTTCCTCGACAGGCATAAAACCGTCGATATCGCCCGACGGAGCTGACGCATACGATGATGCCTGAGATGAACCTGCTGATTCATTTTTGCTCTGAGCAAATTCAGCATGGTCAACTACAACCTCTGTTGCATATCTCTTGTTTCCGTCGTTATCATCCCAAGAACGTGTCTGGATGCTTCCGTCTAAAGCAATTCTCATTCCCTTTGTGAAAAACTTACTGATAAAATCAGCTTGCTGTCTCCATGCAATACAGTTTATGAAATCAGCCTGTCTTTCTTCACCTGCTTTTTGAAATCTTCTGTCACAGGCAACAGTAAAAGAACAAACATTAACTCCTGACTGTGTTACGCGAAGTTCAGGATCTTTTGTGAGTCTTCCGACCAATATAACTTTGTTCATGAAAATTACCTCCCAAGACGTTTAATTAGCTTCTTTTTTTCTTCTCGACTTTTTTGATAACGATATCTCTTAAAATGCCTTCGGTTATACGGTAAATTCTCTCAAGCTCCTGCGGAAAATCCGGCTTGGAACTGAAGTTAATAAGCACATAATAACCTTCAGTTAAATCATTAATCGGATATGCTAAGCGTCTTTTACCCCACTCATCAATGGATGTAATTTCACCTGCTCCTGAAATTAATGATTTGAACTTTTCTACAAGCGCTGCAATTTTGTCTTCTTCAAGGCTTGCATCAATTACAAAAATAGTCTCGTAATTGTTAATCTGTTCCATCATCTTTTTCACCTCCTTCTGGACTTTTGGCCCTGCCTGTTACTAAAGCAGAGCAAGGATTGTGTACAAACACTCTGCTATTATATAACATTTTTAGTTTATTGTCAAGAAAAATTCCTTAAAAATTCAATTTTTAACATAATTTGTTGTTTATTATATAAAAATGCTTGACAATTGTAAAATAAATCGTTATAATATATATTGTTATTTTGGGGGTGAATGTCATGAATTATGATGTTTCATCTATTTTAAAGGTAAGAGGAGCTAAAATTTCCGTAGATGAAAGCATAGCCGCATTTGGTGAAACAGAGGCGGGGGAGCCTGAATTTAATGATGTTTCTGTCAAAGGCGAAATTGTAAATATCGGCGATGTGCTTGAGTTTAGCGCCAAAGCCCGAGGCAGGTTCAGGACTGAATGTGCAAGATGTTTAAAGCCTTTAGAGGAAAGTTTCAGCATAGAATTTAGCGAAATGCTCAAAAATGTTGATGAAGAAATTACTGACAGAGATGCAGTCGTGACGTTTAGCGGTTTTACTGTTGATTTGACTGATATTATAAGAAGTAATATTTTAGTCAATCTGTCAACTAAATACTTATGCAGTGAAGAATGCAAAGGGATTTGCTCCATATGCGGTGCAGATTTAAATGAATCCCCTTGCCATTGCACAAATGATTATATTGATCCAAGAATGGAAGGCCTTAAAAGGCTTTTGGATAAACAGGAGGTGTAGCAAGATGGCAGTACCAAAAAGAAAAACTTCTAAAGCAAGAAGAGATAAAAGAAGAGCAAATTGGAAATTAGCTATTCCGGGTATAGTAGCTTGTCCGCAGTGCGGAGAGCCAAAAATGCCGCACAGAGTTT
>SVJO01000044.1 GCA_015068935.1 Oscillospiraceae bacterium
ATGAAAGAAAAAATGTGGGCGCTAATGGTTATTATGAGCCATAATCAGTGGATGTGGCCGGAAAAAGACCCAAAACCCTTTGACGAAAGAGTAAAGGGTAGAGAAGTGTTGTGTTTTGATGATTCTTTTTGGGAATATATCTTAGAAGAATCTGTTAAAGTAGGAATCAACACAATACTTTTAGATGTTGGTGACGGTGTACAGTATGCATCACATCCTGAAATTTCGCTCAAAAACGCATGGTCAAAGAAAAGAGTTCATGAAGAGATTGAACGTTGTGCAAAGCTTGGAATTAAGATAATTCCGAAAATAAACTTTGCAACACCTCATAGTTTCTGGCTCGGGGAATATCGCAGAATGACATCAACAAATACATATTACAGAGTTTGTAGTGATATCATAAAAGAAATTTATGAAATGTTTGAACATCCTGAATATATTCATCTCGGAATGGACGAAGAGGGCTACGATTTCAGCAAAGGTCATGGACTTGTAGTGTACAGACAAGGTGAGCTTTTCTGGCATGATTTGCGCTTCTTGATTGACTGTGTTAAAGAAACAGGAGCAACACCTTGGATTTGGCACAGCCCGCTGTTTGACCACACCGAAGAATATAAAGCGCACATTGACCCTGATGAAGCTGTTATCTCACCATATTTTTACCATGCACTCAAAGAAGGTTGCTACACGAGAACAGACTCAAGACAGGAATACATTGATTACTACAGAACAGAAGGCGGACAGCTTTATCACCTTCACCTTGACTATGTTGAGGATGACCCGTTCAGTGTGAATTTCAGAGCAAAAGCGCTGCCTCTCTTAAAGGAAGGATATAAATATATTCCATGTCCTTCTGTTTTCCATCATTGCGACAGAAACACAAGAGACCTTTTAGAATATTTCAAAGAGGGTGCCCCTGATGACCAGATTATCGGATATGTGGCAGCACCGTGGTTTGACACAACATGGGAGCAGAAAGCTAACTTTGATGAGACATTCTACTTCCTGAAGGAAGCAAAGAAGGAAATTTACGGCATTGAATAATATTACCGTTTAATGAGTGAAAAGCAAAATCTAATTAAAAAAGTGTGGCTCATTTTAAAATGAGTCACACTTTTTTTATAAATTATTATAATCAATATGAACCTGAAGAACGTTTATAGTTTCCTCCGCGTTTTGAATCCATACCCTTTTTTATATCATGCATGCGTTCGTCACTTAATTGCTTGAATTTGTTCATCATTTCCTCAAAAGAAACGGGGGTAGATGAGTCAGAATCTTTCTTAGACCAGTCGATTTCCTCAGGGCGCGACGATACGGGCCTTGATGCCTGAGTTTTTTTCTTGTCAAGGAGAGCCTGCTTAATCGATAAACTGATTTTTCCTTTGTTGTCTATTGAAATAATCTTGACAGTTACTTCATCATTTTCCTTTAAATGTTCGTTTATGTCTTTTACATACGATAAAGCTACCTCGGAAATATGAACGAGGCCTGTTTTGCCTTCGCCCAAATCTATAAAAGCACCAAACGGTGTAATCCCCGTGACTTTACCCTCTACAGTTTTTCCTACCTCCAAAAGCATGAAAATGCTTCCTCCATTCTTTAAGTGACATATGTACATACATTAATCCAGTGAAAAATTAATGTTTATTTGTTTATATCTATAAACACCTTTTCATTTTTCTTTGTAAAACCAAGGCGCTCGCGTGCAGCACGTTCATAATATTCATCTGTGCCGAGCAGAGCTTTTTCGTCATCTAACTCTTTTTTTCGCTTTTCTTCCAATGAAAACTCAGCATCAAGTTCCTTTTCTGCTGACTCAAGGCTTGTTAACTTAAACTGCTGGGAGATTAGCGAAACACATATATAAACAGCAAGCACAATTAATAAAAGGCGCTTTAGAACATATGAAAAATCTATTTTGTTTTTTAATGATTTTTTATCCATATTAACCTCTAAATAATATCATTAGAAATTTATTTTTTGTTTTTTAGAAATTTAAATGCTCTGAAGTTTTTTCTAAGTTTATAAGTCAGTTTTTTTATTATCTTTTTTAATAGTTTTACTATTGGTAATACAGCAAAAGATAATGATACACATAATAGTTTATACGTAATTTTAAGCGGTGTCAATAGTATTTTCAAAAAAAATTCTAAAATTTTGCAAAAAATATCAATAAAACGGCATAAAAAGAGAGTAGTCCATCTGCTAAGCAGTAAAAAGTAAAGAAAACCACCGCAGAAAGCTCCTGCAAACTGATAAAACCGAAGCAAGCCTTTATTTGCAAAATAAATTACAAAAAACATAATCAGGGTTGCGACAATCCAGAAAAGAATGTCCTGTGCGGCGGAGAGAAACATTCCTGTTGAAACTTTTTTTCTGATAATTCTGAATATATCAAAAATAAGTGCAATTAAAACACCTGCCAGACTAGAGTACAGCAGAACAAACAGTTCGTGCGAAACGGAAAAACCCATGCCGACTCCTTATTTAAGAAGCTTTTTAAAAAAGCCCTTTTGTTTACCGCCATAATTTTTTCCTGAATAAAAAATGCTGAATATTTCTCCTTCTATGGCAAGGTCGCCTGAGCTGACATCTAGTTTCTGGATATGCATATTTTCGCCCTCTATCTCAATTACATCCTCGCTTGTGAGCAGAACAATTTTTCTTTCATCAAAGGTATCTACATCTGCAACCTGTGAAACTGTCAGAAAGCTCCTTTCTTTTAAAATCAGACTGTGCGGTTTTTTGTTTTCTTCCATAATGATATCCTCCACGTTTTTTTATTATTAATATATTTTATGACAGCTCTAGGGGGGATATGAAAAAGAGTTGTTATAAGCCTCGATTATCAATTTTTAAACTGCGATTGTGTGCAATTTCAACAAAGTTTGACTTCTATTAACAGATTGTTTAAATAATATTTAATTTATTTTTCAAAATACAGTTGACAATTGCATACTAAATAAGTTATAATTAAAATTGTAGTTTTTTTGTTACATAATATGTGACGGGGAACTGTGGAATCGTTTAATTTGCGTTCCAAACTCGAATAACCGGAGGGAGGGAATTTAATAATGTCCGAAATCAGACTCAAAGATCATGAATCTTTAGATAGCGCGCTCAGACGTTTTAAGCGTTCATGTGCAAGAGATGGTGTACTCGCTGAGGTAAGAAAGAGAGAGCACTATGAAAAGCCCAGTGTAAAGAGAAAGAAGAAATCTGAGGCCGCAAGAAAGAGAAAGTTTAAATAAGTCTTAAATTTTGCGAAGTTATTAAAATGAAAAGCCTTCTGTGCTATGAGCACAGAAGGCTTCTTTTCATATGGAGGAACTAATTTCTAATGAAATTAGCAGCCACAGCCGTTGTTTGAGCCTGAGCAGCAGCTGAATAAGAGGATAATAAGAATTATCCATAAGCAGCAGTTGTTACCGCCGAAGCCACCGAATAAACCTCTGTCACATCCCATTGCGTTTTACCTCCTTTATTTGGTTATGTAATATACTATGCAGGAGGCTGTTTGTTGGTTACAGAGAGTGTGTGTTGTTTTTTGAAAAAGTAATCACAGATATTAAAAAGGTCCGTAATACTTAATGTATTTCGGACCTTTATGTGTTTTAAATCATAACGAGTGCGCAAGATTTAAAAAGGTTATAAGCATACCTCTAAAATATAAACCCTTATTTCTTAAGCGCAATAGCCTCTTTTGCTTTTTGTGCGATATTCTTAGCAGTTAAGCCGTATTCTTCTAAGAGAATAGCAGGCTTACCTGATTTGCCGAATTTATCCTCTGTGCCGACTCTAAGCATAGGAACAGGGCATGTCTCACAAAGAACTTCTGCAACAGCACTGCCAAGACCACCGATGATATTATGCTCTTCAGCTGTAACGATAGCGCCTGTCTCTTTTGCTGCTTTAGCAATAATTTCTCTGTCAATAGGCTTGATTGTATGAATGTTGATAATACGTGCGCTGATGCCTTCTTCTGCCAATGCTTTTCCTGCTTCAATTGCCTCAGGAACCATAAGACCTGTAGCAATGATAGTTACATCGCTGCCTTCTGCAAGCTGTACACCTTTTCCAAGCTCAAACTTATATGTTGCTCTGTCGAAAAGCTCAGGAACAGCAAGTCTTCCGAATCTTAAATAAACAGGGCCGTCGTGCTTGATTGCAGCTTCTACTGCCAAAATTGACTCTGTAGCATCAGCAGGGTTTAAGATAACCATACCAGGAATTGTTCTCATGATACCGATATCTTCTAAGCACTGATGAGTAGCACCGTCTTCACCGACAGAAATACCTGCGTGAGTAGCACCGATTTTAACATTTAAGTGGGGGTATCCCACAGAGTTTCTGATTTGTTCAAAAGCTCTGCCTGCTGCAAACATAGCAAAAGAGCTTACAAAAACTGTTTTTCCTGTTGCAGCAATACCTGCAGCTGTTGCTACCATGTTAGCTTCTGCGATACCTGCATTGAAAAATCTTTCTGGGAATTTCTTTTTAAAAGTGTCTGTTTTTGTTGATTTTGAGAGGTCGGCATCAAATACGATTATATCATATTTTTCACCGAATTCAGCTAAAGCTAAACCGTAAGCCTCACGAGTTGCTATTTTTCCCATTATGCTTGCACCTCCAGTTCTTTTATGCGGGCATCAATTTCAGCGATTGCCTGATTGTACTGCTCTTCGTTTGGAGCGCTGCCGTGCCATGATGCCTGATTTTCCATGAATGAAACGCC
>SVJO01000045.1 GCA_015068935.1 Oscillospiraceae bacterium
GCACTTTATGAGCTAATTGCAAAATTCTCTGCGCTCGGTTTAAACCTTACCAAACTTGAAAGCCGACCAATTCCTGGAACTGATTTTGAGTTTATGTTCTATTTTGATATGAATGCATCTGTTTATGATGAGCAGGTCATCAAGCTTTTATCTTCACTTTCAGAAGAATCGGGGCATTTCACATATTTGGGAAGCTACACAGAGGCATAATAAAAACCCGAGACCATGGTCTCGGGTTTTTTATTTATTAAAGAGATTTTAAAAGTTTTATCATACCATCGACTATAATGTTGTCTCCTCCAGGCTTGATAGTTGAACCTCTCGCCTCATAGCCACCCTCTTCATAAGAAGAACTTGTTGGTATATAAGCACCATCATCGTTTGTCAGACAGCACACAATAGTATTTTCAAACGGGGATTGTTCTGAAATTCGAACACCGATTTCTACAAACGGCTCTCCTCCTATACCTGCAAAAGCAAGGTCTCCTATTTTAATTGCTGAAAGGAGGTATGGGAAAGAATCGGGACCGTTTTCTAGCATAACAATACGGCGCGCCTCTGCAATAACAGTTACAAGCTCCATTTCCTTATATGGAAGCTCATTCTTTCTTCCTGCATCATAAAGCTCACATATCTTTTTTGCTTCATCTAATCGGTCATTTTCCTGGTTCGAAGGGAGATTTATAGTCATTGAAGAATAGGAGATTTTGTCTGCCTTTACCTCTTCTGTAATAGAATAGATTGAAAGCACAGCGCCGGCTATAACTCTTCCCATATGTCTTGCATGTGCGTCACTATGCGGACAAACTGTGTCAAGGTCATTCAATATTGCCATTTCCCCCTTAGTCGTGTTAACGTTTACGTGGTTAACATCGCCCTGAGGTCCCAATAAGAATATACAATCTGTGCCTGGAAGAGCATCCTCTACTGTGGAACAAACATAACCTACATAGTCAGCATTTATGTAGTCTCCGCCTACTGAATCAGAGTGTGTTCCAAAATTAACCATAGCTATATCATTTTTTCCATCACGCACAATTTTAACAAGCTTTAACGTCTCATTAGGTGTGCCCAGAGCATGGTCAATATTTTCATTATGCGGACCGGGGTTTGTGGCAACAGAACCATCTTTCATACGGTAACGGCGAGTAAAAGAAATGTTTTTTGCAACAGTTTCTCCAGTTTCAATTCTTGATTCGCAGAGGTCAGCAAGTGCATAAACTGCAACATCGCGGGTGCTTGAAAGCAAAAACTCATCATATACATCTGAACCCTTTATATTAGATGCAAAATCTCCTCCTACAAGAGGTCCTGTATGGGTATGAGAAAGGTTTATAAAAATTGCATCCCTGTCAATACCTGTTGCCTTAACGATTTCATCTTTTATTCTATTGTAGAAAGAAAATGAAAGAAGACAAACATCAACTGTTATAACAACTGCTTTTTTGTTTCCGTCATCAAATGCAACTGCTCTTGTATAAAGACTGCTTGTAATGCCTTTTACATAACGCGGTTCGTAGTAACCCACTATTGGAGCACCATATGGAGGATTAATACATATTTTTGAATACCCTGTTTTCATAATAAAGTCTCCTTTTTATATTTTTATTAATATTAATTTTTAAAGTGATTTTAAAAGCTCTATCATTCCATCTACAATAATGTCGTCGCCGCCTTGTTTTATATCTGTAGTTCTAGCTTCATAACCGCCCTCATCATAGCACGAACTGGTAGGAATATAACCTCCATAATTATTAGTCAGGCAACACACAATAGTATTTTTAAACGGAGATTGCTCTGATATGCGGACTCCAATTTCAACAAATGGTTCTCCGCCGATACCTGCAAAAACAAGCTCTCCTACTTTAATTGCTGAAAGAAGGAATGGAAAGGAGTCAGGACCATTTTCAAGTCTGACAATTCGACATGCCTCTGAAACAACTGTCACAAGCTCCATTTCCTTATATGGAAGCTCATTTTTTCTTCCTGTATCATATAACTCACATATCCTTTTTGCCTCGTCCAATCTGTCGTTGTCCTGATTTGACGGAAGGTCAACAATTTTTGAAGAATATGTAATTTTATCAGTTTTCATTTCTTCTGTAATAGAATAGATTGAAAGCACAGCACCTGCTAAAACTCTTCCCATATGTCTTGCATGTGCGTCACTATGCGGACAAACTGTATCAAGGTCATTTAATATTGCCCTTTCTCCCTTAGTTGTGTTGATGTTTACATGGTTAACATCGCCCTGAGGGCCTATGAGAAATATTGCGTCTGTTCCCGGAATAGCAGCTTCCACCGTAGCGCAGGCATAGCCAACATAGTCAGCATTTATGTATTCTCCGCCAACAGAATCGGCATGAGTTCCAAAGTTTATCATAGCAATATCATTTTTTCCATCACGCAAAATTTTAACAAGCTTAAGTGCCTCATTAGGTGTACCGAGAGGCTCTAAGACATTATCATTATGAGGGCCGGGATTTGTAACAACAGAACCATCTTTCATGCGATAACGGCGAATAAATGAAATGTTTTTAGCTTCGGTTTCTCCGATTTCGATTCTTGATTCACAAAGGTCATCTATAGCATAGATAGCAGCATCACGAATACATGAAAAGAAAAACTCATCATATCCCTCTGAACTCTTGTCATCGGTTGCAAAATTCTGACCCACAAGAGGACCGGTGTGAGTGTGTGAAAAGTTCATGAAAATTGCATCTTTGTCAACACCTGTCGCCTTGACGATATCATCCCTGATTCTATCACAAATCTCCAGAGGAAGCAAACAAACATCAATTGCAATGATTAAGGCTTTTTTGTTTCCATCATCAAAAGCAACTGCTCTTGCGTAAAGACTGGTTGTAATACCCTTAACATAGCGCTGTTCATAGTAGCCTGATATTGGTGCACCATACGGAGGATTAATACATATTTTTGAATACCCCGTTTTCATAATAAAGTCTCCTTTTATATATTTTTATTAATATAAATTTTTAAAGTGATTTTAAAAGCTCTGTCATTCCATCTACAACGATGTCGTCTCCGCCTCGTTTTAAAATTGAGCTTCGGGCTTCATAACCGCCTTCATCATAAGAACGACTTGTTGGAATATATCCGCAATCACCATTTGTCAGACAACAAACAACAGTGTTTTTAAATGGAGAGTTTTCCTCAACTCTAATCCCTATTTCAACAAATGGTTCCTGAGCTATGCCTGCAAAAACAAGGTCGCCAATCTTAACCGCTGAAAGTAGAAGTGGAAAATATTCAGGACCATTTTCAAGTTGCACAATGCGTCGTGCTTCCGCAATAACTGTCACAAGCTCCATTTCTTTATATGGAAGTTCTTTTTCTCTTCCCACATCATAAAGAGCACAAATCTTTCTCGCTTCTCCCAAACGCTCATTTTCCTGATTTGCAGGAAGGTTCACAATTTTTGAGCCATAAGAAATTTTATCTGTCTTTACTTCTTCCGTGATTGAATAGATTGAAAGTGCAGCACCGGCTATAACTCTTCCCATGTGTCTTGCATGCTCGTCACTGTGAGGAACATCTGTGTCAAGATCCTTTAAAATCGCCATCTCGCCCTTTGTCGTATTAACATTAACATGGTTAACATCGCCCTGTGGGCCTATAAGGAAAATGCACTTTGTTCCCGGAAGGGCGTTTTCAAGAGTTGAGCAAGCATAACCGGGATAGTCTGCATTAATGTATTCTCCACCGATTGAGTCAGGATGCGTCCAGAAATTGAGCATGATTATATCATCTTTGCCATCGCGCACTATTTTAATAAGCGTTAATGTTTCGTTGGGCGTGCCAAGCGGTTCTAGGATATTATCATTATGAGGGCCCGGATTTGTGACAACTGAACCATCTTTCATGCGATAGCGACGAATAAATGAAAGATTTTTAGCTTCAGCTTTACCAATTTCAATCTTTGATTCACTAAGGTCATCTATTGCATAGACAGCAGCATCACGGATGCAGTTAACCAAAAACTCGTCATAAGCCTCCGAGCCTTTTCTGTCAGATGCGTGGTCGTTTCCAACAACAGGACCTGTGTGAGTGTGTGAAAAGTTTATGAAGATTGCATCTCTTTCAATTCCCGTCGCTTTAACAATCTCATCCTTAGTTTTCTCGCAGAATGAAACCACTAAAAAACAAACATCAACTGCAATTATAACTGCTTTTTTGTTTCCGTCATCAAACGCAACTGCTCTTGTGTAGAGACTGCTTGTAATTCCCTTCACATAGCGCGGCTCATAATATCCTATTATCGGTGCACCGTACGCAGGATTTATACAAATCTTTGAATATCCTGTTTTCATAATATTGTCTCCTGTTTATTCTTATGATTCTAAAAAAATATCAATATAATTCTAATCCATTTCATATAAAAATGCAAGTCTTTTCTAACTTTTTATAGAAACATTACAAAATAAATATGAAAAAGTATCCTAATGTAATAAAAAAAGAGCGAAGCAAAAGCTTCGCTCTTAGTCAGTACCGGCAACGTCCTATTTTCCCGGTCGGTTGCCCAACAAGTATCTTCGGCGCTAAGGAGCTTAACTGCCGTGTTCGGGATGGGAACGGGTGGACCCTCCTCGCTATCGTCACCGGTTTCG
>SVJO01000001.1 GCA_015068935.1 Oscillospiraceae bacterium
CGGGGACAAGCAGTAATACAAAGATAACAGCCCTTACAGCGTTCCTCATTGATTATGACCTTGCCCATTTATTGCACCTCCATACTAAAAATCAAGCATTAAATATCTATTAATATAAAATGGTTTGCTAATATATTCGCGCGGTATTTTTTTAATAACTTCCTCAAGTCCTGATGTATAAACTATATCAATTCCGACTTTTTGCGATACAGTCTTTATAATTTCCTGTCCTTTTAAGACGTCATTATCTGTTGTAAGATGAGCGATGTTGGAATTATTGATTAATCCGGTAACCTTCAGTCTTGATGAAGCCTCAATATCAGAAATAAGGCTCAAAATATCTTCTGCAGTTGAAGAAAGAGGACGAAATGTATTTATAACAAAAAACATATCATAGTTTTCTTTGTCAAAATACTGTTTATATCTTCCAAGCGCTACTGCTCCGTCGTCATCACCGCCCACATCAAAAACACAGGCGGCTTCACTGTCGCAGAAAACACGAAAAATTTCAGATGGCAAAGCAGGAACATCAACATTACTGCTTGCAAATTCAGAAGCTATAACATCAATACCCATTTGTCCAAGTTGTTTTTTTACATCATTTGTTCTGAAATACGGATTAACTATGTCTAAATCTACTATATATACTTTTTTAAATTTCTTTTTTAATTGTATTGCAAAATTAACAGCAAATTCTGTTTTACCACTGCCGTAGTGTCCCACAATAACGTTTATCCTTTTATTATCCATAACTTCTCTCCCAAAAATGACTTTGTAGCTATGTTCAATTAATTATAACACAAATTTTATGTTATGTACAGTAAAATTTTAAAAATAACAATAAATATTAATAAAAAATTGAAAAATGAACTATTATGTACAATTTTGGTTGAAATTACGAACAAAAATGCAAAAAAAGTCATATATTGTAATATACTACGTAATTAAGGAGGAATAAAATTATGGAAAAAATTCACGAAGAAATGTATACAAGAGTTGGGTATGCTTTTGTTCCTGTGCAGTCCTTTGAAAAAATGTATCCGCCGGAGGAAGCACTCTCAAACGGAACAGCATTCCCTGAACTTAATCTGCCAATATCGGTCTATGGACCAAAACCAAATTAGGAGGAGCAGGAAAAATGATGAATAATATGCAAAATAGAGAGCGGGAATGTGCTCTCAGGCAACTTATGGCATACGATTTCGTACAGCTTGAACTAAATTTATTTTTAGATACACATCCGAATAATCAACGGGCTTTAAAAGAATTTCACCATGTTAATAAAAAAGCGGCTGAATTACGCGAAATGTATGAAAGAAAGTTTGGTCCGTTAACTACATCAGCCGTAAAATCCGAAGAAGAATGGGCATGGGTGAAGTCACCATGGCCGTGGGAAAATTAAGGAGGTTATATTATGTGGCAATATGATAAAAAATTACAGTTTCCGATTAATATTAAAAATCCCAACCCAACACTAGCAAACTATATTATCAGCCAGTACGGTGGACCTGACGGAGAACTTGGAGCATCTATGAGATATTTGTCTCAACGTTTCTCTATGAAAGATGACACAGTAAAAGCTATATTGACAGATATCGGTACTGAGGAATAGGTACATCATTGTTGTATATGGATGATATAAAAATTAAGCCTTTAATATAACATCAATATCTATAGGCGGGTTACTCCAACCATTACCAATGTTTTTTTTGCTTTTTTGTCGCGCTGCTCGTTCTTTGCTGTATTCTATACGTTCAATACAAGCCTTTAATAATTTGTTTTTCATATCTGCTGACTTTTTCTCGTCATGCAACGTTTCGAGCGCATCTTTAAAAAGATATAATTTTTTCTCGTAGTCAACAGGAGAGGGCATTGACTTTTTAGCCTCACATAAAGCAATATTTACTTTCTCCTTATCTTGTAATACTTCTACATTTAGTTTATCAAATATAACCTTTGGCATATTTTCCTCAGCGTACTTGTCCCACAAACTTATCTCTTTAGCCTCAAGGCTCTCAAGCTTCTTTTCTAAATCCTTTATTAAGTTAGCGTGTAACTTTTGTGCATCTTTGTTATTTCCTGATATTCTTACTTCAAAATCTGCGATACATTCTTTAAGTACGCTTGTGACTTCTTCCAAAAATTCATCATATAAACAAGAACCAGTATTACATTTTGTTTGTTTAGGACATAACACTCGCGGAGCTGCAGTTTCACGTCCCTTATTTGTATATGTGCGCATAACCATAGACGAGCCACACTCACGGCAATATATAAGTCCCGCGAATGGGTTTCGTAATGTTTTATTAGACGGCGGCTTTGGATTTTTCCCATGTTTTTCAATGGCAGCGTTAAAAGTAGCCTCGTCTATAATAGCGGGGTGCTTACCTTCAAATATTAAATACTCGTCAATCTTAGACTTCGGGCGTGTTTTTATAACTTCGCCATCTTCAACTATATTTACAACTTTTCTCCAGTTCCATTTTACTTTCCCTATATAGTGAATATTACAAAGCAAATCCTTTAAAGCAGGGGGCGACCAATATTTTCCCTTTTGTGGTTTGATTCCTAACCCGTCAAGAGTATTCGCTATTTTGGTGCAGCCCATATTTTTATTTACATACATATCAAATATCATACGAACGACATTCGCTTCTTCCTCGTTAATTTTGAGCGTAGGGCATTTTCTTTTACCTTCTATAACAATATCCTTGTCGTAACCATACGGAGCAATAGAGCCTATAAAATTGCCCTGCTGAACGGATAACAAACGGCCTCTATTCATTATCTTTTTTTGATACTCTAAAAACTCATTACCGCGCTTTAATTCGCGTTCAAAAAAATCTCTGTCGTAATCGTCACGTAAATCATATGTTTTTTGTGGTGTTATAACAAGAGTGTTTGTATAACGTAATAGCTTAATTAATCGCCCAGCATCTTCTAAATCACCACGCGAAAGCCTCTGCACTTCTACTACAAGTATAGCTTTTACGCGGGGACTTTCTATCTGTTTTAATAATTTTAGCATTTCAGGACGGTCATCTATCGTTTCACCGGACACAACCTCACGGAACTTATTTTCTTCTGCAATTTTTTCGCCTATATTTCTTTCGGCCCATTCGTCTAAAATAGCTTCATGTTTTTGCAAAACTTCCTCTACAGTTAACAACGCATCATCTGAACGTGATTTTCTTAGATATTCAAGTATTTCATCTTTTGTTAAGCCTTTGTGTGCTTCGTACATTTTATTTTCCCCTTAATCGTTTTTTTATACGATACATAAAATTTAATACCTTAACCATCCATGCTCAGGATGCAGTATTTCCATTATAAATAAAACTACAAAAATTGCTGCTAAACCGGCAATGATCCAACCCTTTATTAAATTGGCTCTTTTTAAGTCTTTTATCTGTTCCTTATACGACTCATTTATTTCCCTTTTATCAGCAAGACGTCTTTCAAAATTCTCTTTTAAGTCTTCGTGATGTTGCTCATAGTGAGACCTTATATTTGATATATGTTCTTCGTTTGTTTCCTTCATTGTAGTCAGTTGAAATTCATAAAGTTCTTTTAAAGAAGAAACACTTACTTCTTTTATTTCATTCTTGTTTTTACCCGGGTTAAGCATCTCATCCATAGAGCCACCCAAAGCATAAACAACAGGAGCAACTGTGTCCACTCTTGGGTCTTCGGTTTGTCCGTTACATAGTTTTTTTACTGTAGATACGGACCTATTACTTTTTTCTGCTACAGACTCATAAGTAAGTCCTGTTTTTAATCTCAAATGGCTTAAATATTCAGCCACTAATTCAGCTTTCATTTTTGACCTCCTAAAAAGTTGTATATTATGCGGATTATACCAAACTTGGTACTTAAAAAGTATCAAATTATACACCCTAAATTATCTCGTTTCGACCAAATTATCTACTATATAGACCAAATTTGCATCTTTATTTTTTAAAAAAAATCAATTATTATGAATTTGTAAAAAATACCATTGTTCAGACAATTCGTATTTAATATAATTGTCGTAACACCAGAACATATGTTCTAAAGAAAGGAATGTTGAACCATGACAGCAAAAGAAGAACTAAAGCAACTAATACTATCGCTCAATATGGAAGAATTGGAAAAAGCCTGTTCTATCTTCCAAGACCACTTTTTAATGAAGCAAGAAGCACAGCTGCCTCACTCTCCGAAAGTCCGTCAACTAAATCAATTAAAGCCCGCTTAACTTCTGACAGCTCGTTTTGTTCGGGCTGTTTTTGTTTGTCGTCAACTAAGTCAAACAATACAACAGGCGACACTTCTAATATATCCGCCATCTGTTGCATACGAGGACGGGGCATATTTTCAATTTCGCCTTGTTCGTATTTACTTATAGTAGTATGGGAACATTTTAAAAGCTTTGCAAGCTGTTTTTGGGTTAAACCTTTAGCTTTACGCGCCTCTTTTATGCTGTTCCCTACTTTGTTTGTAGTCATTTTATCACCTCCGCAAATTCTATTATAAAGGAAACTTTTTAAAAAAGCAAGAAAAATTTTATTTTCACGGGAAAAAGTTATTGACAAAAAGAAAAAGTTATTGTAGAATAATATTAAATAATTCCCGTGGTAGTGGAATTTAGAAAGGAGCGAAAATTATGAATGCAGTAGAATTGAAAAAAGTTATGCTTGATAACGGAGATAATAACCGTTCTCTTGCAGAGTTTCTAAACATGAAACAATCAACATTTTCAAGCAAGTTGCACGAAAACGGTGCGGCGTTTCGAAAGAGCGAAATTCAACAGATTGTAAACAGATACAATTTAAACGCCGAACAAATTAAAACCATTTTTTTTAACCAATAATTCCCGTGACAGTGGAATTAAAAAGTAAGAAACAAGACAACCAGAGCAAACATAATCTAATTAATAAAGAAAGGAAGTGTTTATATGAAAGTTCCGGACACATACCATGAGCCAATAATTTTTGAACATCCCAAAGCAACGGTGCGCGTATTCCGTCCTGTGCTTTCAGAAGAAGAAAGAAAACGCAGAATGAAGATAATTCACGATGCGGCTGCAGATTTATTAAAATCACCCGATATTAAATAATTTTTTTAAGTTAGTATGCTCAGTGTTTAACAGAAGAAAGAGATGTGAGAAAAAATGCCTTGTAGAGACTTACAACACCCTGACATTACAAAAATGATGCGCGATGGTACTTTATCTGATGATCCCCCACTTCCGGAAATACGTTGTCCGTTGTGTGATAAAGAATGTGAAACATTATACAAAGGTGGCGGCGAGGTAATCGGTTGCGAAAACTGTATAGAGCGTGTGGATGCTTACGATGAAATCATGAAATGGGAAGGTTCCATATAAATAAGAAGAAGGAGTGAGTGGATGAAAATTTTATTAACTGCGTTGCTGATCGCATGTGCCGTTGTATTTTGTACAAGTTTCATTTATAAAGAAGAAACACCAGTGCAAACACAAGAATATACAGTGCAACCCGGAGACACGCTTTACAGCATAGCTGAAGAATACGGCATAAAAAACTGGCGTAAATGGTCTTACGAAGTATGCAAAAACAACAACCTTAAACAAGGTGGTATGATTCATCCGGGACAGATTATTACTATTGAAGTTACAGAGTGAAAGGAAGTTGAAAGTTATGGGAAATAGACACAGTGCTGCAGAACTGAAGCAGATGCAGAGCCTCCCTTTAGAAGCGAAAATCAGGATGTCGGAAGAACGTATCAAAGTATGGTATGAATCTTGGGTAAAATTCGAGATTTACAATGGAACAACAGGCAAAAATCGTTTTACCACTATTGACACAAGGGGATTTGAGGTAGAACCACTGCTGAAAGAAAACGAATGGATCAAATCGGCTGTCGATGGTCAAGTTTATGTTTCTTTTTCAGGCGGAAAAGATTCAACGGTGTTGGCAGACTTGTGTGCCAAAGTATGTAAAAAATATGGTTGGACATTGTATTTGTTTTTTGCAAATACGGGGCTTGAATATCCCGAAATTCAAAAGTTTGTCAAGATATATGCCGAATGGTTAAGAAATACATACAAAATTGAAGTTGTGCTTGACATAGTGCGCCCTGAAATGCGTTTTGATGAAGTCATCAAAAAATATGGCTATCCAGCAATATCAAAAGATGTTTCCAATTGCGTTTACGGGGCAAAAAGAAACTCTAAAGTTAGGATGGAAAGACTGAATGGCACTTTAAAAAACAAAGATTGTCAATTGTCCATGTTCAACTGTGCAAAGTGGAAATTCTTGTTGGATGCACCTTTTGATGTATCAGATCAGTGTTGCGATGTTATGAAGAAAAAACCAGCTAAACAATACGGAAAACAGACCGGCAAAAAGCCAATTCTTGGAATGTTAGCATCTGAAAGTGTAAAAAGAAAAAATGCATGGATGAAAACAGGTTGCAATGCTTTTGATAAAAGGAACCCACAAAGTCAGCCAATGTCTTTTTGGACTGAACAAGATGTTCTTCGATACATCAAAGAATACAATATTCCTTTTTGCTCTGTATATGGCGAAATCATAGAAAAGGAAGGCGATTTAAAAACAACTTGTGAAAATAGAACAGGCTGCATCTTCTGCATGTTTGGTTGTCATTTAGAAAAAGAGCCAAACAGATTTCAGCGGTTAAAGGAAACACACCCGCGGCAATATGAATATTGTATCAACGGTGGTGAAATGGTTGACGGAAAGTGGCGACCGAACAAAGAAGGGCTTGGGCTTGGCAAGGTGCTTGATTATATAGGTGTTAAATATGAATGACAAAACATGCTTGCAGTGCGAGTGGCTCGAAAAGCATAAAGGACAATATATTTGCGGCTGTATTGCCGAATTATATTTGATTGCCGCTCGTGTCGAACCGAAAGAGAAATGTCGCTTTGATTTTGCGGCAAAAAAAATGAAACGAAAGGAAACAACGCATGAAACTAACAACTTCTAATTATTACAGTACCAAAGCCAACCGAGAATTTATGTCGGTATCGCAGTTCAAGGATTTCATGAAGTGCCCGGCAATGGCAATGGCAAAACTGAACGGGACTTATGAAGAAGATTTTTCAAAAGCGCTTCTCTTGGGAAGTTATTTTGATGAATCACTTACAGGAACGCCGGAGAGCCAGCAAAAATTTCTGATTGAAAATGAAAAAAAGATTTTCAAAAAAGGCGGTGGCAAGTATGCAGAGTTTGTCAAAGCCGATGAAACAGTGGAACTTGTTAAAGCACAACCGCTAATGATGCACTATCTGTCTGGAAAACACCAGGTTATCATGACCGGAGAAATCGAAGGCGTTCCGTTCAAAATAAAGATGGATAGTTTCGATCCTGACGAGTATATATGCGATTTAAAGTATATGGCAAGTTTACGTTCACCGAACCTATTCGAGCCGATGATTAAATATTGGGGTTATGACATCCAGGCTGCTTGTTACCAAGAAATTGTCCGTCAAAATACCGGTAAAAAGTTGCCGTTCATATTTAATGTAGCAACAAAAGAAACACCGGCACATTTAGAAGTTGGGGAAATATCTCAGTGGAATATAGACGAAGCACTTGAAAAAGTCCGTAACCACATTCGATATTTTCAAAGAGTTAAAAACGGCGAAGTTGAAGCCGTTAGGTGCGAAGATTATAACTGCGATTATTGCACCACCACTAAAATTATCAAAAAGCCGATTGATACCGATTTATTTGGTATGAGTGCGGCACAAATAAAAAGTATGAGAGGAGAATTATAATGGCTGTTATGTGTTTATACGGTCAGCCTGGTAGCGGTAAAACAGTAAACGCAACACGTTTACCCGGCAAATCACTGCTTATTAGTAGTGACAATTCAGCAATCGTGCTGAAAAATTTTGAGCGTCCTAATCTGGTGGTTAAGGAAGCACAAGGATTTAAGGATTTTGTGGATATTTTCGAGGAGGCGACAGCAAAAAAACAGTACGACAACATTATTGTTGACTGTCTTACTGATTTGATTGACGCATATATCGTTGAAATCCGCGAAAACGGCTTTTCTGGCGACATAAGACAATATTACCTTGCAGTGTATACAAAAGTCAAATTTCTTGTCCGCAAGGCTGCGTTTTGTGACACAAACGTTACATTCAACTGCTGGGAGGATGTTGAAACAGTTACATTGCAGACAGGAGAAGTCGTAAACAGAGTATCACCGATGCTCCCGGCAAAAATCAAACAACAAGTATGCGGATTATGTAACATCGTGGCTTATGTAACATCTGCTAATGATAAGCAGAATGTTAAACAGTGGTTTTATGTTACGGAAGGTGGCCCTACTGTTATGGCAAAGGATCAGTTATTTTTAAGAAAATCCTGTATGCCGGAAAATGCTTTTGTCGCACCGGAGGTTAAGAAATGAGCAGGGAAAGATTTACAGAATTATATTCAACATACATAAAAAGACCCGGAGCGGAAGAACTTTTTAACTGGATTGAAAACACAGATTTCTTGACTGCTCCAGCATCAACAAAATATCACGAACCATACGAAGGCGGTTTATGTGAGCATAGCGTTCACGTTTTCGATGAATTAGTTCGTTTACTGAAAGCATATCCAGAGATAAAGGTATCAGGTGAAACGGCAGCTATTGTATCACTTTTGCATGATATTTGCAAGGTAGGATGCTATAAGACGGAATTACGAAACAAAAAGAACGAGTTCGGTCAGTGGGTTCAGGTTCCGTTTTATACATTCCAAGAAGATACGTGTTTCGGTAGTCACGGGGCAAAAAGTGTTTTCATAATTCAAAAATTTATGAAACTTACCGACGAAGAAATAGCGGCTATAAACTGTCACATGGGAGTAGAAAACGGAAACTACGCTGTAAACGATGCCTTTAGGCAGTTTCCGCTTGCTTTCCTACTCCACACTGCTGATATGGCAAGCACTATACCAAAACTAAGTGAGGAGGCATAAACATTGAAAGAATTGTTTGAAAAACTTGCCGATATGTGTTCAATATTTCACAGTCGGTTAAGATTAGACGGCTTTTCGAGGAGAGAGGCACTTAAATTAACACAAACATTTATTAAAGCAACATTATCTAAGGAGGAAAACAAAAATGGCTAATTGGAATTTTGACGCAACACAGTATAAGGAGCAGGATTTTCAGATTATTCCTGCCGGAGATCACAGAGTAAGAATTGAGGACGTAATCGAAAGAAAATTTAACTCAGGTAACGAAGGTTACGAAATTACATTATCAGTAAACGGGTACAATTCAAAATTATGGTTCTACATAGTTCTGGACGCAAGCAACGTAGAACGTACAAACCAGCGTCTCGGTGAATTTTTCAACAGTTTCGGTATTACAAATACCGCTATGGGAACTGGTAAACAGTGGATAGGTTCAGTCGGCGCAGTTCGTGTAAAACATGAGGAATATAACAATTCAACAACAGCAAAGGTAGCATACTGCATTAACAAAAGTCGCCAAGATAAGTTACCAGCTTGGAAAACGCCTATCAATGGAACGGCACCTGTTTCTTCTAACGAATTTACGCCGATTGACACGCCTAGCGACTTGCCTTTTGAAGTGTAATGGGAACTCTTATAGATTTATCCGGGCGAAAGTTCGGTCGATTAACTGTTGTAAGACGTGGCAAAACAATTAAACGTAATAACGGAGGAACAATTCCGTATTGGGTGTGTATTTGCGATTGTGGAAAACAAGTCGAAATCGTTGGTGGAGATTTGAAATCTGGCAGAACGCAGAGTTGTGGTTGTTATCAACGGGAAGCTGCGCGAAAGCGTCACACTAAGCATAATATGTGTGGTACAAGGCTGCACGGGATATGGTTAGATATGAAAAGACGATGCCAAAACAATAAACGTCAGTGCTATGGTCGTTATGGCGGCAGAGGGATAACAATATGCGACGAGTGGAACGAATTTATTCCTTTTAAAAATTGGGCTTTATTAAACGGATATGCAGATAATCTAACCATTGATCGCATTGACAACGATGGGGATTACGAGCCAGATAATTGCCGTTGGGTAACGATGGAAATACAAGCCAATAACAATTCTAAAAACAGAATTTTGGAATATGAAGGAGAAACACACACGATGGCTGAATGGGCTAAAATCCTGAACATATCATATTCAACAATCCGATGTCGGGTAAAACGAAATTGGCCTATGGAACGCATCGTAAGCACACCACAAAGGAGGCGTATTGATGGCCATTACATTACGTGATTATCAAGATGACCTTTTTCGCAAAACTTATAACGCTTTTAAGGAGGGTAATCGCAGGGTGCTCGTAGTAGCGCCCTGCGGATAACCGGAGCCGGGAAGTCTTATGTGTTTGCTGAAATGGCTCGTAGAACAAAAGGCGAAACATTGATTTTGGTTCACAGAAACGAGTTAAAGCAGCAACACATTGAACTGTTATCATCGTTGAATATTAACGCAAGAGTTGAAACCTACCAAACGGAATATAGACGTTTAGGACAACACCAAAAGCCGCAATTACTTGTCGTAGATGAAGCGCATTTAAGCAAAAGTAACACTTGGAGCAAGGTTATCGAATACTACGACACACACACTGTTGGAATGAGCGCTACTCCCGTAAGATTAGATTCTCGCCCTTTGGGTGACATATATAACGCTCTTGTTACAGGTGTTGATGTGAAATGGTTGATAGAACATAACAGACTGGCCCCGTATGAGTATTACGCACCAACGACGGTAGATACTTCCGGTTTACGTGTTGTATGTGGTGATTATGTAACATCCGACTTAGAGCAGTTAATGAACGAAAGGGCTATTTACGGGAATGTTGTTGATAGTTATAAGCGTTTCGCTCTCGGTGAGAAAAGCATTTGTTATTGTGTATCTGTTGAACACGCAAAAAAAACAGCAGAAAAATTTAACGAGGCTGGAATTAGCGCCGAAGTCTTATCTGCTAAAACACCGTCAGCACAACGACAACGTATTATGGAAAGTTTCAGGAACGGGAGCCTCACAGTGTTATGCAACTGTACACTGTTGTCCGAAGGAATTTCAATAGACGAAATTTCTTGTACTATGCTCCTCCGTCCTACTGAATCTGTTGCATTAGGAATACAACAGATGATGCGCTGTATGAGGTATCTGCCGGGCAAGACAGCGAAGATAATAGATTTTGTCGCAAATTATACCCGTGTGGGTTTACCGGACGACGACAGAGAGTGGTCGTTGGGAGAGCCTTTGAAACGTAAAAAACAGTTAAACGAAAACGGGGATTTTTATATAAGAACGTGCAGCAGTTGTTATATGACGTTCAAAACTGCTCCTGTTTGTCCGTTTTGCGGTGCCGAGTACCCACTACACCCCAGAGAGATAAAAGCCCGCGAGGAAATAGAATTACAACGTATTACGGCAGAAGAAACAGCAAAAATTGAAGCAAAAAAGAAAAAAGCGCGAATGGAAGTAGGAAAATGTAAAACGCTTGACGATTTATGGGCGATAGCAAGAGAACGTGGCTATGCTCCCGGTTGGGTGTGGAAAATGGCAAAAGTAAAACATATAACGAGGTGATCTGCTATAAATGCCGAAACGGAACTTCAAAATCGTATAATCGTCGCCCTTTGCCAAAACGGTTGTGTGGCTCGAAACCATACTGTCGGCCAGTTCTATACGAAGTATGGAACGCTGGTAAACATAGGGCATAACGGCGAAGCGGATATTTTTGGTCACAGAATATCAGATGGTAAGGCAATATACATAGAAGTGAAAATGCCCGGTGAAGAACCGAGAGACGATCAACAGAAATTCTTAGATGCTATGAAACGTGCCGGTGCCATTACCGGTTGCGCTCATAGCATTGAAGAAGCTTTAGACATAGTGAAGGTGGTGTGATATGGACAATTTTATTAATTCGCTTTTCTACCGAAAATCAAGCGTACCATGTTTAGGTTGTTCAGACAGAACCGAAAGCTGTCATTGCACTTGTAAGCATTATGCTGATTGGGTGAAAAAAAGCAAGGACACAACAAATAAAATTCACAAAGAAAAGACGATGCAGAATTTAATAGAACAGGCAAAAACGCAAAGAGCCATCAAGAAAAAGTTGGGAGGAAAATTATATGAAAGATAACGAGATTATAAAGGCTTTGAAGTGTTGCCGAGATTGTAAATGTAAAGAGTGTCCTTGTTATAACAAAGAAATAGACGGTTGCAAGGAAATTGATGAACAAGATATTCTTGACCTCATCAATCGCAAACAAGCAGAGATTGAGAGGTTGAAAGATTTTTGCGACATATATTCAACCGAAGGCGAGAGAGCAATAAAAGAGTTTGCTGAGAGGTTGAAACCTATATTATTCGGTTATTATGATAGCGACATTGACAACCTTGTAAAAGAAATGACGGAGCAGAAGGAGTGAGGATATGAAAATAAAAGAAACTATTGATTTAATGTGTCCGAGCGGATTTTATTGTAAAAAGAATACAAGACATAAATGTCCGAGATTAAACATTCAAAGTGATAGACCGTATTGTGAGGTGTTTTATCCATTCTTGGAAACGGACAGTAAAGGAAATGTTTTAAAAGACGAAAGATGTCTATTGGCTGAAAGAAAAGCAAGACTTAAAGAATAGTCAATAAAATCGCAATTCAAACGATAAAAGAACGATTTTAAAGAAAGGAAGATGAAAGTAATGGATAGATACGAAGCGGTTGACAAATTCCGTGATGCACTTATGGATAAGTTTCTTTGTTTATGCAATTACAATGATTTCAACAAATTAAACCTTGAAAAGATTGCGGACACCGTAAATGACATATATGACAAATGCATTGATGATATGAGAAAGGAAGATGAGGGGAAATGAAAGACGGAGTTTATTTTGAGGTGTTTGCCGTAAAAAATGGCGTAAGATATAATGTTAAAATTATTGATGCAAAAGAGGTAAGCGGAATAATGGCTAATTCTGTTATGGACGGACTTGGGAAAGTTATCGGATTTGAAGATGCCGACCGCCCAACCGAGAAAGGCGGTGAATCAGATGCGTGATAGATTGATTGAGTTGTTGAATAAAAAATATGACCATTTTTGCGACCAATGCGGAGTAAATAAAGATAGCCATTATACAGATAGCCTTGCCGACTATCTTCTTGCAAATGGTGTGATTGTACCGCCTGTTGTGGCAGGAGACAAAGTTTATAGAATTGTTGATATGTCTAAAACTGCTTGTAGATGTTTTGTAACAGAAGAAACAGTTGAAAAATATACAGTTGTCTATAAAAACATATTGGGTAATTATAACCTTATTCCATTTGATGATTTCGGCAAAACAGTATTTCTCACCAAAGAGGAAGCGGAAGCTGCATTGAGAAAAGAAGGTGAAAAGAATGATAAGTAAAGGCGATAAAGTGAGAATTGTAGGAAGTGCAGAAGAAGAAAAATACAAGGATTGTATTTTTGAAGTATTGTCAGAGCCGTACAATATTTGTGGTTCAATGGTTGTCAAAATGAAATGTCACGAAACAGGAAAGTATTTTGGTGGTGGTTATGCCGTTGAGTTTTTGAGAAAGGAAGGTGAGGAGTGATGGCACACTTGATTGCATATGGACAACTATCAACCATCAATAGTGCTATTTCAGGTACTTTGGTAAAAGCACAATGTGATCTGTGTGGCAAAAAATATGGAAGCCTTGAAGAAGCGAAAAATTGTGAAGCACGACATATAGAAAGTGCGATAACCAAGATTGTGAGGGATTTAAACAATGGCAAGGTATATTGATGCTGATAGACTGATAAATGAATTCACAGGCAATGGTGGTGTTTTTACATATGGACCAGCGACAGTGGCTGCTATTGTTTCAAGAATAAACTTACAACCCACGGCAGATGTTGAGGAAGTGGTTAGATGCGAAAAGTGCGATTATAAAGACGATTGTGCAAGGCAAATGGTACACACCACACGAGATTATGTGCTGGAACAAAATATATCAACCTATAACAAAGTTGACTTTTGCAGTTACGGAGAAAGGAGAGATAAAGAATGAGACACCTTGAAGAAAATAAAAAAATTTACGAAATGTTACAAAATGGCGCTACATATCAGGAAATCGGGGATAGTTTTGGCATAAGCAAACAAGCTGTACATAATCGAATTACATTTTACAAGCGCAAACTCGAAGGTATAAGAGGGCATGGCTTTAACATTGAGAGCATTGTGTATAAGGGCATATATGATTATTTCAAAGAACATTTAAACGAAAGTCTTCACTCATTATGTAGAAAAGTGTATCAGAGGCCGAATAATAGTTCAATTGTAAAGCTCAGAGAATTTCTAAAAGGCAAACACGATTCGATATTCAAAATAGAGCAGATAAAACGCTTATGCGAAGTTATAGGGAAACCATTCGAGGAAGTGTTTGAAAGGAGAGATACATAATGGCTGAATTGTTAAAAAGGTGGTTTAATTTATTGTGTAAAAACCACGACTTAAATTATATAGACAGACAATGTGATAAATATTTCAAAATCAACTCAAAACTTGAGGTACAACGACAGTTTATAAATTACCTCATGGACCGCTATGAAAAACACTATGGAGAGAGTTTACGCAAACCGAAGAAAGAGGTGATACATAATGGCTAAAAAGAAAAACCCCGTTGTGCATCTGAATCAGTCGAAGGTTAACAAAATCAAAGAAGATGCTACAAATGATGGCTTAAAATACGCTATTATACTCTTCTTCACCGTTATGCGTGATAAGGAAGGGTACGGATTAAAAAGATTAAAACGATTATACGACAGAGTTACAGACCTTGCCGATTCCATCAACAAAGGTTATGTCAAATGGCAAGATTTAGAGAAAGTATTAGCTGACGAGGCAGATATTAAATTACATTTTTAAGGAGAGAAAAATATATGAAAACATTTAATGAGTGGGCGAAGGAAATTCACAAAAACGCAGTAGAACATGGCTGGTGGGACGAGCCAAGGAGCTTTGCGGAAGTCGTTGCACTGTGTCACAGTGAACTATCAGAGGCTTTGGAGGAAGATAGACAAGCTAAACCTATCTTTTATGTAGAAAACAGTAAGCCGGAAGGTATTGCTACAGAAATGATAGACTGCTTGATTCGTATTCTTGACTGGTGCGCTTATGCTGGTGTTGATGTCGATGAAATTTTAAGCGTTAAACACGAATTTAATAAATCCAGACCGTATAAACACGGGAAAAATTATTAAAACGGAGGTAAAAACGAATGATTTATCAACCAAAGACAGACTGTTTCGGCTATAAAATGAGAGATTGTACTGTGCTGGATGATTTATATTGCGTAAAAGACGGAAAATGCTCTTTCTATAAAACAAAAGAACAGTACAAAAGCGATCGTTTGAAATATGAGGGTCTTGCATACGAGAGAGGTGAGAAAAAATGACGTGTCCTGTATGTGGTGGAAATTCTAAGGTTTGTGATTCAATCTCTGACTGTGAGGCCGTTTACAGAAAACGCAGGTGTTTAGAATGTAATCACGTATGGTTTACGGACGAATACGAATCCCACGGCAGAGATTATAAGAAATACGCGAGCGACAGACGACAAAAATACAGATGCAAGCGAGGTTTATTACATGGTAGATATACAGAAAATTAAATCAAGTATTTCCTGCGTGGAATATGCTCAGCGCATCGGTTTACCAATACATAAATCTGGCGACCGGTGTGTGTCACCACTCAGAGCGGGTGCAACAAACAAAACATCTTTCGTGGTTATGGACGATTTTTTCTACGATTACGGTTCAGGCATCGGCGGTGACGTTATCGAGTTCTGTTCATATTATGCACACAACGGAAATCGCGGTGATGCAATCCGAGAACTCGCGAATTTAACAGGCGTAGCAGACGTTCATCCCGATGGCTGGGTGGAATATACACATAACATGAACGCAAAAACAGCACACTATCACGCTGCACTTACGGACGACGACCGCTCATATCTGCAACAACGCGGACTTACTGGAGCGGACATTGACCGTCTCATGATAGGCCGTGTAACCGATGGCGACTTACGGGGCAGACTATTCCTACCCTACTTTTCATCAAGCGGCGACCCGTATGTTTGCTACTATGCAACACGCGCTATGCCCGGTGGCAGCTACCCTGATTCAAAATATCGTAAACAAAAAATCGACGACCACTGTCAGCACATTCCGTGGGGTATGCAGACACTTAACCGCGAGGGCGACACACTTATTATAGCAGAAGGATATTTCGATGCCGTTTCCTTCGAGTGTCAAAATTATCCGGTTATATCCGCTATAACAGGCAGATTTTCAAAGGGCCAGCTATCAACCGTGATTTCTATATGTAAGCGATACGAAAAAATCCTTATAGTTTACGACAACGATGCAAAATCACACGCTGGCGATAAATTCTCTATGGATATGGCGCAACTCCTGTTTAAAAATAAAATTCCATTCGTAGTCGGCAAGGTTCCCGGACAATACAAGGACGTTTCAGAATATTATGCCGACGGTGGTAAGTTATCAACAATCATCGAAAACGCAAAACCGGGGATGCCGTTCTTAGCCAGTCAGTGCAAAACGCTCGACGAACTCAGAAAATTCATATTCTCTGTGAATCGTTTCACAAGCGAAACAACTCTGGCAAGCATTATCGAGGCTTGCGCCGATAACTTCACTCAGCGAGAACTTAACGCTTTGCAGAAGGAAGCAACACAAGCTCCGACGGAATCCATGATAGCAGACGAAATAATAAAAACACACAACGTTATTTTTATAGAACAAGTCGGTTTTTACGAGTGGGACGGTAAGCGATGGCGTAAAATATCCGATGCCATTATTAAAAACTATGCCGACACTTTATACGGCAAGCGCTTCTCCACTGCTCAACGTATCGGTGCTGTGTGCAATCTGCTTAAAGGCCGTACACTTCGCAAGGTCGAGTTCGACAGAAAACCAGTAATCACATTCCAGAACGGAACTCTCGACATCGAAACCGGGAACTTTCGTGATTTCTCAGAAACCGACTACTGCTCTATCTGTATGAACTATAATTACGATCCGGACGCGCGCTGTCCCGTGTGGGAGGACTTTATACAAACAATCACGAATTACGAGCCTATTTCAGCAGAAAATCTACAGTTCATCGGTGGTTATGTTCTGTTTCCAGACTGTAAACACCAGAAGGTTTTCGTCCTCATGGGTGACGGTGGCAACGGAAAATCTGTTTATTTAGAAATTCTGCAAAAAATATACGGCGATGAAAACGTAACACACGTCGAACCTAACGGCCTAACACAAGAGTTCCAGCGCATACGCTTGAAAGATTCATGGCTTAACATCGGCGCAGATATAAACAGCGACTTCTCCCGTGGCGAAATACGTGAGTGGATTTTAAAAATCGCTGACGGAACAACTATCCAAGCGTGTTACAAGGGTATGACACATATCGACTTTAACCCGCGTTGTAAACTTATTTACGCTTGTAACCAGATGCCAACCGCTGATATTATCAACGGCCTTAACCGACGTTTCCAGTTTATAAATTTTCCATGTCGTTTCGTGGAAACTCCGGACCCGGACGACCCGTTGCAGCATGAACGGGACATAAATCTTATTCCCAAACTCATTGCAGAACTTCCGGGCATATTCAACTGGTGCTATGATGGTTATAAGACACTACAACTCGTAGGATATTTTACCGATACACCAGACCAGAACGACATGCTGAAACAGTTCGAGACTACTTCTAATCCAGTTTCGGTATTCTGTGAGGATTATAATTTCAGAGGAACTATGACGCGTGACGAAATTTATAACTGGTACAAAGACTGGTGCGAAAGAACGGGACATAAGCCTCTGGCGAGAGAGCGTTTCCTGCCGAAATTCAGAGAACAGATGCGGAAGGAAATTGCAAAAGAAACTCGCGTAAGAATGAACGGAGTGCCGACGAGAATTTTCGAGTTTAAGTGACAACGACTTGGGACAGCAACTTGGTACACCACTATAAAATAACGTTTTTTATGTAATACTTTTGTAATAATTTTGCTGTTTTTATAGCGAGTGTACCACGTTGTACCACGTTTGTACCAAGTTATTTTTTATTACTTGGTACAGCGTAAATCCGCTCTACTACTCTATTTTCTTTTATTTGTTCCAAGTGTAACAAGTAAAAATAATAAATAAATAGAGTAGGTAGCTAAAAACTAAATATGTATATATAGCTCCGAACGGCGTTTTTACTTGCAACACATAACACACTCAGAATTTTAAGGAGGTTCTTATGGCGACAAAAAATAATAAAGAAATATATACCATGTGCGACAGATGTAAGCGACTTTATCATTCTTATACTGTCGCCAACTGTAAACATGAAGCTGTTAATAAACATTACGGGCAGCATATCTGTCTGTATTGTTGCATGAGGTGTAAACATCATAAGAAAGTTGATTTCGGTGTGATGTGTACTCTTAATAAATAATATTTTAATGGAGGGATATATTATGGGTAACGAAATTAAACCTACCGGGCGTGGTGGTAAATATAATTTTCCTAATGCTCAACTTAAAAGAATTGAACAAGACGACGATAAACGTGCCTTTATTGGTAAGGCTTTGCATAATATCTTAGAGGTGAGCCGCGCTTTTGATGCTCCACCTAAAAACGACGAAGAACTCTGTGAACGTTTGGATTGGTTTTTTCATACGTGCCAAGAGACTAATCAACTTCCGACGGTTGAAAAAATGTGTTTGGCTTTAAGTATGCCGAGGACTACTGTTTTTGATATGGAGAGCGGAAGAACGCGTGGTTTCAGCTCTTTCACATCGGACATCATAAAAAAAGCGAAGAATTTAATCGCAAGTATGGACGCAGAACTTGCACAGGAAGGAAAAATTCAGCCAGTCGTTTATATGTTCAGAGCGAAGAATTATTACGGCATGAAGGACCAGCAAGACGTTGTTTTAACACCAAATCAGGCTGAAAACTTCCAAGACAGAGCGACTATTGAAGCTAAATATGCCGAACTTCCTTCACCTGACGAAAAAATTTAGCGACTTTTCGACTTTTACGCGCACGCGAGCGACTTTTTCACGCATCTGCCAGCGACTTTTGAAGCCAGACACGCGAGACTATAGCGACTTTTGGAACCTTTAGCGACTTTCAGAGCCAGACGCGCGCGGGAGGACACGGGCGAAATCAGTTTTCGAAAGTCGGCCCGAAAAAAATTTCAAAAAAATAGCGGCACCCGCTCCGGTCCCTGTCTGATGCAGGCCGGCGGGCGTCGCTTTTTATATTCTGGATTCATAGCGGGATATGTGCAGCGCATAACATAAGCGCTCTAAAATTGATTTTAAGCGATTTTAATAGTTTTATATAGTAAATGTACGCCGCTATGATTAAAACGGCTTAAAACAGCGTTTAAACACGTTTAAATGGTATATGCAATAATAGATATGTAGTTTAAACGCACAAAAACACGCCGTAAAACGTTTTTAATATCTGGATGCATAAAAACATATCTAAATATATAAAACAGTTTAAAACGCAAAAAAGCCCGCTATAATAGCAGGCAAAAAAAGAACCGGAGCACGCGGCCCCGGTTTATTATTATAATTCAGATATATAGAAATAATCACAATTATATTTTTGTGCCAGGTTATAGCAGCGCCCAAAATCCGGCTCGCGATCCGCTTCTATTGTTATTTCTTTAAAGATGTTTATTGCATCGCGTGAAATAGTTAATATATATTTTTTCATTGTTTACGCTCCTATACTTTTTAATATTTCTTTTTTTGTTAGTGGGCTTGCGTTTGTAAATTGTTTCAAAAATTCGTTAATATGCCTGTTTGTAGTTTGAGAAAACGCCCACGGATCACGACACAAAAATTTTATTGTTTTGTTTTGTTTGCTGTATTGTAAAATAATTGTGTCGTAGCTTTTTAATTTAATTGTTTTAGATGTTTCTATTATTTGTGCTTTACCGTAAAAAGATTTACGCGCATCATAACGCGGGAATAACTCATAAATATTTAACATTGTTTTTGCCTCCTAAAAAATCCCCGTTCGCCGGGGATTATTAATTTTTATGCTATTTTTTTAGTAATAGTTTGATATAAAATACCGTCGTTAATATAATAACTTTCGTCCATTCTTTCGTCCGCGTAAAATTCTATAAAATAACTTATCATATCAACGCGCGACGGGTCCAAACAGCTGCTAAAATAATCTGTTATACAGTCGGCGAAATATTGCGCTTTTTGATCCAGCCAAACAGAAAGATTATATAAATTGTTATAACTCATATCTATTGACCGGAAACGGTCCCGCGCATCTAAAACGCGTTTTATTTCGTCGCTCATGTCGTCCGGTAGTGTACAATAATTTTTTTGTAACTCTTCCAGGCCGTCAAGGAATTTCAGCGCATCCGAAACAATTATAATATTTCGGTTATATGCTCCGATGCTATAATCACGCAGGCCGGCGCGTATATGGTCCAGCTGTTCAGAAATAAAATTCATTTCGTTTTCTATCATGTCGTTATATACCATGTTTTGAAGTGTGTTATTATTCTCTATTAGTGCGCGTTTTCGTTATCTGTTAATTGATTAATATATTTCATTTTTAATTCCTCCGGTTACATGTATTTTTTAGTGATTGATATAATAATTGCAGCGGGTAAATAAAAAACAATTCCGAAAATAATTAAAAATATGCTCATGCCGTCGCGCCTCCTAACATTAAATTAATGTTGTCGGCCTGTTCCGGCGTTGCGTCAAGTTGTATATAATAACTTGATCCGCATCCAGAAACAGCGGTTAAAATAGCGCCGGCCGTTTTTATAATATCTATGATTTTATATTTTTCTGTTTCTGTGTGTGCTGTAATATTATAGTTATTCATTTTTAAATCCTCCTATAAAATAAATTCGATAAAGCCAGAAGCCAAAAACGGCAAAATTATAAATATAAATAATATATATAAGCCTTCTAAAAATGTTTTCATTTTTTGGTCCTCCTATTCTACTATTACGCCGTGCGCCGTTTCGCAGTAACCGTCAAAACCTAAATCACGCGCAAACGCTGCATAATCAAAATATCTTGTGAAAATATCCGGCGTGTCTTTAGTAAAATAACAATCATTTATAAGTTCTTCCGCTACTTCTTCCAGGTCCATGCCCTCATAGAATGTAAAGTATCCGCGTTGTTGTTTTTCCATTGCTTCCATAAAGTCATAACCAAATGCTTCTATAGCTGCTGCAATTTCTTTTTGTTCCCATTCCTGCAGGGCGTCCAACTCATTTAAAAAGTCGTTTAGTTCTTCTATGTTTTCCATTTCGTCAATAGCTCGTGGTTCAATATCAGAAGTCCATTCATAATCATTTATAAACCATTCCGGATCGCCTTCTTCTAATTCTTCCGCTAACATATTTAATATGTCAGTCAGTTTCTCCGGTTCCATTGGTAGTGTTACCCATTCGCCGCCGTCCGCGCCGTTCTCGTTGTAGTTTCCCCATGTGTTAATAAAAATGTTTAGCATTTTAAATTCCTTCTTTCATTTATTTATTTTATTTGTGTTGCGCTCTATGTTTATTATTATAAAGTATTTGTTTAGGGTTGTCAATATAAATAACAAACAATAGTGCACAAAAATAACCCAAAACAAACACGTTTTATTTATGCAATTTATATATAAATAGAGTATACCCAAAACAAACAATTTAAGCATTTGCTTGATCCGGTTTATAAAAGCCCGGCGGGGGATATATGCAGCCGAGACGCGCCGGGTGAGGCGTCTCGGTAGAAAAAAATAAAAAAAAGAAACTTTTGCAAATAAAAGTATTGACAAACGTTTTTATTTATGATACAATAAGTGCAACAAATCAGTTGGAGGTAACGAAATGGATGCAGGATATGTAAGAGTAAGTGCGAAAGATCAAAACGAAGAACGTCAGGTAGCAAAAATGAAAGAGCTTGGTATAGACGAGAGACGTATTTTTATTGAAAAAGCAAGCGGAAAAGATTTCGATAGACCAGTTTATAAGAGTATGAAAGAGGTTGGTTTACGCGAGGGTGACGTGTTATATATTGATAGCATAGACCGCTTAGGGCGTAACTACGAAGAAATAAAAGACGAGTGGGCCGATTTAACGAAAAAGTTAGGTGTAGATATAGTAGTTCTTGATATGCCTATATTAGACACAAGAAAAAGCAAGGATTTAACAGGCACTTTGATAAGTGATATTGTGTTGCAGTTGCTTGGATATGTAGCTGAGAATGAGCGTACAAAAATTAAGACACGTCAAGCTGAGGGTATTGCAAAAGCAAAAGAGCGCGGTGTTTATACAGGTCGCAAAAAAATGGAAATAGATAAAGAATTATTTGAAAAATTATACGGCGAAGTGAAACGCAAGGAGCGCACTGCTCGTTTTGCTATGAACGAATTAGGGGTGAAAGCAAATACTTGGTATAATCTATGCAAAGAATTTGAAACTCGTACAGGGAGGTTTGCATAATGAAATTTGTTGAAAACAAACGAAGCGCGGATTCGGCTGGCGTGTATCTTTCAGACTGGGAAATAAAAGGTATAACGAACGGAGACGTTACAACGTTATGCAGGGTGTTAGAAAGTTTTTCTGCTGTTTGTGGAGAGAAAACCAGAAAAAAAATGATAGCAGCTATAAACAAACGACCTTTACCGAAAGAAGCTGAAGGTGACGAATATAGGGGTGCTATAGATTACTCTGATACACCTTTGCGTGGTAGACATTATATATATTTATGGTTTGATTCCGACGGGGAAATTTTTTACATTGGAAAAGGGGAAGGCAACAGAGCAACAAATTTAAGTCAAAGAAGTAATCTGTTTAAAGAAAAAGCTGTAGGTGGGAAATGTATAATTCTTGCTTATAATATTGATGAAATATATGCGTTAGATTTAGAAAAAATCCTTATTTTAGAATCTGTTGTTTGCGGGAAACAAATTATAAATGTAAAAAGCGGCAGCGGTGTTGATGCCGTTCAATACTGTACGAAAGATAGACACGCTTTGCTTTGGTATTGGAATCATGTTGGTGTTGTTGATCGTTTTTCAAAGCTTATTGGCGAAAATATATTATACGATGCTACAAACAGTGAACTTTATGAAACCCTCGACGAACGTCATATTTGGTGGGAATATCACAAAGAAATAAGGACAAATGATAAAAAAGTGTTGTCCGAAATTTCTAAAGAAGAAGAACGTTTGAAAAAGCAAAGAGAATATAGAACTAAATATAGGCAAAAGAAGAAATTAGCATCCTCTCAACAATTAAAGGAGGCTATCTAAGTGAGTTTTTTAGTAATAATATTGGGAATAATTTATTTCCCGATAGCAGTTATATTAGCGTTGTTGAAGAAGTATAAGTAAAAAAGCCGCCGGGCTTAAACGGAGAAAGGTAAATAGATATGAAAAAGAGGACAAAGGTAATACTGGGAGTAATTATTGGGGTGTTGACTATATACAGTGTGATAGCGACGTTTGCTGTTCGAGAAATGACAAACAAAAATATTGTAGTCGCAAGAGCAACAGACAACAAGTCAGAATATTTTCAAATGAAGGCTTTTGCATATTCCATAGCAAGTGCCGTTGAAAAAGGTCAATATGACGAAGAACAAATAGATTATTTGATTAAACAGAGAGTAGAAAATTTTGACTACGACGAAACTGCTTTCCGCAAATGTGTTGATTTAATTTTAAAAACAGAATAAAGAGCTTATACATAGAGCGCCCGGAGCGCCATTCACAGAAATGTGGGTGGTGCTCTTTTTTTTATATATTTTTAGGAGGTATGGAAGTGAAAATAGTAAATGTGTTAGGTACAGATTATAAAATTTTTTTAAGGAGTATAAACGACGACGAAACATTTGAAGATTGCGACGGATATACTGATTGGACCACTAAAGAAATTGCTGTCAGAGTTGAGGAAGAAACAGAAAAAGGCAGTTTGAAAGATATGGACTGTTATGTAAAGAAGGTGTTAAGGCACGAAATTGTACACGCATTTCTGTTTGAAAGCGGATTGGCAGAGAGTTCTGGTGAAACAGAAGCATGGGCGAAAAACGAAGCAATGGTTGATTGGTTTGCACATCAAGGCGAGAAAATTTATAAGGCATGGGAAGAAGCGGAGGCGTTATGATGGAGATTGCAGTAATTGAGAAAATAAAGAATTTACCGCAGCAGACAGAGGAAAGTTTAACAGATGCGTTTGGTGTTTTAATGAGCATTGAGGACAGAAAATCTGTAGATGAATACGTTCGCTGGGTAAGAACTGAGGCTATGAAAATAAAAAGTGCTACGATGTATGACTTGATTAAGCGAACATATATGTATTCTGCTCAGTATAGTTTCGATGATTTCATGGTTGCTATGGAATGGAACCGAGAGCCGAAAGCGCGTTTTTGGCTACCTCGCCGTAAAGTTTTGGAAGGTAAGCATAAGATAGCGACACAGATTCAGGAGTTTATAGACGATCCGAATATGTTGTATTTAGGTTTTTCAATGCCTCCGGGAACTGGAAAAAGTACAATGATAAAATTTCTGTTATCGTATATAGCCGGAACTGAGCCTAAGAGTGCGAATATGTACGTAAGTTATTCAGATGGAATGATAAAAATGATGCTCGATAGTGTTAAGAGTATGCTGACTGATACCGCAGAATATTGTTTTCATGAAATATTCCCCGGACTTGGTATGCCGGACACGTCTGCTGAATATAAGACGATTTCGTATAGACGTGCTGGTGACTTCCCTACTCTCGGTCTGGTTTCGCTTGGTGGTTCTGTTACGGGCCGTACGCGTAGTAATAGATTTCTTGTGACAGACGACTTGGTTAAGAATAAAGAGGAAGCGCGTTCACCTGAACGTCTGGAAAAACTGTATGGAGATTATACAGCGACGCTTACTACTCGTATGATTGGTGATTCTGTGAAGCAGATACAGCTGGGTACGATATGGAGTGCTTATGATCCGATTAGCAGAATGAAAAGCGAGCATGAGAACGACCCACGTTATAAATTTATTGCTATTCCTGTATGGGACGAAAACGAGCAGAGTAATTTTGAATATGAGCATCCTGACAGATACACGACAGAAAAGATACGTGATATTAAGAAAACGATAGACAGCGCGGATTTCGAGTGTTTGTTCATGCAGCACGGTATTGAGAAGGAAGGTTTGGCGTTTCCGTCGGATAGCTTGAATTATTATAACGGTGTGTTGCCTCCGGGAGAACCGGATAATATTTTATTTGCGTGTGACGTTGCGTTTGGTGGCGGTGATAGTCTGAGTATGCCGATAGCGTATGTGTATGGAAGTGCTGTATATATTCACGATGTTGTTTTTGATAAAGGAGATAAATCCGTAACAGAGCCGCGCGTTGTTGGTAAGATTTTGCATCATAAAATCAAGATGGGACGATTTGAAGCGAATAACGGCGGTGATTTTTACGCGGATGATATTAGTGCTGAATTGAAGAAGCAAGGGTACAGTATAAATATTTCTAAGAAAAAAGCACCTACGAACATGAGTAAGCTGTCGCGAATTGAACAACACGCGCCGAATATCAGAGAATTTTATTTTCTTGACGATGCACACAGAACCGATGAATACAGACGTTTTATGAACGAGGTTACTGGTTTTAGTTTTACAACGAAGAATGTTCACGATGATGCGCCGGATAGTTTGGGCCAGCTTGTAGAATTTATGTCGAATGGTGTAAAAAGTGTATCTGTTGCAAAGAGATTATTTTAGCGGGACAAAGATGTTTGTCTCGCCTATTGAAAAAATATTGTAAAGATTTGTATAATGTAGGTGTAAAAATAGATTGTTGGTGGTGAGCGAATTTTGCCGATGTTTGGTAGAGAAAAAATATATACTGATGTAGAGCGCATCACTGCTAAAAACGTGGTTGAAGTGCTACATAAGGCGTTGCTTATACATGGTAAAAACCAGAACGAGATAAATTATCTTTGGGAATACTATTGTGGCAAAACGCCTATTTTGAGTAAGACAAAAGAAATTCGCAAAGAAATCAACCATAAAATTAATGTAAATAGAGCAAACGAAGTCGTAACATTTAAACGCGGGTACGGTTTTGGAGAGCCTATACAGTATATTCGCAGAGGTCAGGATGAAAAATTAACCGACGGAATTAATGCTTTAAATGAATATATGTTCCAAGAGGACAAGCAAGCAAAAGACAGTGAGCTTGCCGAATGGTTTTACACATGTGGTTTAGGACTTCGTATGGTACTTCCCGGCCCTGATGCAGACGAGCCGTTTAAAATTTACACGCTCGATCCACGATATAGTTTCGTAGTTAGGTATAACGGCTTAGGTGAAAACGTTGTTATGGGTGTTAAGTTTATTCTGAAAGAAAATAAACAGCCGATATACAGTATATATACACCTGAGTTTTATTTTGAGATCGAAAACGGCATAATTACGAAGAACGAAGCTCACGTGTTGGGTTGCGTTCCAATATTTGAATATAAAACAGGCACAGCAAGGTTGGGAGCATTTGAAATTGTTCTGCCGTTACTCGATGCGATAAACGAAGCTGAATCGAACAGACTTGACGATGTAGTTCAGTTCGTAAATAGTTTTTTGGCTTTGTTAGGTGGCACTATAGATGATGAAACAGCAAAGAAACTTGACGAATATAAAATGTTGTGCTTGCCGGAAGGTGTGGACGCTAAGTATTTGTCTGCTGCTTTGAAACAGAACGATATTCAGGTTCTTGTAAATAATCTGTATGAAACAGTGCTTACGATAACCGGACTACCGAACAGAAACGGCGGCAGTAGCACAAGTGACACCGGGAGTGCTGTTATAATGCGTGACGGTTGGGAATCAGCCGAGGCACAGATGAAATCCATCGAAAACGAGTTTAAAAGAAGTGAGAAAGAGTTTTTAAGGCTTGTTTTAAGGATTTTAAAAGACATGTGTGGTATTGATTTAAACGTCCGCGATATTGATATTAAATTTTCTAGAAGGAATTACGATAATTTACAGACTAAGAGTCAAGTTTTAACCACTATGTTAAATAATCCGAAAATACACCCTGAGTTAGCGTTCCTTCACAGTGGAATGTTCCTTGACCCGGAGGGTGCATATTTACAGAGTAAAAAATGGTGGGAAGAAAATCAGCAGAAAGCAAAGGAGGCGTTTGAAAGTGAAGTACAGAGTGACAACGAGAAAAGCACCGACACAGAAAACACCGGAGCCAAAGGTGGCAGAAACACCGATAACGGAAACGGCACAAACACCGAAGAAGAAAAATAAATAGGACGGTGATTTTATGAATGAAATACGCTGTCCGAAATGTGGAAAATTACTTGGATATTTCAACGGCAAGGGTGAAATACAGTGTCCCCGTTGCCGGAAGGATAATAAAGTATATTTTGACACAGTTAAAAAAATTATAGAAATCAGAGCGTCTTGAACGCCAGTTACCGAGTAAATCTCGGAAGCTGGTGTTTTTTTTATTGGCAGAGAAGCCATAAATCGCAACCGTCAAGCAAAAGACGCAAAAACAGAAAAACGTGAGAGAACACGATAAACGCAAAGGAGAAAACGACATGAAAATTGATTTTTCAAGCATTGAAGGTTACGAGAACATGACCGCAGAGGAAAAACTTGCTGCATTGGAGGCTATGGATATTCCTGAGCCTGATTATACGGGTTGGGTAAAAAAAGATGTAGCTGACAAGTACGCAAGCGAGGCGGCTGGTTACAAAAAACAGCTCCGTGAAAAGATGTCGCAGGATGAACAAGAAGCGGCTCAACTTAAAGAAGAATTAGCAGCAGTGAAAACAGAAGTTGAAAGCTTGCGTCAGGAAAAGGCTGAAACAGAATTGACAAAACGTTGGATGGGTATTGGCTATTCTGAGGAACTTGCTACTGCTACAGCTAAAGCTTCTGCTTCTGGTGATATGGATACTGTATTTAAAAACCATGCTAAGTTTTTAGCTGACCGCGAAAAAGAACTCAAATCTGAGTTGCTTAAAAAAACCCCGACACCTCCTGCCGGAGATGGGGATAAAAAAATAACTAAGGAAGATTTTTCAAAAATGTCCTTAGCAGAAAAACAGAAATTTGCTACGGAAAATCCGGAAGCATACAAAGAAATTTATTCACACAAGGAGGAATAAGAAATGGCACATAAAATTTATGACAATTTCGTCCTCGAAAACGAAATCGAGGACCAGTACAACTCACTTCTTGACCTTGCTCAGTTCTGCACAGTTGATAACAGTTTAACTGGCACACCCGGTATGGTTAAGAAAATCAATGTTTATTCAGCAACCGATGGCACTGAAAAGCTGGCTATGGGTGCTGGTAACACTAAGAATATTGAAGTGGATTACACACCGGAAGAATACAGAATTCTCATGGCACAGAACCGCTTTAAGTATTTTGATGAACAGGAAATGACAGACCCGATGATTGTAACAACCGGTATTCGTCACATGGCAGTTGATATGTTCAACACTGTAAACGCTGACGTTTTCGCTGAGTTTAACAAGGCTACATTAGAGCATACATCATCTGCACCTGATTTTGGCTGTTTTGCTGATGCTGCTGCATTGTTAAATGTAGAAAACATCGAGGGTCTTGGATTATTTGCTTTTGTAAATCCGAAGGATATGGCTAAAGTTCGTAAAGCTCTGAAAGACGAGTTGAAATACGTTGAAGCATTTGCTAAGAGTGGATATGTCGGCACGATTGCTGGCTGGAACCTCTACACAAAGAAAGATGCTGTCGAGAACACTATTGTTGGTGGAACTCGTGAAGCTGTAACTTTGTTTAACAAGAGAGGCACAGAGGTTGAACAGGCTCGTAACGAAGATATTCGTGAGAATACTATTTGGAGCCGTAAGTATTACTTAGCTGCGCTTACAGATGCAACAAAAGCTGTCAAGATTACTCTTGGTGCGTAATTAAAGGAGGTATTTAACTATGGCTATATCTACATTAGGCGTAACGCTTAAAATGGGCGAGAGCGAAGGCGCTCTTGAAAAGGTTGTTGACATTAAGGATTTCCCGGACCTTATCGGTGATCCGAACATGCTCGAAACCACAACACTGTCTGACGAGGCAGTAACAAACATTCCCGGTATTCGTTCTTCGGATATGCTCACATTCACATGTAACTACACCAAAGCTGATTTCACTGCTGTAAATGAAAAAGCTAATACAGCTTTATATTACAGTTTAGAGTTCTCAGATGGCTCTAAGTTCACATGGCAGGGACAGCACACTTGCGGTGTACCCGGTAAAGGTGTTGACGAGGTTATTGAATTTACAATTAATATTGCTGCATCTACAGCGGTAGAATTTGCGGCTGCGTAAACAAAAAATATGGGGTGGGGTTACTTCCCTACCCCACAACAAAAATAAAGAAATAAGGAGAACGCCAAAATGAGTAAAATCACACTTAATTACAACGAAAAGGATTACACATTGGAGTATAACAGACAGAGCGTCCGCATGATGGAAAGTCAGGGTTTTGTGTTGGAACAGATTTCTGAGAAGCCTGTTACCATGATTCCGATGATGTTTTCCGGTGCATTTATTAAAAATCACAGAGGTATGAAACGTGCGCTGATAGACGAGATTTACGATGAAATAGCTGATAAATCTGGCTTGCTTAACGCACTCATGGAAATGTATGCAGAGACGATTTCCAGCTTGACAGATGAAAAAGAAGTCGAGGGAAACGCGATCTGGGCGGTAGTGAAATAAACAAAGAACCGCCCAAAACTTATACAGAAGTTTTTGAGGAAGTATTTCCTTACTATTTAGCTATCGGTATGACGTTTGAACAGTTCTGGTGCGAGGAACCAAAACTTGCAAGCGCGTATCGAAAAGCTGATGAAATTCGCCGCCGCAGAATGAATGAGGAGCTATGGCTTAACGGTATGTACACAGCCGATGCCCTTGCTGCTACTGTGGGTAATATGTTCGCTAAAGGCAATAAAAATAAATATCCTTCTGAACCGCGTCCTATAACTCGTAATGAGATTGAGGAACGTCAAGAACGTGAACGACAGGCGAAGGTTGAAAAAATTAAAGCTACGTTTATGACGAGAGCTTTAGATGTAAACAAGAAAATTGGGGGTGCATAACGATGACAGATAGTGAAAAAAGAACAGAACTTGCTACAAGTATTTTACCGGACACTGATACAGACGAGGTGCTTAATGCTATGTTAGCCGATGCTGGAGCGCTTATTCTGAATCGTATGTACCCCTTCGGCTATAAGGAGGGTGTGACTGTACCTCCCCGCTATGAACGTATTCAGATTCAGCTTGCCGTTGAATTATATACGCATCGTGGCGCGGAGGGACAGACTTCTCATAGTGAAAACGGCATTAGCCGTAGTTGGCCTGAGGAAAGCGCATTATTAAAAAAGATAATACCGAATTGCGGGAGCGTGATTAGTAATGCGTGATTTAAAAAGAAATCATAGAACGTTTTATTATGCTACGGTAACAGGCACAGAACCGATTTATGATGAATACGGGAATGACACTTTGGAAACACGCACGATATACGGTGCTCCGCTTACTTTAAGAGCTAACGTAAGTGCAAATATAGGTGAAGAAGCGGTTGAGCTGTTTGGTTCGCAAACGGAGTATAGCCGTACAGTTACTATGGTAAATTGTCCGCTTACCGAGGGCGACAAAGTATGGTTTGATGTCGATCCTATGGGCGAACACAATTATATTGTAGCGAAGGTAGCTGACAGTAAAAATGGTTTTTTAGTGGCACTACGGGAGGTGTCGCAACATGGGTAAGAAAATTACCGTTGATTTAAGCGCGAAAAGTATTGACAGTGCGATAAAAGAAGTTCGCAAGTATAAAGCGTGGGTATTGGCAAAAGAAAAGGAATTAAGACAACGTTTGGCTATGTTAGGTGCAAGCGTAGCATCTATAAGGTTTAGCACAGCAATTTACAACGGCACGAACGATGTTACAGTCCGCGTTGAAGATGACGGGAGTATGGCGACGATTTATGCAGAGGGCGAAAGCGTGGCGTTTATTGAATTTGGTGCCGGTGCTAAACATGGCTACGGGCATCCGCAAGCCGGAGAATTTGGTGTAGGTCCCGGTACATATCCAGATGGGAAAGGTAATTGGGATAATCCTAAAGGCTGGTATATCCCCGGAGGCGAGCATACATACGGTAATCCACCGGCAATGGCAATGTACACAGCCGTACAAACAATAACAGAACAAGTGACAATTATAGCAAAGGAGGTGTTTAGCAAGTGATTGATTACTCAAATGAAATATTCAACGCTGTAGCGAAACACCTTCGTTCTTTATATAAAGGGATTCAAGTAAAGGGTGAATATGTAGCAACGCCCGCTAAGTTTCCTACAGTAACGATAGATGAAATAAACAATATCCCTACAGAGTTGGATAGTGCTAAAACAAATAAATTTGCAGATGTTGTATATCGCGTTCAGGTATTCAGTAACAAAGAAAACGGAAAACGAGCAGAAGCACGCGAAATATATAAAGCAGTTGATGAAAAATTAATGGAATTAGGTTTTTTTGCAAAAACCTACACCTCTACCCCGGCTATTTATAATTCTGAGATTTATTCTATCACAGCTACATATGGTGGAATAATCGGAGAGGACGGGGTGGTATATCGAAATTAAGGGAGGTGGCAAACAGTGGGAACCACAATAGATTCTCTTGACATTCAAATAAGAAGTTCAGCGGGGAACGCAGCTGATAAAATTGAGGATTTAGCGATAGCTCTTGGAGATTTAAAAAGTGCAGCTAATCTTAATAAGGTTATAAACCAGTTGAGCCGCCTTAAAACTTCGCTCGATGGTTTAAGAAGTGTAAACAGCGGCATACAGAGTTTAGAGCGTTTTAGTAAAACACTCTCAAAACTCGGTCAGTTTACCGGAAATGTTTCCGGGTTTTCAAAAGCAGTAAACACTTTAAGAAAATTACCGCAGTTGGCTGGTGAATTGAAATCAGTAGATTTTAGCGGTTTTTCTTCTCAAATGCAAGCCTTAGAAAGTGGCATGGCTGGATTATCTGGTATAGCAAATCCTAAAGGCTTGACAAGTAGTTTAAACGCTCTTAAAAAAATCCCGGAAATCACGAGTTCATTAAATCCGCAGTTGATTGATGAATTTGGCGATAAAATAGAAAAATTATCAGCTAAATTAGCACCGTTGGCTACGCAGATAGATAAAGTCGGTAACGGTTTTGCGAAGTTACCAAGTCAGGTAAGTAAGACTGTTACAGCGACAAATAGAATGGAACAGGCAACGAGAAAAGCTACTGAGGCGAATAAAAAGCATGATAAGTCGCTTAATACAAAAAGTGTAAACTTAATGGCTACGATCCAAAACTTGCAAGAATATGCGCAAGCTATACATTTTGTAGCAGATGGAATCGGAAATGTTCTTGACGATGCTATGCAGTGGGATGGTATTCAGTTCCGTTTTGGTAGAGCTTTTGGTGAAGATGCAGAAGAAGTTCTTGCTTATTCTGATAAAATAACTGAAAAATTAGGAATTAACCAACAACAGTTCATGCAGTACAGCTCAATGTACGGCTCTCTGCTTAGTGGTTTTGGTATGGCACAAGAACAAGTCACAACAATTTCTGTCGGTTTGGCAGAATTATCATACGATATTTGGGCGGCATACAACGACAGATATAAGTCACTTGAAGATGCGTCTGAGGCTGTCCGTTCTGCTATTACGGGTGAAATTGAGCCTATCCGTAATGCTGGTATTGCTTTGACAGAAGCCTCCATGCAAGAGTATTTAGATTCTCTTGGAATGGCTCATGTTAAAATGGCAAATTTATCTGAGGCGCAAAAATCAGAAGTTCGTTACGCGACAATGGTAAATGCTGCTATGAATCAGGGCATCGTTGGTACATACGCGGCAGAAATGAACACAGCAGAAGGTGTTATGCGTAACTTAGCGATGCAGACAAAAACATTAGCGCAAAACTTTGGTTCATTATTTATTCCTATATTGATGAAAGTTATCCCGTATGTAACAGCTTTTGTGCAGGTTTTGACAGATGCTACTCGTGCTATAGCTGGATTCTTCGGTGTAGAGTTACAAAAAATTGATTGGGGTAAATCTGCCGGAGGTTTAGGTGGAGTAAGCGACAGTGCCAAAGATACAGCCAATGCTTTAGGTGATGCAGGAAAAGAAGCGAAAAAACTCAAAGATTACACAATGGGGTTTGATGAATTAAATGTAATTGACCCGGATAAAGGTAGCGATAGTAACAAAACAGGCGATCCTAATGGCGTAGGTACTGGCGGCAGTCTTGGACTTGACCTTGATACGTTGTGGGATGATTCTGTTTTTGCGAAAGCTAAACAGGATGTCGATAAGATAAAAGAGAAACTTAAAGATATGTTAGTTATCGTGAGGGATATTGCTTTAGTCGTAGCGAGTTGGATGCTTGCTGGTAAACTTATAGATTTTTTGGATTGGTTGAAAGACCCCAAAGCAGTTGGCGATTTCAAGAAAAAATTGGGATTAACTCTTATGATTACTGGTTTGTCGATTGCTGCTGACGGTGCTTACGATATTGGTTTAAATGGCCCTAATTTAAAGAATGTATTAAAAACAGCAATCGGTTCGGCTATGGGGATAGCTGGTTCATTGCTGGTGTTTGGAACTGGTCCTCTTGGCTGGACTATAAGCATTTTAGCGGCATTAGCTGTTACAATCACTGGATTTACTCTTGGTTGGAACAAAAAACAATTACTCGAAGATCAGAAGGAACATTTCGGGGATTATGTGTTGAGCGACAAAGAGATTCAGAGTTTGGTTGATAGCATGACTACCAATGAAGTGTCAATGAAATTAGATTTATTTGTAGATCAGGAAAAAATAGTTTCTGATATTGAAGCGTCTTTAGCGGAATCAATGAAAGAACTTCAAAAGAAAAATATGCAGCTTGAACTCGGAATTGAGGTTCCTCAAGAAGAATACGAAGAAGCGGTAGATAGTTTACTGTCAAACGCTAAGAAGTATTTAGAAGAAAAACAAACTGAGTATGCTTTAGCGATTGCAGTAACTCTTGATGGTACAGCGACAGGGGAACGACTTACTGACTTCGCAAACTCATTTTTCTTAACACAACAGACAACTTTAGCAGATTTAGGACTGAAACTAAAAAAAGTAGTTAGTGAAGGTTTTAAAGAAGGCGAATGGATTCCTGAAAAAATGGAAGAAGCAATTCGTATTCAAAAAGAAATAACAGAAGTTTTACAAAAAGTTTCTGATGCGGAATATCAAGCGAAACTGACTGCCTTAAAGTTAGATGCAAGTGGAACAGAACTAACTTACGAGAGTATGGAAAAACTTCTGACAGAGGCGAATACAGCAATAAAAGAAAAAATGAAAAACCTCGATGAAGTTAGAATACAACAAATACAAATTGCACAGATGGAGTTCGACCAAAATGTATTGAATGGCATGAGCGAAGCTGAGGCAAAAAAAATACTTGATACAACACTTGCTGATATTCAAGATGCATTCCTAAATTCAAAAATGGAATTACAGGCTGGAACCGTCACTTTTGGTTTGGATAGCATCAAAAACGCTTATTCTGCCGAAATAGAAAAAACAATACCGTTTTTTCAAACGAGTACAGAAGAACTTTTCACAAGGGGAACTATCGCCAGTCCCACAAGCGAAATGTATGATAATGTGGATATTCTTATTTCAAATCTTCAAGAAGCGTATATGTACGGTTTCCAAGATATGGATATTTCGTCAGCAGCGCGAAAAAATATTGAGGAATTGTTAGAAGCAATGAAGCCATCCGTTACGGAAATGGAAAAAATAGCTGAAGAAGCTCGCAAAGCTGGAAAAACTGTACCGGAAGAAGTGGCAAAAGGATTGGCTGATGCCGCACAGTTGGGAGCTATTGCTGGCAACCTTCAAGCTCAAAACTATTTAATTGGGGAAAAATTATCTACAGACCCCTCATTTTTGGAAACACTGGCTACAGCAAAAGATGCCGGGGCAAGATTACCTGAAGAAGTTCGACAGGGGTTGGCTGACAACATTAAGCTCGTCACAGATGAAGCTACTGGTATTGTAACTGGTATAAAAAATTCTATAACAGGCGAAGTGACAACCATAACTCCTGAATTGGTAGCTAATATGAAACAAATAGGTTTAGATTTATCTGGCGGTTTGGCATCCCAATATGAAGTTGTCTATGACGAAGCTACTGGTGTCGCTACTGGAATTTATGACGGTGTAAACGATAAGGTTGTAGAACTCACGCCTGAATTAACATCTGCAATGGAAGCGTTGGGAATTGATGTTTCTAAAGGCTTGTATGCAGGTGCGGATTCCGAAATAGAAGCACAAAAAAGTTTGTGGAAAGAATGGTCTAACAAAATCATTAACTGGTTCAAAGGAGAAAATGATATAAATAGTCCGTCAAAGGTTTTCTTCGATGCTGGCGAGGATTTATCACAAGGTTTATTCAATGGGTCCGATAATAAGATGCAGAGTTTAAAATCTTCATGGCAAAAATGGTCTATTTGGCCGTGGAATTGGTTTAAAGGGGAAAACGACATTAAGACAGGCATATCTGAAAAGTTCAAAACGCTGGGAGAAAAACTTTCAGGCGGTTTGTTTACTGGTTCTGATGCAGATTTAAAAGCAAAAGAAACATCTTGGAAAACGTGGTCGTTATTACCTTGGAACTGGTTTAAAACAGAAAATGGCATCAAAAATGGCGATTCTACAGAGTTTTCGGAGTTGGGTAAAAAAGTTTCCGGCGGCTTGTTAAGTGGTGTTGATAAAAACACTAAACAGAGCGATTACACAGGTGTATTTGGTCAGTTAAGCAGTTGGTTTTCGTCTACATTTGGCATAGGCAATGGTGAAGAATCAGTATTTGCAAAATTAGGAAAAAACCTAATTGGAAACTTAAAAACTGGTTTAAAGACTGCATGGAACGGGCTGAAAACATGGTGGGAAAACCTTGAGCTTCCTTCGTTTAAAATCAAAATGCCGCACATCACATGGAGCAGTACATCGGCAACTGGTTGGATAGCAACAACATTGGAGGCGCTCGGCTTACCATCATCTATACCTAAAATGAAAGTCGAATGGTACGCAAACGGCGGTTTCCCTGACATGGGTCAAATGTTCATCGCGCGTGAGGCTGGTCCTGAGTTAGTCGGAAGCATTAACGGCAGAACGGCTGTTGCAAATAACGATCAGATTGTGGCTGCCGTATCGCAAGGTGTTTACAGTGCTGTAATGGCTGCTATGGGTAACAACAGTAATAATTCTGGTGAACATAATATTAATATTTACCTTGACGGTAAAAGGGTTACTGCGAGCGTAGAAAAACATCAAGCAGAGCGTGGCAGAACACTTATGGGAAATCAATTAGGATATGGATATTGAGCGCCGAGAGCGCCACTTTTTTTAAAAGGAGCGTGAAAATAAATGACAGCGTTGGTTACAGTGGCCGGCACACCGTTGCCGGAACCTTCTGAATATAGTTCGAGCACAAGCACATTGGTTGATAGTGCCCGTAATGTTGAGGGCAAAGTTGTAGGAAGTGTTGTCCGTCCCGATGTAGCAAAAATTGAATTAAAATGGCGTTATCTGACAGCGCAACAGTGGGCCTCGGTTCTTAGTTTGTTTACAAATAACTTCTATAACAGCGTGACTTTTTTCAATCAAACAACGGCTGGATATACAACACGCGATATGTACGTAGGAGATAGGAGTGCTGGTATGTGGCGCAGAAATCCTACTACGGGTGAAGTAATGGGGTTTACTGATTGTTCGTTGAATTTAATAGAAGTCTAACGGAGGTGGTTATTTGTGAATACGGTGTCAGAAAATTGGAAATCCACACATGACGAATTACTTCTTCCGGAAACTTTTATAAAATTGTCTTTGGGTGTTACAGAGCCGGGGTTATCTTTAGTAGCTGAAACAACCGCTACGAACGAGGAAACATTCTCAGAAGCAGAGAAAATAACAAACACTCTTGATAAAGAGCCAGAAAAATATGCGACATTGGAACATAATATGTGGGGATTAGATGGCACGTTTGATTTTTTTGACGAAACGCCTGTAGATGCAGGGTACACCACTTCCCTACTATCTAACGCTGACGGAAGTTTTAGTTCTGTGCCGACATTAACAATTCAGTTTTCTTCGGTGCGAACAGCACTTATTCCCGGTATTACAATTACGTGGGGGAATGCTTTTGATGAATATGCTACATCGTTCCGCATCACTGTGTATAACGGCACGACAGTAGTTTTTCAAAAAAACGTTACTGACAATGCAAGTAATGTTTCGCAGATTTTCACTGCATTACAAGGTTACGACAAAATTGTGATTGAAGTTCTCGAATGGTGTTTACCACACCACCGATGCCGAATTACAGAAGTATTTTTAGGCATTAGAGAGAGTTACACGAAATCTGCTCTGTTGAGTTACGACCATATAGAAAGTGCCGATTTACTCAGTGCCGCACTACCTAAAAACGAAATCGTATTTAGTTTGGATAATAGTACAGGACGTTGGAATCCAAGTAATCCGAGTGGCGCGGAACAATATTTGATAGAGCGACAAGAGATTGTCGTTAAATACGGCATGAGAGTTGGCGACAACATAGAGTGGATTGATGGTGGCTCATTGTGGCTTAGTGAATGGAATACTCCGGCAAACGGCTTAGAAGCAACATTTACAGCAAGAGATTCGCTTACGTTTGCTAATGAGGTGTACACAGGGATTAGGAAAGGTACATTATATAACATTGCTACCGCTGCATTTGAGCAAATGAATCTCCCGTTATTACCGGATGGCTCTCCGAGATTTTATGTAGATGAAAGCCTTAAAAATCTTTCGACGGATTTTTCAGCAGAAGATACAGAATACACGATTGCTGAGGTTTTGCAGATGGTAGCACACATGGGTTGTTGTGTATTTTATCAGTCAAGAGACGGAAAACTCCGTATTGAACAGCATAACAGTGAGGTAACTGATTATGTGATAAATCGTTTCCGCTCGTATGCGCATCCGGAAGTTTCGTACTCTAAACCATTAAAAGCTGTAGAAGTAACTTATGGCGATAATCAAAAAACATTGTTAAGTGTCGCATCTTCCGGTGAGGTGCAAACAGTAACAAATGAATTTATAAAAACAAATGCCGATGCACAAAAAGTGGCAAAAAGAACAGCAGATGTATTAAAAGGTCGTCAGACGATTTCCGGTGAATACAGAGCCGATCCGCGTCTCAGTGCATTAGACGTAGTTGCTGTTGAAAGTAAATACGCTGACAGCAAAGTGGCTATAACAGAAATAAAATACACCACTACCGGAGGTGCTTTCAAAGGAACTTATACGGGCAGAATTGTGGGGTGATTAAATGGCATTAAGTGATTTTAGTTTAATAACCGACAGAACACAAGCAGACGTTGAGCGTTACGCGGAGTTGAAAGCTAAAGGTTTGCATGGCATGACAGAGGCTGAAAAGGCTGAGTGGGAAACTTCTCTAAAAGGTGCATATAACTACACAGACATGAATCGTGTCGAAAGCGCCGTTGAATACGCGGCGAACAGGCTGACAGAAGCCGGATATGTTGTTATTCCTGTTGTAAAGAAAAATTGGACCCGGACAGATAAGCCTACTCTGGCCGATTTAAAAAGATATACGAAAAATATTGCGGACATACGCGCTGCACTCGCAACATTAGAAACGACACCGGAAGCTCCTTCAACTGATAAAAGATTAAGTTTTCAGGCGGCTAACGATATGGAACAGATTCTTATAGACGTTGATGATCTGATTTCGAGAATGATAAGCGCGTATTTCTACTCAGGTGATTTATATTGTGGGGAGGTATAAACGATGTATAAATTTATAAGGGGGGCGAAAATATGAGTAAACCTTTTCCGTTTTCAGTATGTGAAAAATGTTGTGCAACGGGTAATGTTGTAATAGAAGGCGAAACAGGGACACTTATAATAGATGGTGAATTAAGTGAAACAAGCGAAAACCCTGTACAAAATAAAGTAATTTATGCGGTGGTTAAAGAACTTGATGAAAATAAAGCAGATGTTTCACACACTCATAGCATTGACGACTTGGACGAGTCCATCAATAGTATAATAGACGGGATAATTATGGACGGAATCAATTGGGAAGTTGGTTCAATAGTAGTTAACACAGGAACGAATGGAAGTCTTACAACAAGAGCACGCACAATGGATTTTTTAGAATATGAAAATTATACTGTTATAACAAGTTCAGGCGATGTTCAAATAATTCCTATATTCTATGATGCTAATAAAAAATTTATATCAGGCAGCTCGACTAGTTGGCTAACAGGAACTATTCATTTATCTGATTTGGCACCTGAAGGAGCTGCATATTTTAGATTGACAGCCCGTTATATGCCTGAAGGCAGCACCAATGGTGAGGAGTTGACAAGTGAAAATATAAACCTTATCTCAGATAACGTGAAAATAGAAATATATCGTGAAAATACAATAGCTTCTACAGTTTATAATCTAGATAGGCGAGTTGATAAAGCTATTAAAACAAATAACCATTTCTACAAGACAATAGATTTCAGCGAGATAACAAATAATACTGTGACCTTGGATACGAATTGTGTCACTTATATATCTGGTACTACAAAGTTGGATACATTAACGATTTCATTTGATACTACTCTTGAAGTTATAAATATGGCTCAGGAAACTGTTCTCGTTTTAGACCTTACTAAATATACAACTGCTCCTACTATTGTTTTTGATGGAACAATAAAGTGGATAAATGCAGAAGTGCCTACTATTACTAATGGTAATGTATATATGATTTCTTTCACTCATGTTAGAGATAGTGCAGGAACAATCAATTATAGCCTTGCCGTTGGGGGTGAGTTTGCGTAATGTATGCAACAAAACTTATGATGCAACAATCTAAAATCTACGACTATGTAGAAGATGATAGCCTACTTAGAAAAGTGGAAAATGATGTTTTCGGCTCTAAGGTGATAATTCCTAATGTTAGACAGGCGGTTAATTCTTTCACCTATTGCGGAACATTACCGACTGCAGCAGATGGAGTTCTCTCCTTAAAAACCACGATGCTATCTACTGTACCATCACTTGTTACACTTTATCTTGCATCAAATGCTCAATTAGGTATACGTAATTATGTAAATGGTACGCTTTTAAAACCTACGTTGCCGTCTGATTATTCATTTCCTGTTATAACAGATGCCGATATTCAGCCTTATGTAGCATTTACACTTGCCTTTCCTACAACAACAACGCAGCATATGACTTTTCAATATGAAAATGGTGAAAAAGCTACGTTTGAAGGAGCATGGGGATATACAACTTATAATGATGTTGAAGCAGTAGTTGGTAGCGGCACGAAGCTCATAGATTTAGCACTCGTATATAACAGAGTGTTGACAGATAAAGAAATAGAGCAAAATTTCAGGGCTTTTAAACAAAGATATAGATAGGGGGCAGATATATGTACGGAAAATTAGAAAATGGCAGATTTATAAAAGCAAAACATTTCATAATTGACGGAAATGCAACAATAATCAACCCAACAGATGAAATGTACAAAAAAAATGGGTTTAAAAAGCTGATAGAGAGTGAAATGCCTGAATTAAATGAAAATCAATCATTTGAAATCAGTTATGAAGAAACTGAAACGGGAATCATAAAAAATTATAAAGTGGTTGAAATAACAGAAGTGCAAGAGGGGTGATTTTATGATCGAGAGAGAGATTGTTGACAGAGTGCCTACATATCCAGGGAGATATAAATTAACACCCGTCGAAGGTCAGCCGGACTTGTTTGACTTTGAACGAGCAGACGAGCCTCTGGTTGAGGGGTCTCCGTTAAACAAAGCAACATTAGATAGCATCATACAAAGCCGATTGACGGGGCGATATTACGAGCCGGCAGTCACACGAACAAAGGGCGAGACATTAACATTAACTGCAAATCCCATTCCTTCAAGCGGGTGGACTGATGTTACAAAAACGGGAGCAAAAAATAACGGATATGAACTCGTTACAACTCCAACATATTCAAATGACTACCCTGACAAAGCCGTTGACGGGAATGCATCTTCCTATTTTTATTCTGCCGAAGCACTAAGACCGTATTTTATAATTAAATTACCTGAACCCATAACTGTAAAAAAAATCATTACAAAAACAATGATTGGTGGCGGTGGAACAGGAGTTTATTCGTTTTGGGGTAGCAATGATGGCGAAACATGGGACAAGTTGTTAGGATTTTCAGTGTCAGAATCAAATTATGAGGAAATCGAGAGAACTCTTACAACAACCGGTAAATATTCGCAATACAAATTAGATGTTGGCGGTACATTTCAACTACATGTTGCTACGTTGGCAATATCCGAATATTCTTTTGAAACTTATACAAACGCTTACACTTTAGTTTATAATGTGCCATCTATTTGGACTGTAGGACAACGTGTTTTGGTTTTTATTCCTCCGGAAACTCCCACGGTAGGAATTATGGAAAACACATTAAACGGCATTCCCATAAATACCATTTTGTTAGCCGGAAAAAGATACGAATTAAGATATACAGGAACATCTTTTGCGGTAAAGGAGGTTTAACAAATGCAATTAGTTTTAAGTAATAACAGGATAGTTGCTCATGGAGAGAATTTTATCTCAATGGGCGGTACAGTTATAAATAAGGTAACAGGGGCGAAACACGAAAACGCAACAATAGCGGAGTGTGACGGCGGTTGTCCTTCTGATATTGACGAGGTTGGTTATGAATACCACGCTGGAGTTTTTAAACCATGTGCGCCCTTTGGCAAAGGCAATAATAACGGTTATTTTATGGAAGTTTGCGAGAGTTGTGCAACTCCACGAAGTTCGGGAATACCGATAAAGAAAGGTATAAAATTAGAAAATTTGCACAGTGAAGTTTCGGCAGAGTCATTAGGAGCTTTTGACGACGTTCTATTGTGGGAAAATGCAGATACTACGGCGGAATTTGAATCACAAACAATTAACTTAGATTTAAGCGAATATCAGCGAATAAAAATTATTGTGCTAGGGGGCACCTATTCACATATGGAATATTACTCCACTTGGGAAATAACAGAAAAAGGAAAGTCGTTTGCTTTATTTAGCCCATATGCTCCTAGTGGCGTCCAAACTGGTGCGGATGTAAGGTCGTGTAAAGTTACTGATACAGGTGTTGCCTTTGGGTCGGGTAAATCCTTTCAAAGCGATAATAACAAGAACTTCGCCTGTATTCCTTATAAGATTATAGGCTACAAACATTTATAAAAAGGGAGGGCTAAATTGTGATATATTTTCTAAACTTGGACAATGACAATTATTTATTATCTGTTGCAACCATAGGACAGGGCACAAAGGCAGAAATTGACCTAACGGAATATGACTTGACAGGCAACAGAATAAGAGCGCATAAATGGGAAAACGGCACATTGATTTTTGACGAGGAAAGATTGGCAGAAATAGAGGCGCAATCACCCGAAATAATACCGAAGGAAGAAACGGGAGACTCTCCTGTTTATGATGAACTTGCGGCGGCATATAAAGAGGGGGTGCAAGAGGCATGACAAATAAAGAATTTGTTTTAGCTATGATAAAAGAACAAGGCAAAGCGAACGCCCTTGACCTCAGAAACAGGGCGGCAGACATGACGGGAACGGCTATTATTGCAGAGGAAAGCAAAATACCACTCTATGATAATACGAAAGATTACACGGGGTGGGCTGTTGGCTCACCTTGTTTGCATGACGGGCAAGTGTACGGACTCTTACAACCGCACAACGCAGCACACTACCCCGACCCTACCCCGTCAAATACGCCTGCTTTATGGCGTGTGTTGCACACAACCGACCCTGCAAAGGCTAAACCATACATAAAGCCTACAAATACAAGCGATATGTATTTAAAGGGCGAATGTATGATATATACGGACGGGCTTGTATATCGTTCTTTACGTGATACAGTATATAGTCCCGAAGAATATGCATCAGATTGGGAGGCGGTAACAAATGATTGAGGCAATATTAAAAGCGGCTGCTATTGTTAGTGCGATAGGCGTTATAATAGGTGGCGTTTTTGCAGTTTTGCGTTTTGTAAAAAAGTATATTGATAACGCAATAAAAGAATTAAAAGAAGCCATAACAGACCTTAACGCGCACAGTGACGAAAACTATATGGGGATTTTACGCCTTACAATTATGTCAAGTGAAATGCCTATAGGTGAAAGAATTGTGGCGGGCCATAAATATTTAAAAAATGGTGGGAACGGAGAAGTTAAAGCGTTCCTAAAAGAAGAATTTAATATAACGGAAACAGTTGACGAAGCGGCTCATTATAAAAAATAAAGGGAGGTTATACTATGAAAGAATTTATTAAAAGAGTAAGTAACTTGTTGTGCATCAAAAGCATCGTGACATTATCATTAACATACGTTTTCTGTCGTTTGGCGATTACCGGAGGAATTACTCCCGCTGAATTTGTCGCAATATTCATAGTTGTTATAAATTTTTATTTTGAAGCTCAACGAAATAAAAAAGCCGAGACAGAAGAAAAGGAAGTGTAAGCCATGAAAATAGGAGTAAACTGCGGACATACTGTAAGCGGAACTACTGGAAGTGGAGCTTTAGGTTATTTGAATGAAAGTAACGAAACAAGAAACATAGGCTACAAGGTTATGGAAATGTTAAGAGGCTCGGGACATACTGTTGTAGATTGTACAAATGACAAAGCGGTAAGTGTTAATGACAATCTCCAAAAAATAGTAAAAATAGCAAACGCACAAAAGTTAGATTTGCTTATTTCTATTCACTTAAACGCTGGCGGTGGTAGAGGTTGCGAGTGTTACACATACGGTGGCAAGAAACTTGACGAGGCTGTGAATATATGCTCTCAGCTTGAAAGTTTAGGTTTTAACCCCCGCGGTGTGAAAGATGGCTCCCAACTTTATGTTTTGAAAAAAACAACAGCAAAAGCGATTTTAATTGAGGTGTGTTTTGTGGATAACGAAGAAGATGCTAAACTGTATAATAAAATCGGCGCTTCAAAAATTGCAGAGGTTATCTGTAACGCTATCGTTGATGATGATGTAACGATTATAAAAAATAAAATCGGCTTAGCTGACGAAACAATAAAATATTTGCAAAATTATAAATACGGTTCAGAGCTTATACGTAAAATTGCAAATGCCGTAAAATAAAAAATGTGGTAGAGCATAGCGCTCTACCTCTTTTTTTCTTCCTATAAATAATGTCTTTCTGTTTTAATGAGCCTTGCAAAGCACGAAAGACAGCATGGCACAAATCGAAAGTATGTATTGTATTTCTTTTTCTTACAACATCGACATAAGCCCATATTCATCAACCTTTCTAACCATATACAACAATAATGAGCGTATGAACTGGCACACCTTGAAATGGTAGGAACGCTTGTACATCAGCTTACAAAAAATGCAACAACATCTCAGATAGAAAACAGTCCTCTTGCACTGTATTATGTTGACCATGCCAAAGGTGTATGGCCGGTTTCTGCTGCAGGTCAGGATTATACTTCTATGAGTTTTGCAGTTAAGGGAGACCCTATTGCAGACTTGGTTGAAGATTTAGCAGCAGAGCAAAAAGCTCGGGCAACATATGATAATATTTTAAAATTATCCAATGACCCTGATGTTAACTGCGTTTTAGCATATCTGCGTGAACGTGAGGTTGTTCATTTCCAGAGATTCGGTGAAGCTCTTGATAAAATTCAGAATTGTATGCCGAATCAGAAATATTACATGGGTATAAAAAACGATTAGTATTTTCCATTAAAAACTATAAGAGCATGTATTTTTGCATGCTCTTATTATATTGATTATACAATAGACTTTTTGTATTTATGATGATATAATAAATATTAAAGTTTTATAACAATTTATTTTAACAGAGAGGAATAAAGTTTATGAAAGCCCTTATTACCGGAGCAAGTTCAGGAATTGGTCGTGATATAGCAAGAGTTTTATCAGAAATGGGATACGATATAATCGCCGTTGCAAGAAGGATTGAGCGATTAGAGGAATTAAAGAAAGAATTGAAAACTAATGTTGAAATTATATCTTTAGATGTTACAAATGAAGAAGAATGCAGAAAATTGGCGCTTAGAGCTTCTGAAATTGATGTTTTTATTAATAATGCAGGCTTTGGTGTTTTTGGTGATTTTTGTTCAACAGACCTGGATGCAGAACTAAAAATGATTGATACAAATATTTATGGAATGCATATTCTTTTAAAGTTATTTCTCAAGGAATTCAAAAAAAGAGATAGTGGATATATACTTAATGTAGCATCTCTTGCAGCTTTCTTTCCCGGTCCTCTTTTCGGGGCATATTATGCTTCTAAAGCCTATGTTCTTCGCATAACACAAAGTATTGCCGAAGAATTAAGGCAAGAAAAAAGCAACGTAAAAATCAGTGTGTTGTGTCCCGGTCCTGTTAAAACAGAATTTGAAAATGTTGCAAAAGTTTCTTTCGGAAACGAAACAGAAAAAATAGGCAAAAACATTATACTTTCAAGCAGAACAGTTGCTGAATATGCAGTTAAAAAGCTTTTTAAAGGAAAAATGATTATCGTTCCCGGCTTTATAATGCGTATAGCTGTACTGATGCGTCATATTCTCCCTGATAAACTTCTTTCAAGGGCGGTTTTCTTTATCCAAAGCAAAAAAATGCTTCAGGAAAAAACCATTAAGTTGAATAACTGATTATTTTTAAATCATAAATATCTTCAAAGCTTATCCTTCTTTTTACAAGGGTAAGCTTTTTAAAACATAAATCAAATGCAGATACTACTCCCTCGGCTTCAATATATTCTCCTTCGCAATAATATACAACCTTTATCATCATTCCTTTATTAATCTGCCCGAGTTTTGCTGACAGTTCATGCATACTCTCTTCGGTGAGTTCGCGTTTTTGCACCACTACCCTTTCTTTATCTTTAAGCAAATCACTGTAACCTCTCAAGGGTGAAAATGACGAAAACTGTTTTGCTCTATCATTCACCATTATGACCTCCTACCATTTTATTGCGCACCCTTGCTGTAGCCTTCTTATTAAGACTTATCCCTTTTAAAACTGCATTTTTCCCAAATTTTTCCTTTATATCTATTAAAACCTTTAGTCTATCCCTTTCTTTTTCTTCGGCTGCATAATCAGAAAACAAATCAATCGCAGTAAATTCTTCCTCTATTAAGTTATTTAGTCCGATATTGAGTTTACGTATAGGATATCCTTTTTGAGTTGTCTTTATATAATAACTGATAAAAGCATCTGTTATTTTCTTTAATGATGATGTAAAGTTTTCTAACTTTACAGTTCCTCCCGTTGTCTTTATTATGTTTTTTGAGTAACCTACATACAGTGAAACAGAATTCGTTACAAGATTTTTTTCGACTATTTCAAGAACTAAAGGCTCAATCATTTCCTTTAGCACTATTAGTGCATCATCATAAGAATAATCTTCAAATAATATTTGACCGGTTGACACAGATGCACTCTGAGGAATGTAATTGTGAATATCAGCAATTGTACAAGGTTCTATACCTTTTGCATGGTCAATAAGAAATTGGGCATTGACTCCAAACTCTTTATAAAGTATTTTTTCATCTATGTGCGCTACACCATACAAATCATCAATCCCATATTTTTTCAGTCTGTTTGCAATTCCTTTTCCTACATTCCATATATCAGTTATAGGCTTATGATGCCAAATAGTTTTTTTAAATTTTTCTATATCTAACATTCCTATATTATCTTTTGAGTGTTTTGCTGAAATATCGAGGGCTACTTTAGCTAAAAACAAGTTTGTACCAATACCTGACGTTGCACAAATACCTGTTTCATTATACACTGCATCAATGAGCATTTTCGCTATTTCTACGGGCGTCTTATTGTAGAGCTTAAGATAAGACGTTACATCAAAGAAACACTCATCTACAGAATAAACATATATATCCTCTTTTGCTATATATCTTAAATATATGCCATAGATATCAGCAGAATATTTCATATAAAGCTTCATTCGCGGTTTTGCTGTTATATATGAGAGTTTATCTGGAATCTCGAAAATTCTGCATCTGTTTTTTATTCCAAGATTTTTCATGGCAGGGCTAATAGCAAGACATATCGCTCCTCTGCCGCGGGACGGGTCAGCTACAACAAGATTTGACGTGAACGGATTAAGCCCTCTCTCTACACATTCTACAGACGCATAGAAACTTTTTAAATCTATACATAAATATACTTTTTCCATATTCTCCTCCAATAAAAAAGAACATATGTTCTTTTTTATTATATCATATATATTTCAGATTAGCAATAGAAAGGTATAAAATATTCTCCGTTAAATAAGTTATTTGTAAATGGCGGCAAATAAAAAGAAGCATCTCTATATGATGCTCCTAAAATATTTCTGATTAATTTATCTTAAGTCAGTTCTCAAGAAATTCTCCGCAAATTTCTTCGTTCATAAAACTTATAATATCATAAGAACAACTCAAGGCTAACCATAATTTAGTATATATAGCAGCAAAACAACATAGTGGAAGTTTTACTAAATTTAGTTCATCAAAAATTTTTGAACTTTCATATATATATTGCACCCTTAAATTAACAAGAAAAACAGGAATCTGTAAATTTTTGGCTCTTTTACAAAAATTAATTAAATTAATATTATCGGTATTGAGCGTAGCAGAATGATATGGAGTTAATATAACGGCTCTGAATTTTTCAAGGTTATAATTAAAAGAATCCGCTGGATGGCTGCTGATAACAAGAATATCCGATTCGTTTTTAAATTTAACATTTCTGCATACTTTCCTGTTTTTAACTGGCTTAAACTCATTGTTTATGATAACTTTATTATCCTCATAATACGCATATGGCTCGCTGTCAATACTATACAAATCGTCAAATGTTTCAACATGAGTAAGAAGTCTTGTCCCATAATGAATTGATGTTGCGTCTTTAAGCGTATTTTTATAACTTACAAAGACTCCGCTTCCGGCTTTCGACTTAATAAATGAAACAGCCGCCTCAAAATTAATATTTCCGTTTGATTTTTCAGAGTTTAAGGGATAATTAGCAGAAACAATAACAACAGGAATGTCAGTTATTTCGAGTGTGTAACTAAGAGCTGCCGCTGTGTATTGAATTGTGTCTGTACCATGTGTAACAATGACGCCGTCATAGTCCTCTTTCAAACACTCATTAACGCATTTTATAAGTGTTGTCAATTCTTTGCCGGACAGATTTTCACTTGAAATTGAATATGGATTCAGTATGTCGAATTTAACATCGTTTCCATATTTATTTACGTAATTATTTATAAGTGTTTGTTTTAACGAGTCATCAAGACAAACCCAGTCTCCGCTTAAAGCACTCCCTATTGTTCCGCCTGTAAAAATAACTGCTATTTTCATTTTTCCTCCTAAAAAACAGATGTAAAGTTTAATAGCTTTACAATCAATTGGAAACACTCCTGATTAACGCAATTTCTTCCCTGTAGCCAGAAACATCGTTTGGAGTTTCAAGATAAAATGGAAGGTTTTTAAGTCTCTCATTATTAATTATATTTGATATTGCATCTAAACCCAGACTTCCCTCTCCAATTTTTTCGTGCCTGTCTTTATGGCTTTCAAAAGAATTTTTAGTATCGTTTAAGTGAATAGCGCAAAGTCTGTCAAGTCCGATTATTTTGTCGAATTCATCTAACACCCCGTCCAAATCATTAACGATATCATATCCTGCATCAAAAACATGACATGTATCAAGACAAACACCGATTTTTTCATTTAATTCCACACCGTCAATGATTCGTTTTAATTCTTCAAATGTTGAGCCAACCTCACTTCCCTTGCCTGCCATAGTCTCAAGAAGAACTTTCGTTTGATGCTCAACCTTTAAAATATCATTTAACGTCTGGCAAATCAGTTCTATTCCCTTATCAATTCCCTGACCGACATGGCTTCCTGGGTGAAAATTATACATATTTCCAGGGACAAAATCCATTCTTCTGAGGTCATCAGCCATAACTTCGTGTGCAAAAATTCTCGTTCTTTCATCAGCGGAACAAGCATTTAGTGTGTAAGGAGCATGAGCTAATATTGGACCAAAATTTATATTCTTCTTTAATTCTAAAAATTTTTCAATGTCAGCCATGTCAATATCTTTTGCTTTTCCGCCTCTTGGATTTCTTGTAAAAAACTGAAAGACATTTGCATCAATACTGAGAGCCTCCTCTATCATATGAGTAAAACCTTTTGATGCAGATAAATGACAGCCTATTTTAAGCATAATTTCTACCTTCCGTTTATATTATTAATTATTTTTCATATCTTTATCATAAAAATTTTCCAACCGCTTTTGCGGTTGGAAAATTCATGTTGTATTAATAATTTTCAGCTCTTACAAAGAAATATGCTTTTGGATGGTCACAAACAGGACATACCTCTGGAGCACTTTCTCCAATATGGAGATGTCCACAGTTTCCGCACTGCCAAATTTTTTCACTGTCCTTTTTAAATACAGTATCATTTTCTATATTTTGTGCAAGAGTATTATATCTTTCTTCATGCTCTTTTTCAATAGCAGCAACCATCTCAAAAAGAGCTGCAATCTTATCAAAACCTTCTTCTTTTGCTTCTTTTGCAAAAGTAGCGTACATATCAGTCCACTCATATCTTTCGCCTGCTGCAGCATCTTTTAAATTTGAGAGAGTGTCACCAACACCGTCATGAAGAAGTTTGTACCATATTTTAGCATGCTCTTTCTCATTAGCCGCTGTTTCTTCAAAGATGTTAGCAATCTGAACATAACCGTCTTTTTTTGCTTTCGATGCGAAATATGTATATTTATTTCGTGCCTGTGACTCGCCGGCAAAAGCCGTCCATAAATTAGCCTCTGTTTTTGTTCCTTTTAAATTACTCATAATTAACCTCCTGTATATTATAATTTATTATTTAAATCTAAAAATATTTTATCATAACAAAATTTTAAAATCAATATTAAATAATAAATTTATCCTTTGACTTTTATAATAAATTGTTGTATTATATATAAAGGATAAAAAAAGGAAAGGCGTTTCTTTATGATTATAGATTTTAACAGAACAATAGCGTACAGGTGTTCATGTTGCGGCGAAATTACTTTTGCCTCATTTTCGATTTTTGAACTTTCAGGCGGAAAAGGCTTGTCGGTTCAATGCTCATGCGGAAAATCAAAAGTCAATATTTTACCTGAAAACAAATCAAATTACAGTATTAAAATAAAATGTCTAATATGCGATGAATTTCACAAATTCAATCTCCCGTTTCAGACACTTGCAAAAAAAGACTGTACAACCTTTATGTGCCCCAATGTCGTTGTAGGCCTCGTATTTATTGGCCACGATGCCGCTGTGAGAAAAAATGTTATATCAAATGAAGAATATATTAATGAAGTTGTTACTGCGTGCGGTCTTGACCATACAGGAAAAAACGGTGTAACAATGCTGAAAGCTCTCGATAAAATTCAGGAATTGTCAGACAATGAAATGCTTTACTGTGAATGCGGGTCCAATCTTATTGATGTTGAGATTCATGAAGATAATCTTGTTTTAAAGTGCTGTCTTTGCGGAGCCAGTCTATCTATTTCAGCCGAATCAATAAGAGACGGAAATTTCTCACATATTGATAAATTGATTTTAAAACATTAACATCAAAAAAACGATTTCAAATAAGAAATCGTTTTTTTCTTCCCAATTTTTTCTTTACATAAAAATTCCTTGCTTGCACACAATAATATTGTAAATTCAAGCAAAAGGAGCAATTTCATATATGAAAGCAACCGGAATTGTTAGAAGAATAGATGACCTAGGACGAGTAGTTATACCGAAAGAAATCCGCAGAACAATGCGTATCCGTGAGGGCGACCCGCTCGAAATATATACTGACAGAGACGGTGAGGTTATTTTTAAAAAATATTCCCCCATTGGCGAGATTGGGGATTTTGCACTTCAATATGCAGAAAGTTTATCAAGAACAAGTGGACATCCCACATGTATAACAGACAAAGATAATGTCATTGCTGTTTCAGGTGTACCTAAAAGAGAGCTTTCCGACAAAAAAATCAGTCCTGAACTTGAAAAGTTTATGGAAGATAAAGTAACATTTATTTCAAGCGGTCCGCAAAGCGAAAAAATAAATGTTATTGATGGAAGTGAAAAATATACCGCCGGTGTTGTTGTACCAATTATTTCAGAGGGAGACACAATCGGTTCAGTCGTTTTCTTTTCAAATGATACTCCTCCTAAAATGGGAGAGGTTGAAGAAAAACTTGCGCAGTCAGCAGCAGGCTTTTTAGGAAGACATATGGAGCAATAAATAAAAAACAGATATCTAAGATGCATATAGCACTAATAGGTATCTGTTTTTTATTTGACAAATACTTTTGATTACTATATAATTATTTCAAAGTAATATATGGGGGGTTTAGCATATGTCTGCCATTTTAAATATAGTTAATAAATATAAAAAAACAATTATACTGACAGTATCTTTTTTTGTTCCCGCTATTTTACTGCTATTAGTTTATAAATACTCAAACATTTATCCTTTTGGTAAATATTCGCTATTGATTATGGATTTAGATGCACAATATATTGATTTTATGATATATCTAAAACATGCAATAACTGATGGCAGCAGTCTTATATATTCGTGGACAAAGGCCGGCGGCTCTCCCCTTCTTGATTTGTTTTTCTATTATACTGCCTCGCCTTTAAACTTAATTTTATTACTTTTTGAAGATAGCAAAATGTATAATGCCGTTCTGGTTTTAAATCTTATAAAAATTGGAATGTGTGGAGTTTCTTTTTCAATATTTCTGTATTATAAAAACAGAAAATGGTCATTAAATTATGCTTTTTTAGCTTGTCTTTATTCTCTGTGTACATACAATGTCGCATATTCAATGTGCCTGATGTGGCTTGATGCATTAATTCTTTTACCGATAATTTTAATTGGAGTTGAAAAAATATTAAAAGAAAACAAATGTGTATTCTTTATTTGTTCATATACTTTGATGTTTTTTTCAAATTTTTATACATGTTATATGATAACTATATTTGTAGCTATTTATTTTATATATATGTGTATTATAACAGATGAGAAAAAATTTATCAAAAAAGGACTTCTGCTCTGTTTTGCAGGAATAGTTTCTGTGCTTCTTCTTTCCTGGCAGCTTCTCCCTTCAATTGAAAACATGGCTGCGGGGAAATTATTAAAAGGTGTGACGGACTCTAAATCATTTTTTACAGTCAGCGCGGACACGTTTATAAAAATGATATTCCCTGCACAATGTCATAAAATAACAAACCAAGGCGGACCAAATGTCTTTTCAAGTGTAATAGTTACAATTTTTGTTGCGTTATATATGGTAAATCCTAAAATAAAGGTTAAAGAAAAAATTGCATCATGTGCTGTAATTGTTTTTTTCCTGTTAAGTTTTTACATAAATGCTCTTGATGTTTTCTGGCATATGTTCCAGGCTCCTACGTGGTTCCCTTGCAGATATGCATTTTTGTTTGTATTTTTTGTATTATATCTTTCGTCAAGATCAATACTTTATCTAAAACACATAAATGTAAAGAAAGTTATATTAACTTCGGTCTGTGTATTGCTTTTTTATATTTTAATTTTCGTGGTTGCAAAAGATAAAATTTCAAATATAAACGGAGCAATTGTTTCATTTGTCTTAATTATTTTTTATGGTTTATTATTAACACTAGAAAGAACTAATAAAAGACGTGTGTTTTTTGCTTTAATAGCAATAATAATGTCATTTGAGGTTGTTTACAACTCATTATATACAGTAGAACGTCTGCACAAACTTTTTAAATATAAACAAACATCTGAATTTGAAGAGTTTATATCATCGGTTTCTGGGGATGTTGATGAAATACAGAAATACGATGACAGTTTTTATCGTATAGAAAAAGACTTTTCGCGCAGTAATAATGACTCAATGACACTAGGCTACAACGGAATTGCACATTATAGCTCATCATATAATCAGAGCTATAATAAAATCATAAGAAGTCTCGGAATATTACAAACAAGCATTTCGCTCGAATATAAAGGAGCGACACCTGTTACAAACTCTCTGCTTGGAGTAAAATATTTCTTCTCAAAAAAACCTGAGCTTTATGAAGGATATAGAGAAATGGTTTCGGGTAAAAATTACACAGTATTAGAAAATCAATATTTTCTACCGATTGGATATGCAGTAAATGAGGATATACTGGAAATTGGTAAATTTTCAAAAGATTATATTTCAAATCAGAATTTACTTACAGAGGCCATTTGTGGTATTGAGTGTTTTGAAGAAATGACTTTTGAGCAAAAATCCAATGTTTTAGAATTTACCGCAACCAGTAATTCACCGCTTTATATATCAATAGATGACTATAAAAATACAATAGACAATATAAAAGTAAACGGTAAGGTTCTCCCGAATTCTTCATACGGAAGAAGCAGACTGTGCTCGCTTGGAAGTTTCTCTAAAGGCGATAAAATTACTGTTAGATTTAACAATAAACTATCTGATAAGGTTTATTTGTATTCATTTAACATGGAAGAGTTTATAAAAATGCATAAAAAGTTAAACTCAAACGTATTAAATATTACAAGACACACTGATACCAAACTTGAAGGAAACTTTACTGCAGATTCTGACAGATTATTCTTTACTACCATTAATTATGATAAAAACTGGACAATTAAAATCGACGGCAAAGAAGTTGAACCCGTCAAACTGTTGAATAACTTCATTGGAATAAATGTCCCATCCGGTATGCATGAAATAACCTTTACGTATACACAAACATCTTTTTATATAGGTGTTGGAATTTCTTTAATAACTCTGGTATTTATCTTATCAACTGCAATTATAAGAAAACAAAACAAGATGAAAAAATATATTTCATCAACCAACACATTAACTGATTAAAAGGTATAAATTGAAGCAGGATTAGAGTTATCTCTTTTCTTGCTTCTTTTTCTTGAATATTTCGTATAATCCCATTGCAAAAAGAAACAACGCAAAAAATTTTCGAAGAGTCTGTGCAGAGATTACTCCTGCAACAATTGCCCCTCCTGCAGCTCCTGCCACACCTGAAAGGATGATGGGAATTGCTGTTTTAAAATCAAGTGATTTGTTTTTAAAATGTACAACAAGAGCCACAGCTGCAGTCGGAATAAAATATAATAAATTTATACCCTGAGCATTATGTTGGTTTACGTTTAAAAATATTGACAGCGCAGGAATTAAAATTGTGCCTCCGCCTATTCCCATTCCGCTTATAACCCCGCTAAACACCCCAATCAGTACGGCCAGAATCATTTCATCACCATCCTTACAGCAGCAATAATCATAAATATACCAAAAATTTTTCTGATTACGTTTGCCGATAATTTAGCTAACAGTTTTGCTCCTATAAAGCCCCCTGCAATTCCTCCTGCAGAAACCCACAGAGTAAGTTTTAAATCAAGAAATGAATTCATGCCGTAAAAAATCAGACTTACAATCGTAAATGATGAAATAATTAAAATAGCAGTTGCATGAGCTTTATGCTCTTCAACATTTAAACATTCTGTCATAAAAGGAACTAAAAGTGTCCCTCCTCCGCTTCCGAATAAACCGTTAAGAAAACCTGACAACAATCCGCCTGTAAAATATATCATATATCTTTTTTTATTTTTCATAAAATCACCTTAGAATTTTTATTTATAGTATTTCTCCAAAATTAATATATAAATCAAGGTAAAAATATTACAATTTGGTGAAATTTATAAAAAATAACTTGCAAAAAAGTCGAAAAAGGTATATTATATTTAATATATTGCGTTTTTTATATATTTGTAGATTTTACGGATTCAGCACGTAAATCTTTATGATTGGAGGAGTTATATTATGTTAGGTCAGGTCTTTCAACCGATACTCGAACAAATGTCAAACATTTCATCACGTGATTCAGGCGTTCTCAACAACACGGGTTTTGTTGTAGCAAGTGTTTATACGCCCATTGACGAAGATACTGCATATGATGCTGTAACCTCAAATCCGGTTTTAAATAAATCATTTATTATTGGTGATTACACATTCGTTGCCTTCGGCACAAGAAGTATGTTTGATTATATTGTATATACAAAAGGCACAGATCGTGACGCTCATTATTTTTGTTCAATGCTTGCTGTAAGTTTATCTAATATTCAGCTTCATTGTGGTAATAAGTATGACAAAACAAATTACATAAAAAATGTTTTACTTGGAAATGTTCTTCCTGGAGATGTTGATTTAAGAAGTGATGAACTCCAAATAGATGCCGATATTCCAAGAATCGTATATATAGTGCAGACCGACGGCACAAATGACCTTCCTGTTCAGCATTTACTACAGAATATGTTCCCTGACCAGAATTTTGTTTTGGCGATGGATAATGAAAATATAGTTATAATAAAAGCGTTAACAGAGCCATATACAAAAGAGCATCTCAAAAAAACTGCGCAGAGTATTGTTGAAATGATAAACTCTGAACTGATGACTACTGTATATGTGGGAATGGGAACCCCGACAGATGTTATTAATGACATCTCCCGCTCCTATTCAGAAGCATTGCTCGCACTTGAAATAGGACGCGTTTTCGATAGCGATAAATATATTTTAAGCTATGACACACTTGGAATCGGAAGATTAATCTATCAACTTCCGAGCAAACTTTGTGAGCTTTTCCTTGATGAAATATTTAAAAAAGAGAGCATTAATGTTCTCGATGATGAGACACTCCAGACAATTCATAAATTCTTTGAGAATAATTTAAATGTCAGCGAAACATCAAGACAACTTTTCGTACATCGAAACACATTAGTTTACCGACTTGACAAAATTGAACGTCTTACAGGTCTTGATTTAAGAAAATTTGATGATGCAGTAGTGTTTAAAGTTGCAGTACTTGTTAATAAATATCTTAACTCAAACCCATCGAAATTTTAATTGCCAAAATAAAACAGGAGATAATGTATGATTATTTTAAGTAATGTATCCAAGGTTTATGAAAATGGCTCTACTGCCTTAAATAATATAAGCTTTTTTGTTGAACGCGGCGAATTTGTTTTTGTCGTTGGCCCATCAGGTTCAGGAAAGTCAACGTTAATTAAACTTTTGATGCATGAAGAGGTCGCAACAAGCGGTGAAGTTATTGTAAATAACATCAGTGTTAATTCATTAAAACGTTCTGAAATCCCATATTTAAGACGCGAAATGGGCGTGGTTTTTCAGGATTTCAGACTTCTCCCTAAAAAAACAGTATATGAAAATGTTTCCTTTGCTATGGAAATTGTTGGGGCAAGTCCCAGAGAAATCAGAAGACAGGTTCCAAATGTTTTAAGTATGGTAGGTCTTTCTCACAAAGCCAAGGTATACCCAAATCAGCTTTCAGGCGGTGAACAGCAACGTGTCGCGCTTGCAAGGGCGCTTGCAAATAATCCTGCCTTTTTGATTGCTGATGAACCTACAGGAAACTTAAATCCCAAAACAGCATATGAAATTGTCGAGCTCTTGGAAGAAATCAACAGAAGAGGAACAACTATTATTATGGCAACACATGCAAAAGACATCGTTGATTCAATGAAAAAACGTGTAATAGCCATCGAAGACGGCGTAATTGTACGTGACGAAGTTAGAGGGGTGTATGGCTATGAAGATTAGAGAATTGAATTATTTTTCAAAGGAAGCAACAAAAAATGTTTTTTCTAACGGATGGATGAGTCTTGCATCAGTGTTTACAGTTATTGTAAGTCTTCTTATCTTTGGTGTTTTCCTTGTTTTGACAATCAACTTAAATTACATAGCAGGACAATTTGAAAGTGATTATGAAATTATATTAATTGTCGATGAAAATTGTTCTCCAGAGCAAACTGAGGCTTTAAAAGCACAGATTGAATCTGTGGAATATGTTAAGACGGCAACTTTTGACTCAAAAACAACAAGACTTCAGGCTCTTAAAGAAGGCATGGGTGATAATGCTTCCCTATTTGATGGATATGATGAAAATAATCCATTGAGAGACTGGTACAAAGTTACGTTATCAGACTTAGAGCAAACAGATAGTGTAGTCAGCCAACTTGAACAAATTCAAGGTATTGCTAAAGTCAGATTAAACAAAGAAACAATAGATAAACTTCTCTCTGCAACATCACTAATTGCAAGAAACAGTATTTGGATTATGATTGCTCTTGGACTTATTTCAATTTTTATTATATCAAATACAATTAAACTTGCAGTTTTTTCAAGAGCTAAAGAAATTAATATTATGAAATTTGTCGGTGCAACTGACTGGTTCATAAGATGGCCATTTATTATTGAGGGTGTAATTATAGGACTTTCGGGAGCGATTTTCTCTCTCCTGATTATCTGTTTTGCGTATAGTGGAATTGTTTCTTCACTATCTTCACTTGGAATAAGTTTTGTATCATTTAAACCTCTATCTGACATGACAGGTTATCTGATTCCTACATTTATAGTGATGGGAATTGTTCTTGGAGGTATAGGAAGCCTTATTTCTGTAAGAAAACATCTTAATGTTTAATATTAAAGCTCCCCTTTGGGGAGCTTTTTTCATGAAATTTTTTCTTTTATTTTGCACAAAATCTTTTTTTCCAGTCTTGACACCTGGACTTGTGATATTCCAAGTATTTTTGCCACTTCTGTTTGTTTTTTATCCTTAAAATATCTTAATATAATTATTTTTCTTTCCCTTGGCAAAAGAGTTTTAAATAGCTCAGATATTGTTATTTTGTCAATGAGCATTTCTTCGTGGTCTACTCCCCCGCATATTCTATCAATTAAATGTGTTTTTTCCGAGTCATCGACTGTTTTATATATAGATTCAGGCGGTTGAGTTGCCTCAAGCGCAGCGGCGATTTCTTCACGTTCAATATTCAGATTTTCTGCTATTTCGTTTATTGTTGGCTCCCTTCCTTCTTCAAGCAGAAATTTTTCTTTAAACATATATACTCTACTGCTTATAACACGGTAGCTCCTTGAAACCTTGATTGGTCCGTCATCACGTAAAAAACGCTTTATTTCACCCATAATCAAAGGCACAGCATATGTTGAAAACATTACATTAAATGATACATCAAATTTATCAACAGCATTTATTAAACCAATACAGCCAAGCTGCACTAAATCCTCAAAATCGACTCCTCTGCTGATGAATTTCTTTGCTACAGTGTAAACAAGTCCCATATTATCTTCTATTAACTTTTCCTTTGCCTGTAGGTCACCCTCTGATGCTTTTTTTAAAAGAATGTATGTATCTTGCTGTTTATTATACATTTTTATTACCTCAAACCTGCTCCTTTAAGTCGCTGATTTCTTTTGTCATTATCAGTTTTGTTCCTTCTCCTGTTTTTGAAATAATTTCCAGAGAATCCATAAATGTTTCCATTACTGTAAATCCCATGCCCGAGCGCTCTTCCCCATCGCTTTCGGTATAAAAAGGCTGTCTTGCCTTTTCTTTATCGGCAATTCCTTTTCCGTTATCTTCAATTATCAATTTAACAGTCTTATCATTAAGCTCGCACTCAATTTTTATAATTCCGATTTTATCTCCGTATCCATGAATTACTGCATTAGTTACCCCTTCGGAAAGTGCTGTTTTTATATCTGCGATTTCCTCAACAGTAGGGTCAAGCTGAGAAACAAATGCGGCTACTGTTGCCCGTGCAAAGCTTTCATTTCCTGACAGACTTGGAAACTCTAACTTCATTTTATTATTTGTCTTCATATTTCATCCTCCTAAATGCTTTCAATCGCCTGTTTGATATCGTCATATACTTTAATAATCTTTTTCAAGCCCGACATTGAAATCAGCTTATCAATCTGTCTGCTTTTACAGACTATCTGAACTTTTCCGCCCATCGCTGAAATGAGTTTAAATCTGCCGATAATCATCCCTATCCCCGAGCTGTCCATAAAGGTCAGATTACTAAAATCAAAAATCAGATTTTTAGCTGATTTATTAATTATACATCTCTCTAGTTTCTCCCTTACCTCTTCGGCGCTGTGATGGTCAAGTTCGCCTGACATTTTGGCAATTAATGTATCTTTGTTCATGCTTAAAACTACCTGCAAAACAAAAACCTCCTCTGTTTACATAATATTCCATATATTATTCTGCTTTTATTATTGACAATCCTTCGTAAAAATATAAGAGTTTTTGTCGAATTAAAATAATTTTTCGACAATTTTTTTATAAAGAAATATATTTATTTGCACCATGCTTAAAAACTTAAAACCAAATCAGTTGACAGTCCCCTATAAATATGGTATAATTTTAATGGTTAGACTTTATTATTCAGTCGTAAAAAATCGGCTGAAAAAATAGGAGCAATCATATGTCAGAACAAAAATTTGAAACATCAATGCAAAACTTAGAAACCATCATTAAAAAGCTTGAGAGCGGTGATGTTGAGCTTTCTGAGGCTTTAGAGCTTTTTGAAAAAGGAATAGGCCTTTCTAAAGAGCTTCGTGAAACTCTTGATAAGGCTGAGCAGAAAGTTACAAAGCTGACAGCCGAATCTCAGCCGAAGGAAGAAATTTTTGATAATCCTGAGGAGTAATTCCGTTTAATAAGGAGGAAACAATGGATTTTTTATTTGAATTTGAAAAAAAGATTAATCTAACAGAACAGTACTTAAGTAAATATTTCATGGAAAACGACAACCATCAGAAAGCCATATATGAGGCTATGAAATATAGCCTTTTATCTGGAGGAAAAAGAATTCGTCCTGTACTTACACTGAGCTGCTGTGAGCTTTTTGGCGGTGGCGAGGAAGTCATGCCGTTTGCATGTGCTCTAGAAATGATTCATGCATATTCTTTAATTCACGACGACCTTCCATGTATGGATAATGATGATTTAAGACGAGGCAAACCAACTAATCATGTAGTTTACGGCGAAGCAATGGCGCTTTTAGCAGGCGACGGATTGCTTACCCGCGCTTTTGAGGTTGCGCTAACAAATTCTGAGCTTTTGCCCAATATAACTGTTGATGCTTTAAAACTTCTCAGCGCTGCAGCAGGAACAGAAGGTATGATTGGCGGCCAGGTAATTGATATGGAATCCGAAGAAAAAGATATTGATTCTGTTACACTAATGACAATGCATCTTCACAAAACAGGTGCCTTAATCATGGCAGCAGCAAAAATTGGAGCATTGATTGGCGGTGCAACAAAAGAAGATATTTTAAAAATGGAATCCTTCTCAAGATACCTTGGAATTGCTTTCCAAATCAAAGATGATATTTTAGATGTCGAAGGAAATGAGGAGCTTTTAGGAAAGCCCGTTGGAAGCGATAAAATAAATCATAAAACCACATTTGTTACTCTCTATGGAATTGAACAGGCAAAGAAAATGCTTGAGGATTACACCTTAAAGGCTATAGAGGTTATTTCAGAATATGGAGAGAAAGCTGATTTTCTGAAAGAATTTTCAAATTACTTATTAAGCAGAGACAGATAAAACAGGAGGAATAGCCTTGAATTTTTTTACAGAACTGCTTGAAAACAAAATCCTATTAACTGCAATTCTCGGTTGGTTCATTGCACAAACCATGAAGGTTATTTTAGTACTAATACAGAACAAACGTCTTGACTGGAGCAGATTTGTAGGCTCTGGAGGAATGCCAAGTTCTCATTCATCCTTTGTCATATCGCTGACATCTGCAGTTGGATATACAGAAGGTGTCTCCTCTGCCCTTTTTGCCGTTTGCGCTGTTTTGTCGTTTGTTGTTATGTATGATGCATCTGGTGTCAGACGTGCAACTGGAATTCAGGCAAAGGTTATAAATAAGCTGGTTGATTCATACGAGGAAAGCGAAGATGTTGAAATTTCCAACGAGAAATTAAAAGAGCTTATTGGTCACTCTCCTTTAGAGGTTTTAGCTGGTGCTATTGTAGGTCTTTTGACTGCAATTTTAGTTTATAAATGTTTCTAGAATAGATTTCAGATGAGGTTAGTTATAGGAGATTTTTCTTCATTAACTAACCTCGTTATAAATTTAATTATACAAAAGCGAGGTTATAATTATGTATACAACTTCAAAAACTAAGCTGTTTGGTATTTTTGGATACCCTGTAGGCCATGTAATGTCCCCCAGACTTCAAAGTCTTTTAGCTGAAAAAACAAACAAGGACATTGCATATGTTGCTTTTAGTGCGTCTCCTGAGGAATTCTCAGCAAAATTTGAAGCTGCCAAACTTCTTGCCTCAGGCTTTAATATAACTGTACCTCACAAACTGCGTGTTATGGACCATCTGGATATTGTCGACGACAGCGCTAAAACTATAGGAGCAGTTAACACAGTTGTAAAAAAAGACGGTAAATGGTATGGCTATAACACAGACGGTCCTGGTTTTCTCAAATCTCTTAATGTGAATAAAACAGATGTTAAGGGTAAAAATATACTAATGCTCGGTGCTGGCGGAGCGGCACGCGCAGTTGCCTATACGTTAGCTTCAAACGGCGCTAAAAGCATTACGATAACTGCAAGAACGCAGGAAAAAGCAGACGATATCGGTGCAATAATCAAAGCAAACACCAATACAGAATACTGTGGAATTTTCAAACCCGACTTAAAATATGACATTATAATTAATGCTACACCCGTTGGCATGCATCCCAACGAGGATAAAAACCCATTTGACTCTTTTGATATTGTTACAGAAAATACTGTTTGCTGTGACCTTATATATTCTCCATGGGAAACTCTTTTCTTAAAAGAGGCAAAGATACGCGGATCGAAAACGATAAATGGCTTTGGTATGCTATGTTATCAGGGTATTCTTGCTTTTGAGCATTTTACCGGTGAAAAATTCCCCAATAGTTTTTTTGAAGAAATTTATGAGTTGTTTTTAAAAGAATTCAGGAAGTGAAACAAATGATAGACTTAATGCCGTTAACTTTAAAATCTAAGGAAATAGTTTCGCCATATTTTAAAAATATAACAAATTCTGTATATAATTTTACTACGGCTTTTCTTTGGGGTGGCGAAAAATATGTTAAATACAGTATAATTGACGGTTCTTTAGTGCTCTTTTATGAATATCCCAAAAGTCCTCTGTGTGCAAGTTACCCATTAGGAGATGGCGACAAAAGAAGCGCAATACTTTTTGCATGTGACTATATGAAATCAAAAGGAGTTACTCCTGTTTTCAGAAATTTATCTCCCTTTATGGCTGATGAATTAAAGTCACTTTTCCCAAATGAATTTGAATATATTCCTGACAGAAATGCCTTTGATTATATATATGAAACAAAAAAGCTCATTGATTTAAGCGGAAAAGAACTTCATTCAAAGCGAAATCATTATAATTATTTTAAAAAAACCTATAACTATAAATATTTGAAAATGACTCAGGATGATACAAGGGAATGCAAAGCATTATTTGATAAATGGATTGAAGGTAAGGAAAGAACAAAATGGCTCGAAGCATCGAGAGAAGCTACTTTTAAGGCTCTTGATAACCTTAATGAATTAGCTTTAACCGGAGGTGTGATTAAAGTAGGCAATGAAATTTGCGCCTTTTCTCTTGGAGAGGCAGTCTCTTTTGATACTGCTTTAATTCATTTTGAGGTTGCGCTCTCTGGTTTAAGAGGTGCATTTAATGCTATAAACTGTGAATTCTGTGCTAATGAATGGAAGGATTTTACTTATATTAACCGCGAAGAAGACATGGGTATAGAAAATTTAAGAAAAACAAAAGAGGCATATAAACCTGTATTTTTACTAGAAAAAATTAATGCAGTTTTGAAAAATTCCTGCTGAAAATGCTTGAATAAAGGGGTGAACCTATGCAGGCACAAAATAATGATAAAGAATCTGTAAAAGAACTCTGGGCTTATGCTTTTGATGAGCAGGAGCCTTTTTTATCCGAATTCTTTGATAATTTCTGGAAGGCTGAAGATGCTCTTGTCATCAAAGAAGATTCAAAGCTTGCAGGCGCTCTTTTAATGATTCCATATTGCGTCTCTTTAAATTCATCACCTGTTATGTCTGCATATATTGTAGGTGTCAGTGTGGCAAGTGAGTTCAGAGGTAGGAAATTTTCAAAAAAACTCATGCGAGAATGTCTCATAGAGCAGAAAAATCGAAATATGGCTCTTAGCCTTTTAATTCCTTTTAACTACGAATTTTATAACAAACTGGGTTACAGGATGTGCTATACTCTTGACATTTATGAACTTACTCAGGACAACCTCCCCTATATAGAAGACATCTCCCCCGTTAAACGGGTTCAGGTTTGTGATTATAAAAAGCTGAATTCTGTATATAATGATTTTTGCCGTGATAAAAACGGATATATCATCAGAACTAAAGACGACTGGGAATATATCTTTTTTGAGCAAAAACTATCAGGCGGAGGAATTTTTGCTGTTGAAAATGATAATTCATTCTCAGGTTATGCCTCCTTTTCGGAGAAAAACGGAGAAATTTTTGTACGTGAGCTTGTTTATAAAGATAATAACTCGCTCTTAAGCCTTCTGTCTGAATTTAAAAAATATAAAAAAATAAAAATAAGAACTGTCTCAGATAAACTCCTTTTAAAGCAGATTTTAAATCCAAAAAATGTTTTGAAAACTATCCCCACTGTCATGGCGAGGGTAACAGACATTGAAAAAGTTTTATCTTTATATGACATCTCGGATTTAAAAATCAAAATAAAAGATGATTTAATTGAAGAAAACTGCGGAACATACGAAAAAATTGACAATAAAATTTTAAAAACAAACAATAAATCTTTCGATGTTTGTTTAGACATAGGCTCATTTACTGAGCTTGCATTAGGCTTTTCTTCTGCTGATGAATTGTTATTTTCAAATAGACTTTCAGCAGATGAAAAAACTATAGAAAAACTAATTAAAATTTTTCCTAAACAAAACAATTATATTAATCACATTATGGAGGAATAACGTGAAAGCAATAGTTATTGGTGCAGGTCTTGCCGGCTGCGAGGCAGCATGGCAGCTTGCAAAATATAATATACATACAGAGCTTTATGAAATGAAACCACAAAAGAAAAGCCCTGCCCACAAATCTGATTTTTTTGCAGAGCTTGTATGCTCTAATTCGCTTCGTGCTGAGGGATTAGCAAACGGTGCAGGTCTGTTAAAACTCGAAATGGAGGCACTTGGTTCTATTTTAATTGAGTGTGCCAAAGCAACGCGAGTGCCCGCAGGGGGAGCGCTTGCTGTCGACAGAACAGAATTTGCAAAAGCTATAACTGAAAAAATAACTTCAAACCCATATATAGATGTAAAAAATGAAGAGGTAACAGAGATTCCCGAAGGCGATTGTGTTATAATAGCAACAGGACCTCTCACTTCCGATTTACTCTCTGAAAATATCAAAGATTTTTTCGGTTCAAGCAGTTTGTCCTTTTATGATGCTGCAGCACCTATTATCACATATGACTCTATTGATAAAAATATTGTTTACAGAAAAGCACGCTACGACAAAGGCACAGCTGATTATTTAAACTGTCCTATGACAAAAGAGGAATACTCTGCTTTTTATAATGCTCTTATATCAGCTGAGACAGCAAAAGTCAAGGATTTCGAGGATGAAAAGGTCTTTGAAGGTTGTATGCCCGTTGAAGTCATGGCAAAACGCGGTGAGGATACTTTGCGTTTTGGTCCGCTCAAGCCCGTAGGTCTTGAAAACCCCAAAACAGGTCAGGAATATTACGCGGTCGTTCAGTTACGTCAGGATAACTCAACCGGTACGCTTTATAATATAGTCGGTTTTCAGACGCATCTTAAATTCAGCGAACAAAAACGAGTATTTTCCATGATTCCAGGACTTAATAATATAGAAATAGTCCGTTATGGGGTAATGCATAGAAACACATACATTAACTCCCCTTCTCTGCTTAAAAATACTTATGAAACAGTGAAACGAAAAGGACTTTTCTTCGCAGGACAAATCACAGGTGTTGAAGGATATGTTGAATCGGCATCATCAGGTATCGTTGCAGGAATCAATGGTGCTATGCATCTTTTAAACAAAGAACCTGTAGATTTTACAACAAAAACAGCAATGGGTGCTCTGTCAGGATATATTTCCTCATTCAGCGGAAAGAATTTTCAGCCTATGAATATTAATTTTGGTATAATTGATTCCCTTGATGAACGAATAAAAAACAAAAAAGAAAGATATGAAAAAATATCTTTACGAGCCTTAGAAACGTTGAAAGGAATAATTGAAAAATATGAACTTAGATAGATTTAATCCAATGCAGAAAGAGGCTATTTTGACAACAGACGGACCTGTTCTTATTTTAGCGGGTGCAGGAAGTGGAAAAACCACCGTTGTTGTAAACAAGATTGCATACATATTAGAAAAACGTCTCTGCTTTCCATCTGAAATACTTGCCATAACCTTTACAAACAAGGCTGCAAATGAAATGAAAACACGTATTGAAGCAATACTTTCTGATGATGCTGACGGCATGTGGATTAACACTTTTCACTCTGCCTGCATGAAAATATTAAGAAGAAATATTGAATATTTAGGCTATAGCAAAGACTTTGTAATATATGATTCAGCAGACCAGAAAACACTTATAAAAAGATGCTTAAAAGAGCTTAACATCGACGAAAAACACCTTCCCTACAAGAGTGTGCTTTCAGAGATTTCTTCGGCTAAGGATAACCTTTTAGACCCTGTCGCATACACTGCTGCAAATGAGTCAGATTACAGAAAATCTCTTATAGCAAACGCATATACACTATATCAGAAAAGACTTTTAGAATCAAACGCGCTTGATTTTGATGATATTATAATGCTCACAGTCCGTCTGTTTTCTGAATATCCCGAAGTGCTTTTATATTACCAGAATCGATTCAAATATATTTTTGTTGATGAATATCAGGACACAAATAATGCTCAGTATCTTTTAAGCTCTGCGCTTGCTGGTGTACATCAAAACATCTGTGTTGTGGGCGATGATGACCAGAGTATTTATAAATTCAGAGGCGCAAATATTAACAATATTCTTGATTTTGAACGCGAATTTCCCGCCGCCAAGGTCATTAAACTTGAGCAGAATTACCGCTCTACACAAAGTATTTTAAATGCTGCAAATGCGGTTATTTCAAATAATTTGTCAAGAAAAGGGAAAAAACTGTGGACAGAAAACGGCGATGGAGAAAAAATCGACCTGTACAGAGCCGAAAACGAATATGACGAAGCATATTACATTGCAGATTCAATAAAAAATGCACTTACAAACGGTTTTAAATATTCTGACTGTGCTATTCTTTACAGAACAAATGCACAGTCGCGCATCATAGAAACAACGCTATCAGGCTCCTCTATTCCATATAGAGTGCTTGCAGGCCTCAGATTCTATGACAGAAAAGAAGTTAAGGACGCACTGGCATATTTAAGACTTGTATTTAATCCTGCAGATAACATCAGCTTAATTCGTGTTGTTAATGAACCTGCAAGGAAAATCGGCACACAGACTCTTGAAAAGGTTGCAAAAGTCGCAAATGAAAACGGACTCAGTATGTATGCTGCAATGCAAAATGCAGTACAATTTCCTGAGCTTTCACGTGTAGCTGAAAAACTTGTCTCATTTACAAATCTTATAGATGAAGTCCGCGAAAGAGCAAAAACAATGCTTCCTTCTGATGTTATTGAGCTTATTTTAATGAAAAGCGGATATATTGACATGCTCACAATGGAAGACACTGTTGAAAATCAGTCAAGACTTGAAAATATTGAGCAGTTTAAGGCATCAGCATTAGAATATGAAAAAGAAACACAAGAACCTTCTCTTTCTGAGTTTTTAGAAACAACGGCGCTCGTTGCAGATGTTGACAACTATGATGAAACTCAGGACTCAGTTGTCTTAATGACACTCCACTCTTCAAAAGGCTTAGAGTTTCCATATGTTTTTCTTTGCGGAATGGAAGAAGGGCTTTTCCCGAGTAGTCGTTCTATATTGGATATGTCGGAAATTGAAGAAGAACGCAGACTTTGTTATGTAGGCATTACAAGAGCAAAAAAGCGCCTTTCTCTTTCGTATGCAAACATGAGAAGACTATATAACGAATCACAGTATGCAAGGGAATCAAGGTTTTTGTCAGAAATTCCTGATGAATACATAAATCTGCTTAACCCACCAAAAAATTCTCACAATTCATCTTTGCTGAATTCTGTGACGCAAACCCGCTCTCACAGAGATATGCTTACTGATATAATGAATAAAAAGGCATTTGATGTCAGAAGCACACCGAAAAATATCGATTTTAAACCGGGTGATGTTGTAAGTCACAGAAAATTCGGCAAGGGAATGGTGCTTTCAATCACCCCTTCGGGCACAGATGTAAGAATAGAAATAGCATTTGATGACTTTGGCACAAAATCGCTCATGGGTGCTTTTGCAAAACTAAAAAAAGAAAATTAATTAAAAAGGATAAAGAGAGACGAAAACAGTCTCACTTTATCCTTTTTGTCTGTATTCTCTTGGCGATACTCCAAACTGCTTTTTAAACGTTGTACCAAAATAATTTTGATTCTGGAAACCAACTGTATTTGAAATATCAAAAATTGTCATATTTGTTGTCTTAAGAAGTATCCCTGCCTCAACCATTCTCTTTTGATTTATAAAATCAATAATTGTCATTCCTGTTTCCTTCCTGAAAATATGGCACAAATGGAACTTATTAATGAAGAACTTATCACTTAAAAAATCAAGCGAAATCTTTTCGTTATAATGATTATTAATGTAGTTTGTTATTTGGGATATCACCATTGCATTTTTATTTTTTAAAATCTTTGTGACGGAAACTTCGTTATTATCTATCATTTCACTTATTGTAGCTATCAGCTCTGCAAAATAAATTTGCAGCTGTTCTTCTTTTTCTCCGTCTTTTTCATACAGTTTTGCTATTCTTATAAATTTATCACGGATTATTTTTTTTGAGTCACTTTTAAAAGACAGAGCGGCAACACTCTTTATGTTTGAAAGATAACGATAAATTGGCTCTTTGTCTTTAAATATATTGAAAAAGCTGTCTTTTAATATAATCAGGATACGTTCTTTTTCGTTATTTTTATAGCTGGTCTTATGATAAACGTGTTTATCAACAAAAACCAGGTCATATTTTTCAACATTATAGCTGGTGTCATTCAGAAAAAAAGTCATAGCATCTCCTAAATAAAAATAAAACTCCCACGCACCGTGATAATGCTCTTTTTTGAAACGTTCCTGAAGCGGCTTTTCCTTATATTCAAGATAAAAATCTACATCAGCTATATCAAAACTGTATTCCTGCATCAGTACACCCTCTTAAATTTAAATGCTATATTTTTATTATATCAAAAATTAACTTAATGTCAACATATAAAAAGGCGGCATTTTTTTGCCGCCATAAATTTTCGAAAAAAGGAGCCTATACGGAATTGGAATTGTCAAAACAAACATATAGTATTTATTACAGGAAGTAAATTTAACATGTTTCTTTATGATAGTTTTAGGCTTATATATAAAATTCCGTATTGGCTCCCCTGATAGTCTTTATTTTATTTTGTAAGTTCTATTAAACCGTAGTTGCCATCCTTTCTCTTGTATACTACATTTGAGTCACCCGACTCTGCATTTTCAAAAACGAAGAACTGATGACCAATTAAATTCATCTGCAAAATAGCTTCCTCAGGACTCATCGGTTTTATTTCAAATCTCTTTGTCTTTACAATTTTAAAATCAACTTCTTCTGCTACCTCTTCTTCATACGGAATTTCCTTCAGACGAGCCGCCTCAAAATATTCCTTTTTAAGTTTCTTTTCAATTCTTGTCTTATGTTTTCTTAGCTGTCTTTCAAAAGTATCAACCGCTGTATCTATAGAAACGTACATATCATCTGTAGCTTCTTCTGCTCTTAAAATCAGGTTACCTGATTGAATTGTCGCTTCAACTGTCTGATATTCTCTCTGTACGGACAAGGTAACGAATGCTTCAGTCTCTTTATGGAAATAGCGGTCAAGTTTAGAAAATTTCTCCTCCACCCTATTTTTTAGTGCATTTGTTAGTTCGATTTGTTTTCCTGAAATTGTTATCTTCATTACTGTCCACTCCCTTATGTATTATTTTTACTTCCTTACTTATAATATAGTCTAAAATTTTCAGATTCAAACATCTAATTATAAAAAAATTAAAATTTTTAATTTATGTGAAATTTTCATATAAATTTTTTAATATTATTTTATTATCACATTATGGAGGTAATAAAATTGAAAAGGTTTTTTGTATTCATGACAATCATTACTGTTTTGTGCAACTCACAGCCGTCCCTTAAGGTAAGCGCTTTAGGCGTTTCAGCAAGGTATGCCTGTGTGATAGATGCACTGACAGGAAATGTACTGTTTGAAAAAAATGCTCATGAAAGACATTCAATGGCAAGCACAACAAAGATAATGACGGCACTTGTAGCACTGGAAAATGCTGAACTTTCAGATGTAGTAAAAGTCAGTAATAATGCCGCAGGAACAGAAGGCTCCAGCATTTATCTTAAATCGGGTGAAGAAATAACTTTAGAGCATCTTTTATATGGTCTCATGCTTGCATCAGGTAACGATGCCGCTATTGCCATAGCAGAACACGTTGGGGGAAGTGTCCCGAATTTTGCAAAAATGATGACCGACAAAGCAAAAAGTTTAGGTCTTAAAAACACTTCATTTAAAAATCCAAACGGACTTGATGCAGACGGTCACTATACAACTGCATATGACCTTGCGATTATCACAAGGGCTGCACTTGAAAATGAAAAATTCAAAGAAATTGTTTCAACAAAAACTAAAAATATTTCAAACGGCAACGAAAGCTATATGCGCACACTTTCAAATCATAACAAGCTTTTAAGTCTATATAACGGGTGTATCGGTGTAAAGACTGGATATACAAAGAAAACAGGCAGATGTTTAGTTTCCGCTGCAGAACGGGACGGATTTCGTATAATTGCTGTAACGTTAAATGCACCTGATGACTGGAATGACCACAAAAATATGCTTGATAACGCATTTAAAAACTATAGAAAAAAACCGCTAATTATCAAAGATATGATTTTAAAAACAATTCCTGTAGAAAACGGCTCATTAAAACGATTAGAGCTTTTGGCAGGAGATAATTTTTATATTACACTTACAGGAAAAGATGACCTTTCATCTATTGAACTCACCTACCAATCTCCCCAGAAAATTGAGGCACCAATTAAAAAAGGCTCTGTTATAGGCAACATAACTATTTCATATAAAGAAAAATTTTTGGGAAAAATCGACTTACTTGCAGGCGAAGATATTATCTATCAAGAGCCCCCAAAACCAACCTTTGACGGTGTTTTTTATAAATTAATATCATATCTGATATCTCCTGAAGTTTTTCATGCATAATAAAAATAACACATTATATATTGAAAAATAAATTGTTTTATCATATAATTATAGATGTGCTGATTGACACAATTAAAACTTTCGGAGGAATACATGAGCGAAAAAATCAGGTTGCAAAAATATATGGCAGAATGCGGTGTTGCATCAAGACGTGCATGTGAGACAATTATCACTGACGGCAGAGTCACGGTAAATGGTTTAAAGGCTCAGGAGCTTGGCACAAAGATTGACCCCGATTATGATGAAATCTGCGTTGACGGGAAGCTCATTAAAAAAAGCAAAAAAAAATATTATATTATGCTTAATAAACCCTCAGGCTATATTACCTCGGCAAGCGACCAATTTGGGAGAAAAACTGTGCTTGATTTAATCTCAAATGATATAAGTGAGAGACTATACCCTGTCGGCAGACTTGACTATGATACAGAAGGACTGTTACTACTCACAAATGACGGTAATTTTGCACATAACCTTACCCATCCATCAAAAGAAACAGATAAAACATATATTGCAGTAGTTTCAGGAACAGTTTCAACACGTGAGGCAGGAATTTTATCTAAAGGTGTGTTTATAGACGGAAAAAAAACTGCTCCTGCTAAGGTGTCATTATCGCACAGACCTGATAATACAACACAAATCACAATAACTATTCATGAAGGCAGAAACAGACAAATAAGGAAGATGTGCTCTGCTATTTCCCACGAAGTGCTCTATCTAAAACGTGTTGCAATAGGCGATGTTATCTTAGGTAATCTTCCTATAGGAAAATGGCGTCACTTAAATCCCGTTGAAATAAATAAATTATTAAGATAGAAACTATATTTATTAAAAAGGCACAGCATATAATTGCTGTGCCTTAACTTTTAGTTTTTACTCTTCCTCTTCGGCTTTTTCGCCCTCTTTAATTATGATTTCTGTAACTCTGTGCGAATCAATTCCGGTAATTGTAATTGAAAGATGTTCAAAATCAAATTTATCACCTTTTTCAGGCATTTTTCCAAGCTGTTCCATAACCCAGCCACCTACAGAAACTCTGTCTGTCTCAAACTTAATACCGAAAAAGTCGCATAAATCATCAAAATTAACCGAGCCCTCTACCCTGTAGACATGCTCATCAATCTTTTTGAAATCCTCAACAACTTCGTCATGCTCATCCCATATTTCACCAACAAGCTCTTCTAAAATATCTTCCATTGTAACCATTCCGAATGTTCCGCCGTATTCATCTACAACAATAGCTATATGTGATTTATTAGTCTGCAGAATTTTAAGAATGTCATCAATCTTTTCAGACTTTTGAATAAATACAGGCTTTGTCATTATGTCTTTGAGATTTTTCTTTGTTACACCGTTTGCCGTGAAAAAGTCTTTCAAGTGAATAACTCCGATGATATTGTCAATGCTTCCGTCATATACTAAAAGTCTTGAAAAACGTGTTTTAATAAATGTATCAGCAATCTCCTCTTTTGAATCTTCAATAGAAACAGCCTCGATATCAACTCTGTGTGTTAATATATCCTCTGCTTCCATATCAGAAAACTCAATTGCATTTCTAATAAGCTCACCGTCATCAGAATCCACGCTTCCGTCCTGTTCAATTTCTTCAACAAGCATTAAAAGCTCTTCCTGAGACATTTTTGAGTTGTTTTCAATTTTAAAAATTCTTGACAGCAGTTTTTTCCACAAAGTAAACAAAAAGTTTACAGGTGTTAACAGAAATATAAGTCCTCTGATTATTTTTGATGAGAACATTGCAAACTGTTCAGGACTGTCTTTTGCAATACTCTTTGGAGATATTTCACCGAAAATCAAAACAACGACAGTAACAACAACTGTTGAAATAGTTGCTCCATGCTGCTCGTTGATTTTCATAAACATAACTGTAGCAATTGAGGCAAGAGCAATATTTACGATGTTATTACCTATAAGAATTGTTGAAATCAGCTTATCATATTCTTCTGCAAGTTTTAATGCTAACTTTGCTTTTTTATTATCTTCTTCTGCTAATGCTTTAAGTCTCGTTTTGTTTAGTGATGAAAATGCAGTTTCTGTTGCTGAAAAATATGCTGACATGAAAACAAGCAAAATCATCACAATAGTATACGGAAGTATCGTTTCCATTTAATCCTTTTCTCCTTAATTTTTAATAAAATTTGTTTAAATTTTCAAATTATAATCAAATTAACACCTTTTTAAAACACAAAAAGACACACCTGCGTATTTTTATATAAATCCGCAGATATGCCTCATATAACAAATTTACACAAACTCCGGCGTTGTTACTATCGCTCTCGTCAGAATCCATGGATTGTTTCCTCGCTTTCAAAATGATACATACATACTATAACACAACTTTGCCTTTAAGTCAACAATTTTTATGTATTTTATGAATTAAATCAAAAAAATATGGAATTATAAAAACAGAAAAGTTGAAAAGAGGTGCTGGATATGGGAGAAACCATTCTGACCATGGAGCATATAGAAAAAAGATTCCCCGGAGTTCATGCTCTTAGCGACTGTCATTTTGATTTACGTGCAGGCGAGGTTCATTCCATAGTGGGAGAAAACGGTGCTGGAAAATCTACACTGATGAAAATCCTCACCGGAGTTTATAAAAAAGACAGCGGAAATATAACGTATATGGGAAAAAGTTTAGAACCTGAAAATCCACGACACACACAAGATGCAGGAATTTCAATCATTCATCAGGAATTAAACCTTATGCAGCATCTTTCCGCGGCGCAAAACATATTTATTGGCAGAGAGCCGAGAAAAGCAAAGATATTCACTGATGACAAAGAGATGGTCGAAAAAACCAAAGAGCTTTTTAAGATGCTAAATCTTAATTTAAGTCCCAGAGCAAAAGTAGCCGACATAACTGTTGCCAAACAACAGATGGTCGAAATTGCAAAAGCTCTCTCTTTTGATTCAAAAATTTTGATAATGGACGAACCTACGGCAGCTTTGACTGAAAGTGAAATAGCCGAGCTTTTTAAAATTATTGAGTCACTGAAAAAGCGCGGTGTAGGAATAGTTTATATTTCTCACCGAATGGATGAACTTATGAAAATAACAGACAGAATTACTGTCATGCGTGACGGAAAATACATTAATACTGTAAATACAAACGACGTCTCAAAAGACGAAATAATAAATATGATGGTTGGAAGAACAATCTTTGAAGAGCCCAAAGAAGAAAGCACTGCTCTATCTGATGATGTTGTTCTTTCTGTTCAGAATCTGTCTGACGGTGGGCTCTTAAAAGACATTTCTTTTGATTTAAAACACGGCGAAATTCTGGGCTTTGCAGGTTTAATGGGGGCAGGCAGAACTGAGGTTGCTAGAGCAATTTTCGGTGCTGACAAGAAAAAATCAGGTGACATATTCATTAAAGGAAAGCTGGTAAAAATCAATTCGCCTCAGGATGCCGTAAAAAACGGAATAGGCTACCTTTCTGAAGACAGAAAACGCTACGGAATGATGGTTGGTATGGATGTTGAAACAAACACAGTTATTGCCTCAATGGAAAAATTCAACCGCTTTGGTTTTATAAGTTCAGGCAAAACTGCAAAAGTTTCAAAGGAATACGTAGAAAAACTTAAAACAAAGACACCCGGCATAAGGCAGATTGCAAAAAATCTTTCGGGCGGAAACCAACAAAAAGTCATTATAGCAAAATGGCTTGTGCGAGACTGCGATATTTTAATATTTGACGAACCGACAAGAGGTATTGACATAGGTGCAAAAAGCGAGATTTACTCTCTTCTTACAGAGCTTGCCGCATCGGGAAAGTCAATTATTATGATTTCATCTGAGCTCCCTGAAATTTTAAGAATGTCAGACAGAGTTGCAGTCATGTGCGAAGGAAGAATAACAAAAATTTTAGACATAAATGAAGCAAATCAGGAAACAATAATGCATTATGCAACATTAAGAGAATAGGAGTTGAGCATTTTGAGTGAAAACAGTTCGGGCAAAGCGTCAAAAAAAATGATGAATTTTTCTTCTATAGGCGCTCAAAAACTGATAATTTTTTTAACATTAATAGTACTAATTATCATTTTTACAATACTATCACCCAACTTTCTTTTAGTAGATAATATCATTTCCATACTGCTTGCAACTTGTGTTAACGGACTTTTGGCACTTGGTGTCACGTTTGTTATCATTACAGGCGGAATTGACCTTTCTATAGGAACAGTCATGACTTTTTCAGCTGTAATATCGGGATTGTGCGTAACAGGTCTTAACCTTCCGCTATGGCTTGGCAGTATAATATGTATTTTAGTAGGAACAATAATCGGAACGCTTACGGGTCTAATGGTATCACGTCTGAAAATCCCCGCATTTATTGCAACTTTGGGTGTTATGATGATAACATCAGGACTTTCATTAGTTGTCACAGGCGCGCGCCCTGTTTACTTCCCGAGCGAATATAAAGAAATTGCAGTCGGTTCGCTCTTTGGTAAGTTAATACCGGGATTTCAGCTCCCTAATGCTGTTTTAATATTATTCATAATGGCGATTATTGCGAGCATAATTTTAAATAAAACTGTCATGGGAAGATACAATTTTGCAATCGGGTCTAATACTGAAGCAACAAGACTCTCAGGTGTTAATGTTGCCGGCTGGCTTACAGGAATACATGCTCTTGCAGGTGCGTTTTTTGGTATTGCAGGCATTATTATATCCTCACGTCTCGGTTCAGCACAGCCTGCTATCGGTCAGGGATATGAGCTCGAAGCTATTGCAGCAGTCGTAATAGGCGGAACATCGCTTGCAGGCGGTCAGGGTACTATTTCAGGTACTATAATCGGTGCTTTTATCATGAGTGTTTTAACAAACGGATTAAGAATTGTCGGCGTCGCTCAGGAATGGCAGACAGTTGTTATCGGTGCTGTAGTAATTTTAGCTGTATTTATTGATACGTACAGAAGAAAAAAACAAAATATATAATTATCAGAAAGGAAAACCATATATGAAAAAGCAATCAAAAATTCTTTGTATCTCTCTCCTTCTCTGCTTTGTTTTATTACTGACAAGCTGCAACAGAGGCGGGCAGTCAGATAACTTAAATGAAATAACAGGTGATAAGCCCTATATTGCAGTTATAGCAAAAGGCTTTCAGCATCAGTTCTGGCAAACGGTGAGAAAGGGTGCCGAAATGGCGGCAGAAGATTACGGAGTCCAGATAACCTTCCAGGGTACTGACACTGAATCACAAATTGACAAGCAGACAGAAATGCTTGATGCCGCTCTTTCAAAAAACCCCGTTGCAATATGTATTGCGGCGCTTGATTCAAAAGCAATCCTGGGCTCGCTTGAGAAGGCTCATCAAAGAGGCATTCCTATTGTAGGCTTTGATTCAGGTGTTGATTCAGATATTGTTGCTGCAACAGCTGCAACAGATAACAAGGCTGCAGCAGCGCTTGCTGCTGATAAAATGGCAGAGGCTATCGGCGGCAAAGGCGAAATTGGCATGATTGTTCAGGACCAGACAAGCATGACTGGCAGAGACCGAAGAGATGGTTTCAAGGAAAGAATTGAATCAAAATATCCCGATATAAAAATTGTCGATATCCAATATGGTGAAGGCGACCACACAAAATCAGCCGACGCAGCAAAAGCTATTATATCAGCAAATCCTAATGTAGTCGGAATGTATGGCGCAAATGAAGGCTCTGCGATTGGTGTTGTGCTTGCACTCTCTGAGCTTGGCAAAACAGGTAAGATTCAGGCAGTAGGTTTTGACTCAGGCAAACGTCAGATAGATGCAGTGCGCGACGGCGAAATGTACGGTGCCGTTACTCAGAACCCAATACAGATAGGTTACAAAGCTGTTGAAGCAGCCTATAAGGCATACAAGGGCGAACAGGTTGAAAAAGAGATTGATACAGGCTTTAAATGGTATGATAAGTCTAATGTAGACTCTGAAGAAATTAAACAGCTTCTTTATGAATAATTCTCTTAATTGATATAATCCTTCCTCCTTTAATAGGAAAAGAGGGCCTTTTGGCCCTCTTTTCCTATTATCTTTATAATTCTTTAAATAAAAAAATATCTTTTTTTAAAAAAAACTTGCTTTTTTACTATTACTGTGTTATAATATCATCTGTTGTAAAAAAAGATAGGCGCCTTTACCTCAGCCGGATAGAGGACTCGGCTACGAACCGAGGCGTCGGGGGTTCGAATCCCTCAAGGCGCGCCAAGCCGAAGCAAACTTTGCTTCGGCTTTTTTATTTTTTTATAAAATCTTTTGTGATATAATGGATTTTATAAAATCCGCTATATCACTGTTTCTTTATTTAATCTTCAGAATTGCCTTAAGTATTCCCGTTATCGCCTTTGGAAATTTTACAACCATAATCTTCATAAAAAAACCTCCTTAACCGCACAACCAGCAAAATGTTATAAAGATAATAAGTATACCCTCTGCTATAACAAGAAAAAGCGGAGGCAGAATAAGTCCTGCGAATACTCCTACGCAAAATGATGTTGCCACAGCACCCCACAGCTTATATCTAAGCATATAACCACTCCTTAACTTATTATAGATTCAGGCTTTACACCAACATAATATTCATATTCATAAAATGTGTTACTTTTTTGTACTCTGAATAAAGGTTTATACATATAATTCATATATAAACCGCTAAGGAGAATCAAAATGCGCAAAAAACGTTTTATAATAAATGCGGCTATAACATCATCATCCTCTGCAATAATGAATCTTGTCGGGATTTCTTTTAATGTATATATTTCAAACAAAGTAGGCCCGGCAGGTGTCGGTCTGTTTCAGCTTATCATGTCAGTATATGGCTTTAGTGTGACTCTTGCATCATCAGGAATTAACCTTGCCGCGACAAGAATGGTTGCTGATGACCTTGCCCGTAAAGAAAAAAATGCCACCGATTACATAATGAAAAAATGTTTAGCATACAGTGCATTTTTTGGTTTTTTGTCTTTTATTTTATTGTTTACGATGTCTGATTATTTAGCAACAAATATTTTAAATGACAAAAGGACTTTGTTATCATTAAAAGCACTTAGTATAAGTATGATTCCAATAGCAATGTCATCTAGTATGAGCGGATATTTTATTGCAGTAAGAAGAGTTTATAAAAGTGCCTCCGCACAGCTGTTTGAACAATTTGTAAAAATCACTGTCAGCATAATCACGCTTGAATTATTCAGTAAAAAAGGTATAGAATATGCCTGTCTTTGCATGGTGCTTAGCGGCAGTATTTCAGAAATTGCATCATTTTTATATCTGTATCTGCTATTTTATATAGACAAAAAGCGTTACAAAACAAACAAAAAATATGATAATGCAATGTTTTCTCTTTGTAAAATTGCTATACCCGTTGCATTTAGCGCCTATCTCCGCTCTGCCCTGATTACAATCGAACACATACTTATACCAAAAAGTTTAAAAAAATCAGGACTTGATTCTGAAAGTTCTTTAAAATGTTATGGTATAATTCATGGTATGGCTCTTCCCCTTTTATTGTTTCCGTCGTCCGTTTTAAAATCTTTTTCAGGATTATTGGTCCCTGAACTTTCGGAATGTGCCACACTTGGACACAGACGGCAGATTAACCACATTATCTCTAGAATGATAAAAACAACAATGCTTTTTTCTATCTGTGTCAGCGGTCTTTACTTTACATTTGCAGACGAAATTGGATATATAATTTATAAAAATGCTAATGTAGGGCTGTATTTAAGATTATTAGCCCCTCTTTGTGTAGTTATGTATGTTGACGGCATAGTTGACGGAATGTTAAAAGGACTTAATCAACAGGTTAATTCTATGTGGTATAATATCATTGACTCTGCCGTAAGTGTTATTGCTGTTATAACTCTGCTTCCCCGTTATGGCGCAGGAGGATATGTTGCAGTAATTTTTATAAGTGAGCTTTTAAACGCATTTTTAAGTTTAAACAGACTTATTAAAATAAGTGATTTTAAAGTGCAGTTCTTTTCATGGATTTTAATTCCTACAGTCACTATTTATACTGTCGGAACATTGGTAAATAAATTAATATCTGCAAACATCAATGCAATATACCTTATTATAAAAATTTTATTTTGCATTGTTTTTTATCTTGCAATGCTTATCGTCTTTTCAATAATAAACCTTGCACCCTTAAAGACAATAAAACGAAACCGACCTGCCAGCAATTAGATTTTATAATCAATTTCTGGAGGTCGGCTTAATTTCTCTACTTATTTAATGTGAAAATATCATTTAGCTTGCAATGTTCTTTAATTATCTCTTGTGTCTCTTTAATATACTTTTGAGTAACTTCATTTTCCATCAGCTTTTTAAAAACTTTTGTGACATTTTCTATAAAAAGTGGGTCGTATTGGTCAAATTCAATATTTGCTGTCACAAGCGGACATAGCCATTTGCCGCGAGCATCAGGAACAAGTTTTCCTTTTTCATCTATGAAAAGCGGAAAAATTCTGCATGAAAGAGGTCTCTTTTTTCTCTCGCATGTTCCGTCACATATTGCAATTTTTACAGGTTTGTTTTCAAAAACAAAGTCGCTTTCATATATTTTAAGCCACTTTTCACTGCCGTCATACTCAGCCTCTTCTCCCGGGAAAAGGTACATTCCCGTTTCACCGTCACCTTTGCAACACGCACCGTTGCACAATCCACCGCAATCTACCATAAGCGGTGTCACATTCTCTAAAAGCTCATATAATTCATCATAAAACTCTTTTGAAACCATGATATTCTCCGTCAGTTTTTATGCAAAAAAGTGCGATTAATATTTAACCGCACTTTTTGTTATTGTTTACTACTCAGCAATAAACTTTAAACCATATTTTTCTAAGTCAGCACTTACACCGACAACTGTTCTGTCCTCTATTATCTGCGGAGCTGCTGCAAGTGTAATTTCTTCGCCTGAAACTACAGCCTTATCACTTCCGATTTTAAGCTCAGCTTTAGTGCCGTCCTTATCTATTGTGATTGTGCCAAGTGCTCCGTCCCATGCTACAGATGCACCTGTTGCCTCACAAATAGCACGAACAGGAATATAACAAACCCCGTTTTCAATTTTAGGAAGAATATTTCCATATTTTTCAAAATCAATAGCTATGCCATTAATTTCTGCACCGATTATTACCTTCTCTTCATCTTCTTCAGAAGGAGTTACTTCCTCAGGCAGAATCATTATTTTTGTTGCTAAAGCCTGTTCAGGAATACTTTTTGTGCTTATGTCGTACCACGCAAAAACCTTTGAGCCTTCTTTTAAATCTGCTGATGTTACAATATTTCTTGTCTTATATGGAACAAATTCTGTTGTTTCATCAAATGCAATCAAATAATTACCGTCAGTGCTTTCAAAAGCAGTTTTTCCATCAGTTTCTGTGATTTCTTTAATCTCCATATATTTAGGCAAAGCTTCATTTTCTCCTGAAATTACAATAGCAAAAGCCGCTGACTGTGGCGGTATGCTCATTGTCTGAGCCATGCTGTGTGCTGCATAAACTTCAGTTCCGGCTGTAAGTGCCTCAAATCCGACAGGTGTGCCATTTGCGTCAATTATAGCAGTGTTTTCATATGAAATATTAAGCTGTAATTCTTCGCCCTCACCAATATTTACAAGCACTGACTTAACTATACCATCTTCTGTAACAGTGCTTTCTGTGATTTTACCGCTGATAGTTACATATGTAGGTATTGCCTGAGCCGGAGCTTCATCAATGAGCATTATTCCATACTCACCTTTTGCCTGCTCGCCGATTTCATAATGAGTAGTACCGTCTAAAACAACCTCATCTGCACTTACTGCTGATATCTGCGTTGCTAAAAGTGTTCCTGCTATAATAAAAGCAGATAATTTTCTTAATTTCATTTTTGTTTCCTCCTCTAATTAGCTTTATGTATTTTTTGTTTACACTACTATAGACGGGAAATAAATAATTTTGTTCCAAATTTTTTATATTTTTTTTACAAAAATTTATATCGTAATTATTCTTGGTTTTCCTATATAATTAAGATTATATTCCTTTACAAGAAGTTTTGCTTCATTTAATGACTCTTCATCATAAGCACTATTTACATCATGTGCATCAAATCCAAATGTAACAGGACACTTTTCCTTCCCTGCAATTTCCCAAAACCTTCTGTCAGGATATGCTCTCTTTTCTCTTATCCCCAGGAAATTTATTTCTAATGGAATATCTTTCTCTCTTGATGCAACACATAATTTTGTCATTTCTTTATTATATAACACGATATCCCCTACATAGTTAAAAATATCAGGGTGAGCAACATAACTGAAAACACCGCTTTTAATTCCGCTTATTACACAATTTACGTATTCAGACAAATCTTCGCAACTGGAGTTTTTAAGCAAAACATAAGAGCCGTCACCATTTCCTTCTTTCTGATTAATAAAATGCTGACCTAAAATAAGGAATTCTGCACCGTAGTTTTTGGCACCTAAAAGCATTTCATCAAAATATAAAGGATAATACTCCATCTCAAAACCAATTTTTATGTCAATCTGGTTTTTATATTTTTCCCTTAATCTATAAAGCTCAGAAAAATAAACCTCAGCCTGCGTGGTATGCAATCTGTAAAACGATTCAGTCCCATCAGGAAAAGTAAACGGAATATGTTCTGAAAACCCCATATATTTTATTCCGCTATCTATTGCTCTTTTAATATATTCCTCACACGTCCCCCATGCATGGTTGCAAAGAATTGTATGTGTGTGATAATTATAATTCATCTTCCGCCTTCTTTTCTATTTTATAGCCTTTGTCTCCCATTTACCCAAACGATAGAAAATCACTGTAAGCACAGCCCCTATAACCCATGATAAAAGCAAGGAAATCTGAATACACTCATATCTTCCTACAGGTAATTCAGGTGTTCTTGTTAGATAAGATATTCCGTATGCTATCGGAACTCTGATTATAACCGTCGTGATAAGCGAAATCCACATTGGAGTCATTGTGTCTCCTGAGCCTCGCATAATTCCTGATAAACTTTGTGTTACCGCTACAGCAAGATAACCTGCAGCCAGTATTTTCATAAGATAATAACTCATTTCTGCCGTACTTTCGACTTCTGTAAATGCTCCCATAAGTTTTTTCCCAAAAAGCAGAATAATAAATGTTATAACGGCAGAGCAGCCGAAAGCGATAAGAGTTCCTTGCTTCGCCCCTTTTTTTACTCTGTCATATAACCCCGCACCGACATTTTGTCCTGCATATGTTGTAAGAGCCATGCCAAATGAAAAGTTCGGCATCATAGCAAATCCGTCAACCCTCATTATTATAACATTTGATGCAATAAATTGTTCGCCAAACTGATTGGTAAGAGACTGCACTATAATCATTGCTGATGAAAAAATTGCCTGTGTCAGTCCTGAAGGAAGTCCGAGCTCTATTATCTTTTTAATATACGATTTTTCAGGCTTTAAGAAACTGATTCCAAAGTCAAAATATTCAACCATTCTAGAGAGTCTTAATAAAGATAGAACAGAAGAAACAATCTGCGCAACAACTGTAGCAATTGCAACACCTGCTACTCCCATATTAAGCCCTGCAACAAAATATATATCAAGTACAATATTTATTACTGTTGCGACAATAAGATATAAAAGCGCCGAAAATGAGTCGCCCATACCTCTTATTACTCCACTTAAAATGTTGTAATATGCCAGGCCCAATATACCGATTAACGAAATAATAAGATAGTCCGCACAATCATCTATAATTGTTTCAGGCGTGTTGAGTATCTCAAGCAACGGCCTTACAAGCGGAGTTGCAACAATCATTAAAAACACGCATGAAACAGCAGTAATCGTAATACAATTTCCAATGGTGTGAGAAAGGCCCTCTCTGTTTCTTGCTCCAAAATATTGTGCAACCATTACACCTGCACCCGTAGAAATGCCTATAAATAAAACTAAAAGCAGATTTACAATAGGAACTGCACTTCCAACTGCAGCAAGTGCATTATCGCCAACATATTTGCCAACAACAATAGAGTCAACCGTACTATATAGCTGCTGCGCAATATTGCCGATAAGCATCGGCAGAGTAAATGAAACAATACCTTTCCATGGCGCCCCTTCTGTCATGTCAGTAGGCGCAAATAATTTTTTTAAAATCACTTTATCATACCTCATTTTCTATACTTTTCCAACGAGAAAGTATAACACAAACTGCTCCCATATTCAAGCATTTATTTTAAAAAATATGCATTAGCCTGAAATTTATGGATAAGCAGAATTTGCAGCCAATAAAAACTTAAGGCCTGAGCCCCATTCCGCCTTCAAGGGTAATAGTTTCTCCATTCATAAATTTAAAATCAGGTGAAGCAAGCTGCACACACACTCTGCCGATTTCAAGTTCTGAATCGCCAAAATGACCTGCAGGAGGTATTTTTACATTTGCCTTAAATGCTTCAGGATATGCTTTTTCAAAATTCTCAAGCTGTGCAGTCCATGCAAGAGGACAAATAACATTTGTATTAATTCCATATTTCGCCCATTCTGTTGCTGCAACACGGCTCAGTCCCCTGATAGCTTCCTTTGCAGCAGCATAAGAACACTGACCATAATTACCAAACAGCCCCGCACCTGAGGCAAAATTTATAATACTTCCCTTAGTTTGTTTAAGATAAGGGAAACATGCTTTCATATAATAAAATGTTGCATATAAGCCTGAATACATAGCGAGATTAAACTGCTCAGTTGTATGTTCCTCAATAGTAACTCCTGATGCAGATGCCTGCGCGTTATTAATTAAAACATCAATTCTTCCAAAAGTCTCAATTGTTTTGTTGACAACCTCTTTTGTTATTGCCTCATTGTCGTTACCCTCTGAAACATCAGCAGAAAGAGCTAAAACCTTGATTTTATATAACTTTTCAAGTTCCTCTTTTGCCTTTTCGAGTTTAGCTGTATTTCTCCCTGTAATAACAAGATTTGCCCCTTCCTTTGCATATGCTGTTGCAATACCATAACCTATTGAACCGCATCTGCCGTCAGAAAGAACTGCATATCCCGCACCTGTAATAATCGCTGTCTTGCCTTTTAGAAAACTCATATTAATTCTCCTTTTATTTTATAATAAATTTATCCTTGAAATTTTATAATTCTTTTCTGATATAAATTATTTAACTAAATCTTTATAAATACACCTTATGTTATCGTATATAAATTCAGGTTTAAAATCGCTTTTCTCAACATCTTCTAATGTACCTTCTCCGCTCAACACAAAAATTGTACTTATTCCTGCATTTATGCCACATGCTATATCTGTATAAAGTCTATCTCCCAAAAGAACAGTTTCTTCTCTTGAAAATCCCGCATTTTGCATTGCAAGGTATGCCATTTCAGGCTCTGGCTTTCCGATAAATTTCGGACGTTTTTTTGTTGCATTGAAGATAATATCTGCAAATGAGCCGCAATCAGGCACAAAGCCGTACCACGTAGGACATACCCAGTCAGGATTGGTTGCGATATAGTCAATATTTTCTCTAAGCAGAATACAGGCATCATCGAGCTTTTTAAATGTAAGCTCTGTGTCATTTGAAAGGCAAAGACAATCAATGCCTTCTTCCCTTTCCGTTGTAACATTTAGCCCCATAGATTTTAGCTGTTTTACAAAAGACTCAGTGCCAAACGCATAGATTTTCTTATATCCTTTTTCTTTAAGATATATAATTGTTGCATCGGTAGACGTCAGAAAATCATCAGCAGTTGAAACAATGCCCATTTTTTCCAGTTTTTCAATATACTTATCAACGCCTTTTGAGGAATTATTGGTAAGAAAAATGTATCTTCCTCCAACTTTTTTCACATAGCTGAGAAAATCAATTGTTCCGTCAAAAAGATTATTATCAAGATATATGGTCCCGTCCATATCAAGCAAAAAAAGTTTTTTGTTTTTTAATTCACTCATCAAACGCACTCCTAAAATCTGCTTTTTACTACAACCACATTAAATAAAATTATAAAAACGTATATCCTATTATAACATTTTTCGTAGTTTTTATCAATATCGACATTATTTATTTATGCAATTTATTATCTGGAAACAATAATTTTAGATAAAAGTAGAGAGATAATAACGAAAAGATAAGAATAAAAAAAGAAACATCACCCTATGGTAATGTTTCTTCTTGGCGGAGAAGGAGGGATTTGAACCCTCGCGCCAGTTTCCCGACCTACACCCTTAGCAGGGGCGCCTCTTCGGCCAACTTGAGTACTTCTCCATGTTCCGAATTATTAAAATATTTTTAGATAAAAAAATGGCGGAGAGGGTGAGATTCGAACTCACGGTGCTCTCGCATCACTGGTTTTCAAGACCAGCTCCTTAAACCGCTCGGACACCTCTCCGTTTGTGTTGCTTACAACGATATATATTATAGCAACATAAATATCATTTGTCAAGTGTTTTTTTTATTTTTTTAATATAAATAAATTAAAATACCGCAGCATATTCCTGCTGCGGTATTTTTAATAGTATATTAGAACAAATCTCTCTTTGTATAATGTGTATGCAAAAGCTCATGTGATTTATGTGAGCCCGGTTTTTCAAGGAACTCATCATATAATTTCTTAATATATGGATTTTCATGACTCTTTCTGACAGAGAGTGCTTTATCCTCAGTATAAAGAGCCTTTGCTCTTTCAGCTTTAAGGTCAATATCCATGTGAATCTTAGCTGACCTGATAGGCTGACCGCCGCCTGTTACGCAACCGCCCGGACAAGCCATGATTTCAATAAAGTGATAATCTGCTTTTCCTGCTTTAATATCTTCTAACAGTTTTCTTGCGTTACCAAGACCATGAGCCACAGCAACCTTAATGTCCATACCTGCAACATTTACAGTTGCCTCTTTAATTCCCTCTGTTCCGCGGACCTCTATAAATTCAATATTATCAAGCGGTTTATTTTCTAAAACCTCAGCAACTGTTCTGAGCGCCGCTTCCATAACACCTCCTGTTGCACCAAAGATAACAGCAGCACCGGTTGATTCACCACACGGGTCGTCGAACTGTTCATCTTCGAGCTCATCAAATCTGATGCCTGCCTGTTTAATCATTCTTGCAAGCTCTCTTGTTGAAATTACTGTATCAACATCACGGTATTCATTACCCATTTCAGGACGCGATGCCTCGAATTTTTTAGCAACACATGGCATTACAGAAACAACATATATATTTGCAGGGTCAATTCCTGCCTGCTCAGCATAGTAAGTTTTTAAGAGAGCACCAAACATTTCGTGTGGTGATTTGCATGTAGATAAATTATCTAAAAATTCAGGGAAATTATGCTCGCAGAATTTAATCCAACCTGGGCTGCATGATGTAATCATCGGGAGCTTACCGCCATTTTTAATTCTTTCAATGAGTTCTGTTCCCTCTTCCATAATTGTTACGTCAGCACCTGTATTTGTGTCAAATACCTTATCAAAGCCCAGTGCTTTTAATGCTGCAACCATTTTACCTGTAACAGGAGTACCGATTGCCATGCCGAATTCTTCACCAAGTGCTGCACGAACAGCAGGAGCTGTCTGAACAATAACATGCTTTGTTTCGTCTGCAAGTGCTGCCCATACATCATCTGTGTTATCCTTTTCACGCAAAGCACCAACAGGACAGGCTGCAATACACTGACCACAGTTTACGCAGGCAGTCTCAGCTAACGGTTTATTAAAAGCTGTTGCAATTTTAGTGTTAAAGCCTCTTTCTGTTGCATCTATAACACCTACTGTCTGGATTTCTTTACATGCACTTACACAACGGCGGCAAAGAATACACTTGTTATTATCTCTTATAATTGAAGGTGATAAATCATCAATTGCATGTTCATTTCTCGCACCTTCATATGCAATATCAGTCACACCAAGCTCTTCACTCAAAGTCTGGAGCTCGCAGTTTTTGTTTCTGATACATGTGAGACATTTGCGTTCATGATTTGAAAGGAGAAGCTCTAAAGTTGATTTTCTTGCATTTCTTACCTTTTGTGTGTTTGTAAGTATTTCCAGTCCCTCGGAAACAGGATATACGCAGGCAGCCTGAAGATTTCTAGCGCCCTTAATTTCAACAACACACATTCTGCATGAGCCTGTTTTGCTCACATTTTTCATATAACAAAGAGTAGGTATATCTATTTTAGCAGCTCTGGCAGCTTCTAAAACTGTATAGTTTTTTGGCACACTGATTTCTCTGCCGTTTATAATTACATTAACCATATCCATTTTTCTTACTCCTCCCCTATTTTCTTATTATTGCCTTCTTAGGACACTTGCCTTCACACACGCCGCACTTAATACACTTATCTGTATTAATTGTGAAGGGATGCTTAATCTCGCCTGTAATAGCGCCAACAGGACAATTCTTAGCACAGATGCTGCAACCGATACACTTATCTTCAATTATTGTGTATTTAAGAAGGTCTTTACATACACCTGCAGGACAAACCTTATCCCGTACATGAGCTTCATATTCATCTCTGAAATATCTAAGCGTGCTTAAAACGGGGTTTGGAGCCGTCTGACCGAGACCGCAAAGCGATGATGCCTTAATATCATTACAAAGCTTTTCAAGCTTATCTAAATCCTCCATTGTACCCTGTCCCTTTGTAATTTTATCAAGAATTTCATAGAGTCTCTTTGTTCCGATACGGCAAGGTGTACATTTTCCGCATGATTCGTCAACCGTAAACTCTAAAAAGAACTTGGCAATATCTACCATACAGTTATCCTCGTCCATAACAATAAGTCCGCCTGAACCCATCATCGAGCCGATACTGATAAGTGAATCGTAGTCAATAGGTGTATCCATAAGTGATGCAGGAATACATCCGCCTGACGGACCGCCTGTCTGAGCTGCCTTGAATTTTTTTCCGCCAGGAATACCTCCGCCGATTTCTTCAACAATTTCACGGAGAGTTGTTCCCATAGGAACTTCAACAAGACCTGTGTTATTAATCTTTCCGCCGAGAGCAAAAACCTTTGTTCCTTTACTCTTTTCTGTCCCTATGCCTGCAAACCAGTCAGCACCTTTATTAATAATAACGGGGATATTTGCATATGTTTCAACATTATTTAAAAGAGTTGGTCTTTCCCAAAGACCCTTAACTGCCGGGAACGGAGGACGCGGACGCGGTTCTCCCCTGTGTCCTTCTATAGATGTTATAAGCGCTGTTTCCTCACCGCAGACAAACGCACCGGCACCAAGTCTGATTTCAAGGTCAAAACAAAAATCTGTGTCAAAAATATTTTTACCTAAAAGCCCATACTCACGAGCCTGGTCAATAGCAATCTGAAGTCTGTTAACAGCAATTGGATATTCTGCACGGATGTAGATATAACCCTGGTCGGCACCAACTGCATAAGCGGCAATAGCCATAGCCTCAATAATACTGTGTGGGTCACCCTCTAATACACTTCTGTCCATAAATGCACCAGGGTCTCCTTCGTCAGCATTACATGCAACGTACTTCTTGTCACCCTCTGCCTTATATGTAAAATCCCATTTCATACCGGTAGAAAAACCGCCGCCGCCACGGCCTCTTAGTCCCGACTTTTTAATCTCATTAATAACATCTTCCTGAGACATTTCGGTTAAAACCTTAGCCAACGCTTTATAACCGTCAAGGGCAATATATTCATCAATATTTTCAGGGTTAATAACACCGCAGTTGCGAAGTGCTAAACGGAGCTGTTTTTTGTAGAATTCTACATCATTTAAGCTTTTAATATTATCTCCGTCTGCAATTGTCTCCTGATAAAGAAGTCTTTTCACAATACGGCCCTTTAAGATATGCTCCTCTACAATCTCTTTGACATCTTCTTTTTTAACCATGCTGTAAAAGGCACCTTCAGGATAAACAATTACAATCGGACCTAAGGCACAAAGTCCGAAACAACCGGTTTTGATAACTTTGATTTCCTCATCAAGACCGTTTTCTTTTAACTGGAAATTCATTTCCTTTATAATTTCTTCACAGCCCGACGATGTACAGCCTGTACCGCCGCAACATAAAATCTGTCCTCTGACTTTATCCATTTTAAACTCTTCCTTTCTTAATTACTCTGCAGCATCGATAGTATACTCTGTTACAACATTCCCTTTAGCGATATGTTCCTGAGTTACCTTTGAAACCTTATCGGGTGTCATATTTACATAAGTAATTTTTTCGCCGTTTGGGTTATAAACCTCAACAATAGGCTCTAAACGGCACATGCCGATACAATCTGTCTGTGTTATTGTCACATTACTTAAGTTATTCTTTGCAATCTCATCTAAAAAAGCCGACATTACAGCACGAGCTCCTGCTGTAATACCACATGTTGCCATACATACAACCACTCTGTATCCTTCTCTGTTTTTCCTTAAATCAACACTTTTAATTGTCTTTTTTCTTATTGCTTCAAGTTCTGCTATGCTCTTCATACTTTAACCTCCGCAAATTAATTTTCAATTATCAGTTTAAAATTTCGTTTTCTCTCTCTTCGAAATAGTTTTTTATCCAAATATATACATCAGGCTCAGAAAAACTTTTAATCCCTAAAGTATTTTTTAAATCTTTAGTGTCAATCACAAAACTTTTGCTGTTTACTGAATGTGTATATACAAAATCTGTATCACTGTTTGATACAATAGCACAAAGCATTGTGCCCGCTATGTCGCCTAAGGGCTGTCTGTCTATATGGTCATGAACAAATGTTGCCATAACCATAGTCCCCGCTCCTGGCGATGATTTAATTGAAAGGTCTCCTCCTGCTCTATGAGCTGACTGTTTAAAAAGCGGTATACCAAGACCGACCCTTCTTGTTTTTCTGCTCGTTGTAAATGGGTCAGCTGCGCTAAGTAAAAGCTCTTTACTCATACCTTTGCCGTTATCTTCAACAGATATCTTCAATATATTTTTTTTGATATCCTCAATAATAGCCACCTTAACAACGGAAGCTCCCGCAACAATTGAATTTTGAATTATATCTGCAATATGCAGAGAGAGTTCTTTCATAATTAATATTTTTTAATAATCTCTTCTATATCATCAACTGAGAGTCTTCCATAGACATCGTCATTTATTGTAATTACAGGAGCTAATCCGCAAGCGCCGATACAACGTGTTGCATCAATAGAAAATTTACCATCGGGTGTACATTCACCGACATCTATTCCAAGTATTTGCTTTATTTTTTCAAGAATATCGCCTGAGCCCTTAACGTAGCATGCAGTACCAAGACATACACCAATCTGATACTGGCCCTTCGGATTAAGACTGAACTGACTGTAAAACGTAACCACACCATAAATTTCTGCAAGCGGAATACCGAGATTCTGAGCTATTATCTTCTGAACTTCTATTGGAAGATAACCATAAATTTCCTGAGCTTCGTGAAGAACCTGAATGACGGCACCCTTTTCTCCCTTATGCTTAGCGATTACAGTGAGGAGCTTTTCCTCTTGTTCCTTTGTGCCTTTAAACGGCATAGTTTTTTGATCCATAAACTAAAACCTCCTGTTTTGTTGTTGATAAACTCTTAGGTTTATTATGGTTGCGCAAATGCAACCGATGCTAAATTTTATCTGCATTTTATATCACACTGAAACAACTATAGCAAAAGAATGTTAAATAATTGACAATGTTTCAGTACATTTATTTAATTATAACAAATTTTAAAATAAAAATCTACTAATTTTTCAAATTCTCCCAAAAAAACTTCACGAAAAAAACAAAATATTTTTGTGACACATGCACAAAAATCTTTACCGCTCATCAATATATTTTAACATAAATGAATTAATTTTTATATCATTTTATCGATTATGACGCAGAGCTCATAAGCAGTTTTATCAGATGATAATATATACATATTCTCACTCTCGGCTCTTTCTCTTGCCTCTTTGTCAGGCTTTAAACCCTTTGGTAACAAGATACATGATGCCTCTTTATGAGATGCGACTGCAACAGCATTTATGTTAGTCTGCACCGTTACCCAGATATTACCTTCAAAAATGTCTGATAAAGCCAAACTCATCAGGTCACCAATATAGCACCCTGTTATTTCCCTGTCACTGCCTTGTGTTTCTACACTAAGTCTCATTTTTTCAATCAGTTCAGTAACTTTCACGATTTTGCTCCTTCTTATCTTGAATAAATTCCCTCTTTATTTTATTATACAAAAAATTTAAGCAAGATGCAATAATCAAATGAAAAGCCATCATATAATACGGACAAGCTCCATTTATATGATGGCTGATTTTATTTTGTATGAGCTAAAGGCAAGGTGAAATTAAATCTTGTAAACTCACCCGGCTCACTTTCTGCCCATATTTTTTCTCTGTGAGCCATAATTATACTTTTCACAATATAAAGCCCAAGTCCTACTCCTGTTTTGTCAAGACTTCTTGATTTATCGCTTTTATAGAAACGGTCAAAGATATGCTCTAAATCTTCTTTTTCTATTCCTGCTCCTGAATTCTGAACAGAAACATATGCTTTTCCGTTAGCTGTTCCTGTTCTTATATCCATAAACCCATTTTCCTGAGTGAACTTAACTGCATTGTCAAAAAGATTAATAACAACTCGCTGTATACTGTCTTTATCAGCTATAACGCGCTGACTTTCGCTCTCAAAATTAACTGTAAGGCTTATATTTTTGTCGGTAATTCTTTTTTCCATTTTTATAATCTGAAGACGTATCATTTCATTTATATCAAACTCTCTCATCTCAGGAATATATTTTCCCTGCTCAAGTTTATTCATATCCATGAGGTCATTGATAAGTCTTGACAGTCTCTTGCTTTCATCAAGCACTATTGATAAAAACTGGCTATGTTTTTCTTCAGGAATCGTACCATCTATAATTCCTTCAACAAATCCTGTTATCGTTGTCATGGGAGTTCTCAGTTCATGTGCAATATTTGCTAAAAAACTACTCCTTGCCGATTCATGTCTTTCTATTGCCCCTGCCATGTAGTTAAATGTTTCGCAGAGCTGTCCTATCTCATCATCATTCTCAAGTTCGACGCGTTTTTCAAACTCTCCCATTGCTATACTTTTAGCTGCATTATTAAGCTTTTTTATCGGGTTTGTTATCCTTTTTGAGATAAGGTACGTAAAAAGAACAACAAATACAAAAACTATCGCCGCAATCAACCCGAACCGAGTTATAATGGTCGAACGAAGCTCATCTATCTCAGGAACGGGCAGACTCATAAGTACACCGCCGAAAACACCGTCTTTTGTTTGCATAGGGACACCGACTGTCAGCATTGTTGTATTAAAAAGTCCTCCGAGTGTCCCTGTATATTTTACAGTATTCCCCTTTAAAATCCCGTTAATAAACTCACGTTTTATGGAGAAATCACTTTCTGCACCACTTACAACTACAGTGTCTCCTTCCCCGTTTACAATCAGGATTGTCGTCTGTGTCGCCGCCGCAATAACATCAATATTTGCCTGATATGTCTGTTTTAGAATATCAGGCTGAACCTTATTAAGATCAACGGTAAATTTAACAATTCTGTTTGCTATGCCCGTTAAATCATTTACCTGTTGTTTAGTAAGATGGCTCCCTAAAAATGTATATAGAAACGTTCCTATCATCAGAAAACTTACCATCATTACTACTGTAACCAAAGCAAAGAGCTGCCCGAAAATACCCCTTTTTCTCACTTTATATCACTTCCCAAAGCAACTATTTAACATCAAATTTATAGCCAACGCCCCAGACCGTCTTGAGCTGCCATATCTGGTCAGGACCTGCAAGGTCAAGTTTCTCACGAAGTCTTTTAACATGAACATCAACTGTCCTTGAGTCACCGAAATAATCAAATCCCCAGACAGTTTCCAAAAGCTGTTCACGTGTAAACACTTTATTGGGATTGGTTGCCAGAAAATAAAGCAGTTCAAGCTCTTTAGGGGGAATATCAATTGATTTTCCGTTAATCTTAAGCTCATAATTGGAAAGATTTATTACAATGCTTGGATATACAATTTCCTTATCTGCATTGTCAGTTTGTCCGTATCTTCTCAAAACTGCCTTTATTCTTGCAACAAGCTCTTTGTTTTCAAATGGTTTTACAATATAATCATCAGCACCAAGCTCTAAGCCTAAAACCTTATCAAAGGTTTCTCCCTTTGCTGTGAGCATTATTATTGGAATATTGCTTATTCTCCTTATTTCTCTGCAAACCTGAAAGCCATCCATCTTAGGAAGCATCACATCAAGCAGAACAACTGCAGGTGAGCTTTCCTTAAACAGATTAACGGCAGTCTGACCGTCATGGGCAAGCGTTACTGTAAAACCTTCTTTTTCAAGGTACAGTCTGATAAGCTCACAAATATTTTTATCATCATCTACAACCAAAACTCTCTGATTATTCATAGTCAAACCCCTCTCCTTTTCAGCCTATGTTTTTCTAAAATATACCAATTATTTATGTTTACTACATTTTAACACTTTCTTAAAATTAAGTCAATCTACTATTCAAAGTTTAAACAAAAAATTCATGTTTTATTTATAACCTTAATTTTTAATTAACAGATTCACCATTACCACGCCTGTTTCATAATATGGTTATATAACGCAAACCCTCAAATATCCAATTATAAACAGGTCTTTCCCGACGGACAGACAGAAAGGCGCAAACTATGAAAATATATAATTTTTGTGTAATAGGCGGTGACTTCAGAACAATCGCCTGCTCCAACAAGCTGGCAGGCCTTGGAAACAATGTAAAAGTCTTTGGTTTTGATGACACCTCATCATTTGATGAAAAAATAACAATCACAAGTGATATAAAAGAATCCTTAAATGATGCACAGTATGTTTTGCTTCCTCTTCCCTATTCATCCTCAAACGGAGTAATCAGTGCACCTCTTTTTAAGAAAAAAATTGAAATTGATGAACTCATTTCTCATCTGGACTCTCGGCAAACTATACTAGCAGGCAAAATTGATGATTCTCTTTCATCGGTTTTAGATGCACGTAAAATAAAATACTTCGATTATTTTAACTGCGAGGACTTTTCTGTAAAAAATGCAGTGCCGACAGCAGAGGGTGCAATTGAGATTGCCATACGTGAGCTCCCTATAACACTAAGCGGTTCAAACTGTTTAGTCACAGGTTTCGGAAGAATTTCAAAACTGTTGTCGTCTCTTCTTAAAAGTTTTGGTGCACATGTCACGGTCTCTGCAAGACGTCACAGCGATATTGCATGGATAACTGCAATGGGATATGAAGCTCTCTATATAAATGAGCTTTCTGATAGCATACATAAGTATAATGTGATTTATAATACCGTTCCCCACAAGATATTCCATAAGGAATTACTAAAGAAAATAAACAAAGACTGTCTTTTAATAGACCTTGCATCAAAACCTGGCGGAGTTGATTTTGATGCAGCTCAGAAGCTGGGATTAAATATTATATGGGCTCTTTCTCTTCCGGGAAAGGTTGCTCCGCTTACTGCAGGTGAAATTATTACTGATACTGTTTTAAATATTATTAAGGAACAGGAGGTGAAGTAATGGATTTAAAAGACAAAAAAATAGGTTTTGCCATGACAGGCTCATTTTGCACATTTAAAAAAGTTATAGAAGAACTTAAAAAACTCTGCAATACGGGAGCAGAAATTTTCCCTATAATGTCTCTGCCCTCCTCGTCCTTTGATACAAGATTCGGAAGTGCAGACGGATTTATGACAGAAATCAGAAATATAACAAAAAAAGAAATTATAACAACAATTCCCGGTGCAGAACCAATCGGCCCGAAAAATTACTTAGACGCTTTAGTTATCTCTCCATGTACAGGAAATACTCTTGCAAAACTTGCCCTTGGAATAACCGACACTCCTGTTGTCATGGCAGCAAAGGCAACGCTGAGAAATAAAAAACCGGTTATTATTGCAGTATCTACAAATGACGGGCTAAGCGCATCTGCAAAAAATATCGGACTCCTTTTAAACACTAAAAATATTTACTTTGTACCCTTCGGTCAGGACGATTGCATAAATAAGCCTACCTCTATAGTTGCAGATATGACAAAAATCACGCAGACTGTTACAGAGGCATTATCAGGCATTCAATTACAGCCCGTTATATTTTAATATAATCTGAGCACAATTATTTGACTTTATTATGATATTATGTTATAATCCCTTTTTGTGAAGTTTTTTGCAAAATGAGGAGATGTAATAAATTATGAAACTTGGAATAGTAGGACTTCCAAACGTTGGAAAATCAACATTATTTAATGCGATTACACAGGCAGGAGCAGAATCTGCCAACTATCCGTTTTGTACTATTGAGCCCAATGTCGGTGTCGTTTCAGTTCCTGATGAAAGGCTTGATATTTTAGAAAAAATGTATAACCCAAAAAAAGTTACTCCTGCAATAATCGAGTTTGTAGACATTGCAGGTCTTGTTAAAGGTGCAAGCCGCGGCGAAGGACTCGGAAACAAATTCCTCTCTCATATAAGAGAGGTTGATGCTATTGTTCATGTTGTCAGATGCTTTGAGGATACAAATATAGTTCATGTAGAGGGCTCAATCTCTCCGACACGTGACGTTGAAACAATCAATCTGGAGCTTATTTTTGCTGATATTGAAATGCTCGACAAAAGGATTGACAGAACTAAAAAAGCAATGAAATCCGGAGACAAAAAATATGTGGCTGAGCTTGCATTGTTAGAAGATATGAAAAATATCTTAGAATCAGGAAAACCTGCCAGATGCAGAGAATATTCAGAAGAAGAGGCAGAGCTCATTAAAGACCTTCCGCTTCTTACATTAAAGCCTGTATTATATGCAGCAAACGTTTCAGAAGATGATTTCATAAATGGTATTGATGACAATGCTCTCGTCAGAGAACTGACAGAAATTGCTGAGGCAGAAGGTTCTGAGGTTATGCCAATTTCAGCTAAAATTGAAGAAGATGTTTCAGCTCTTGACAACGAGGAAAAAATAGAGTTTTTAAATGAACTGGGAATTACAGAATCAGGACTTGACAGACTTGTAAAAAAAAGCTATAAACTTTTAGGATTGATTAGTTATTTAACTGCAGGCGAGCCTGAAGTCAGAGCATGGACTATCACACAAGGCACTAAAGCTCCGCAGGCGGCAGGTAAAATCCATACCGACTTTGAAAAAGGTTTTATCCGAGCTGAAGTTGTCGCTTTCTCTGACCTTATTGAATGCGGAAGCTATAATGCTGCAAAAGAAAAAGGTCTCGTTCGTTCCGAAGGAAAGGAATATGTTATGCATGACGGAGATGTTGTCCTTTTCAGATTTAATGTGTAATAAACTAACATATAAAAAAAGCTGTGGCAAATGCCACAGCTTTTTTCTATGCACGCGGGTGCGCCTTTTTATATACATTTTTAAGTTTATCGTTTATAAGATTTGCATAGACCTGTGTGCTCGATATGTCAGAATGACCGAGCATAACCTGAATTGAGCGAAGGTCTGCTCCGTTTTCAAGCAAATGTGCTGCAAACGAATGTCTGAGTGTATGAGGGGTTATAGATTTTGTTATTCCAGCTTTTTCTGCATATGATTTTATAAGTTTCCAAAAACCCTGTCTTGACATATTTTCGCCGTTCATATTCACAAAAAGCATAGTCTGTGTATTATCCCTGATTAATATCTTTCTTGATGTATTTATGTAATTTATGAGCGCTTCCGTACAAATTTTTCCTATCGGTATTATTCGTGTTTTTGTTTCCGTATGACAATTTACAAACCCCATATCAAGATGAACATCATCAATTTTCATACTGATTAATTCACTCACTCTCATTCCGCTTGCATACAAAAGCTCAAGCATTGCCTTGTCGCGGCACCCTTTAAGCTCGTCAGCTTTAGGAAACGAAAGCAATCTCTCAATTTCCTCAAACGAAAGAATTTCAGGAAGCCTTTTTGTAACTTTCGGAGATACAACTTCGTCTACAGGATTTATATCTACTAATCCCTTCTTTTTCAGATAAATATAGAAATTCTTAACAGATTCAAAATTTCTGAGAATTGTTGTATCAGCTCTGCCACCCGTCTTAAGAAATTTTATATATCCGTCTATATCCGAGGTCTTTACAGCCTCAAAGCTTTCCACTTTATTTTCTTCCAGAAAATCACGGAAAAACCTTATGTCACGCATATATGAAATAAGTGTATTTTTAGAAAGTTTTTTATAGTTTTCCAGATATTCTATGTACTGCTCCATTATCTTTGGCATGAATATTTCTCCTCTGCAAAAGATTTTCTTTCATTATATATATTAAAACATTTGTACTTAAAAGTAAATGTTAATTTTATCCTCTTTAAATACGCCTTAAGATACTGTTAAAAAAAGCGGAGACATCATCTCAAGAAAAATGGGTTCTACATACGACTCAAGCAAGGCAGAAAATAGCGAAACTAAAAAAAGCGCTGTCATTTTAATTAAAAAAGGAGGTAATACTGTTTTCATATCTGATTTCCCTTTAAAAAGAGAAACAGAAAACTGAAGACAAGTCAAAAGTGTAAGTGCATAACACGGCAGTAAAATCAGCTGATGAGGCAACATTGCGCCAAACACAAACACCATTGCCCTGATGCCGTAAATTTTAAAAACAAAAAACAAAGTGAACCAGAATGAATAACCGAGTACAGATGAAACTATAACTATAAACGGCGAGCCGACAACCATTACAGAAAGCAATATAAGAAGAATATACAGCTTCAGGTTAGATTCAACTGCCATTTTAAAAATATTAAAAGAATCTGAGCCTGATGAGTTTATGCTTTTAAAAAAATCATCAAAATATATTGAAAGCTCTTTAAGGCTCAGTTCGGACAATCCTAAAACACAAGCGGCGGCAACAATGCCGCCGCACACAAAAGCACACAAAATCAAAACATAATATGTAATATTACTTTTAATATGAAAAATGCATGTCCTTCGTATATTTGTAATCATTTTATCACTCTTCCCATGTAAATTTTTATATTAATTTATATGAGAAGAAAACGCAAAAAATTACACTATCTTAATATATTCTGATGTCTGCCCGGGCCAACACCTATCATACCAACTTTAGCCCCGCAAAGCTGTTCGACTCTTTCAACATATTTTCTGACATTTAAAGGCAGCTCTTCATATTTTCTGATGCCTGAAATATCTTCGTTCCAACCTGGAAGTTCTTCATAAACAGGCTCGCATTTTGCAAGTTCTTTTAGGCTTGCAGGAAATTCCGTTATGATTTCATCTCCCTTTTTATAGGCAACACAAATCTTTAAAACAGGAATTCCTGCCAAAGTGTCGAGTTTATTTAATGCAATCGTTGTAAGACCGCTCGTTCTTACGCCGAATTTACTGATAACAGCATCAAACCAACCGCATCTTCTCGGTCTGCCTGTTGTTGCACCGTATTCATGACCTACTTCTCTTATTCTGTCGCCAACTTCGTCAAAAAGTTCTGTCGGGAAAGGTCCTTTACCTACGCGAGTTGTATATGCCTTCATAACACCGATACATTCATCAATCATTGTAGGTCCTATTCCTGTTCCGACACATACACCGCCTGTAATGGGGTGAGATGATGTAACAAACGGATATGTACCCAAATCAATATCTAAAAGTGTTCCCTGAGCTCCTTCAAATAAAACCTTCTTACCTTCCTTTATAGCATTATATAAAAGAACTGTTGTATCAGCTGCATATTTTTTAAGTCTTTGAGCATAGCCAAGATATTCTTTAATGATTTCATCAGCACAAAGAGGCTCACCGCCATAGATTTTTGTAATTATTTTGTTTTTGATTTCAACATTGGCTTTAGTTCTTGAAATAAATTCTTCCTCATCAATAAGGTCACAGAATCTGATTCCTATACGTTCTGTTTTATCCATGTAGCAAGGACCAATACCTTTTTTTGTTGTTCCGATATCTCCTTTACCTCTTGCCGCTTCCATTAATCCGTCTAAAACTGTATGATACGGCATTATGATATGCGCTCTGTAATCTATCTTGAGGTTATCAGTATTAATACCCCTTGACTCAAACATTTCCAGTTCTTCTAAAAGCGCTTTCGGGTCTACAACAACACCTGTTCCTATTATACAAAGTGTTTGTGGATTTAAAATTCCTGAAGGAACAAGATGCAGTTTATACTCAACGCCATCTGCCTCAACTGTATGGCCTGCATTGTTTCCGCCTGAGGAACGAACAACAACCTCTGACTCTTGCGCTAAAATATCAATAATTTTTCCTTTACCCTCATCGCCCCACTGAGCTCCGATAACAATTTTAGTTGACATAAAAGTACCTCGTCTTTCTGCTCACAAATATATTTAATCCTGAATTCAGACGTGAGCTTATCCTTTTCAGTTCATAATCTGTCAAGACCTATACTTTAATATAATACCAAACATTAAGCCAAAAATCAAGTTTTTTTAATAAAATAATATAATAATTTTCTTTATCTTTTTTAAAAAACAGTTGACAAAATACTTTTCTTTGTGTTATAATTCTAAATAGCCGCGTGTGAAAGGTCTCAAACGGTCTATTTTACCTACCTTGAATTTATAACACAGCGAGCAAGGATGGAGGAGGTGCGATATGTACGCAATTATTGAAACAGGCGGAAAACAGTACAAAGTAGCTGAGGGTGATACAATTTTTGTTGAGAAGCTCGGAGCAAGCGAAGAAGAGACTGTTTCTTTCGACAAAATCATAGCTGTAGGCGAAGGTGCTGACTTAAAGGTTGGTGCTCCTTACGTTGAAGGTGCTAAGGTTTCTGCTAAGGTTTTAAAGGAAGGCAAAGCTAAGAAAGTTATTGTCTTTAAGTATAAGCCGAAGAGCGGTTACAAGAAAAAGCAGGGACACAGACAGCCCTACACAAAAGTTGTAATTGAAAAAATAGAAGCGTAATCATGATTAAAGTTACGATTTTCTATCAAAAGAAAAATTCTGTCAGCGGTTTTAAAATCGAAGGTCATTCAGGCTATAGCGAAAAAGGCAGCGACATTGTTTGCTCTGCTGTCACCACTGTTGCAATGACTGTTGTAAACGGTCTTACCGACGTTGTCGGCATAAGAACAAAAGCTAAAGTCTGTGACGGTTTTTTGGAATGTATATTCCCAAAGAAATTAAGTGCTGAACAAGAGTACGGTGCTAAAGTGCTGACAGACAGTATGTATTTAACTTTGAAAAACATCGAACAACAGTATAAAGATTATATTGTTATTATTGAACGGAGGTGCAGCAAATGATCAGATTTGACATTCAGCTTTTTGCTCATAAAAAGGGTGTCGGCAGCACAAGAAACGGCCGTGACAGCGAGGCAAAACGTCTTGGTGTTAAAAAGGCAGACGGACAGACAGTTCTCGCAGGAAATATCCTCGTAAGACAGAGAGGAACAAAAATTCACCCTGGAGTGAACGTCGGCAAAGGCGGAGACGATACATTATTTGCTTTAGTAAGCGGTCAGGTAAAATTTGAACGCAAAGGCAAAAACAAAAAGCAGGTAAGTGTTTACGAAGTAACTGCTTAATTTTTTGAAATTTTAGGGTGTTTTTAAAATACGGTCCACGTTTTTTAAAAACACCTTTTTTATTCCCTTGCATTTTTAAGTGTCAGGGTTTTTTCAATCTATACAGGAGATAAACTAATGGCCATATTTGCAATTTCTGATTTACATTTAAGTTTTTCGGTTAATAAGCCGATGGACATTTTTGGCAGCCAATGGGAAAATTACACTGATATTTTAAAACAAAACTGGATAAATTCAATCGGTGACGATGATATCGTTCTCATGCCCGGTGACATCTCCTGGGGTACTTATTTAAAAGATGCGCTTGATGATTTTAAGTTTATTGACAATCTTCCTGGCAAAAAAATTATTACAAAAGGAAATCATGACTATTGGTGGGAAACAATAACAAAAATGAATTCGTTTTTAAAAGCCAACAATTTAAAAAACATTCAGTTTCTCCACAACTCAGCTGTTCTTTATAAAAACACTGCAATTTGCGGGACAAAGGGTTATCCTGACAATCTAACTAAGGCTGATGATGAAAGGCTTTTCCAAAGAGAGCTGTTTCGTCTTAGCTTGTCTTTAGATGAGGCAAAAAAACTTAACCCCGAAAAAATTATTGTAATGCTCCACTACCCGCCTGATCTTCATTCAGATTTTGCAAATGTTATGAAGGAAAAAGGTGTTGACTTTTGTGTATATGGCCATCTGCATGCCCAAAGCACAAAAAATGCATTTACAGGCACAGCAAAAGGTATTAGGTATGAACTTGTTTCATGCGACCATTTAAAATTTAATCCTGTTCAAATTGTTTTATAACTATTAATTTTGACAAAACGATAACACAAAGGAGGTGCTCTCGGCTATGGAAAATGAATTTATGCTTATTCAAAAAGCTTCAAAAAACAACGTGGAAGCCTTTGAAAAACTAATACAACCCTACACTGCCCGACTGTTAAATCATGCATACAGAATGTTAAATAATCGCGAAGATGCCGAAGATGCACTTCAGGAGGCTTATCTTAAGATATTTACTTCACTGTATAAATTTGAGGGACACTCCTCATTTAAAACGTGGGCATACCGAATAGTTACAAATGTTTGTATTGATATGCTCAGAAAACAGAAAAAAACTTGTGAAACAAGCTTAAATGTGACAAACGAAGACGGAGAACACGAAATCGTAATTCCAGATTATACATATTCTCCCGAAATTTCAGTTCAGAAAAAATCGGCATCTGATGCCTTGAAAAACGCTCTTGAAAACCTCAACGAAGAGCATAAAATCGTTGTTGTTCTACGTGATATTGACGGACTTTCCTATGATGAAATAGCACACGTCACTTCTACTAACGTCGGAACAGTCAAATCAAGGATAAACAGGGCAAGAATTCAATTAAAAAAACTTTTGGAAAAAAACAGGGAACTTTTTACTTAAATTAACGTCTATAATTATTGAAAGGAGGCTTTCTGAATGAAAACTGATTGCAGTGAAATCAATAAATTAATACCGCTTTATGTTGATGATATGCTCACTCATATTGATGCTGCATCTGTCAGAGAACATTTAAGCGAATGTGAGGATTGCCGCCAGGAGTATGAGTTCCTTAAAAATATTATAGCTACCGCTTCAGAATTGCCTAAAATTAAACCATCAGACGATTTTAATGAAAGATTACATAATAAACTTATTGAAGCAAGAAAAAACAACTACAAAACTGCACTTTCTAAGTTCAGAAAAATTTCAGCTGCAGCTCTTTCAGCAGTAGCCGTTATTGCAATTTCTGTTGTTTCGTTAAATGTTTTAGATGAAAAGGATATTTCTGTTTCACCTGATTCGTCCGTTTCGACGGTTGAGCCGCTCGAGATTGCTTCGGAGAGAATGGCAGTTTTACCTCAAGAATCTGAGGCGCCTGAAAAAACAAAGAATGAAACAGAACAGGTTGTTAAGGAAGAAAAGAACAATAAGACATCTGAGACAGAAAAATCAGACAAACAAGATAAAACAACTCAGTCACATGTTGCTCAGCCTGCAAACATTTTACCAATTGAAGAAGATGCATCATCAGGCAGCAGAACTGTTACTCCCAGAGTTTCTGTGCCTCCAAAGGTTAAGGTAACTGTCAATGTAACAGTTGAGCGTTCGCTCAGGCCGTTAATTAAGGAAATACTTTCAGTTTATCCTTATTCAAATGGTGCCTACTCTCTTCCAACTGCTGATTATAATAACGTTATGGCAGACCTTGAAGCTTTTGGAGCAACGACAAGCACAACACGCGAGGATAAAACGTCGACTTATGCACAGCTTACAGAAAAGCTGATGACGTCTCAGGCAGGCGAAAAAGATTTAATCCAGAAAAAACTTGACCAGATTGATTCAGAAATTTCAAACAGATATATAATTCTAAACTAAAAAATATGCTAAGTGACTAAAGTTACTTAGCATATTTTTTTAAATATAATAATCCCGCAATGCCGTGTAGATACGATTAATTTTTACCTGCAGATGCAGGTGGGTATTCTGCCGTTTGCTTTATATGTCCCCTGACCTTATATAAAGGGGGGCGTATATGCCACAAACGAACGCAAATTCCCGTATTAAACGTGTTGGTAAATTAAAAATCGCTTATCACGAACACCGCAGGATTTAATGTGTTTGTTCCTATGAATATATTATACCACCGCCTGCAAAAAATATCAATAATTTTAATTCAAAAAAAATTATTAAATTACAGTGAAAAGTCTTTTATTTTTCTCTAAAATATGGTATGATTATATAGAATATGTATTTGGAGGCATGATTTTATGAAAGAAAAATTTTATATAACAACTGCTATTGCTTATACATCACGTAAGCCTCATATCGGAAATACTTACGAAATTGTATTAACAGATGCTATTGCAAGATATAAAAAGATGCTGGGCTATGATGTTTATTTTCTCACAGGCACAGACGAACATGGTCAGAAAATTGAGGAAATAGCAAAAGACGCAGGGGTTTCACCTAAGGAATATGTTGACGGTGTTGCAGGGGAAATCAAGAAAATCTGGGATTTAATGAATACTGATTATGATAAATTTATCAGAACAACTGATGACTATCACGTTGAGGCTGTTCAGAAGATATTTAAAAAACTCTATGACCAGGGTGATATTTATAAGGGTGAGTATGAAGGTCTTTATTGTGTTCCCTGCGAGTCCTTTTTCACAGAAACACAGCTTGTTGACGGCAAATGCCCTGACTGCGGACGTGAAGTAGTTAAAACAAAGGAAGAAGCATATTTCTTTAAAATGAGTAAATATCAGGACAGACTTATTAAATACATCGAAGAAAATCCTGAATTTATTCAACCTGAAAGCAGAAAAAAGGAAATGATTAATAATTTCTTAAAACCGGGACTTCAGGATTTATGCGTTTCAAGAACGTCATTTAAATGGGGCGTTCCTGTTACATTTGACGATAAGCACGTTATCTATGTGTGGATTGATGCTCTTTCCAACTATATTACGGCTCTTGGCTATTCTCCTGACAAAAAATCAGAATTATACGAAAAATACTGGCCTGCCGATGTCCATATCATAGGAAAAGATATTCTTCGTTTCCATACGATTTACTGGCCTATAATGCTTATGGCACTTTCCCAGCCGCTACCAAAACAGATTTTCGGTCATCCATGGCTGCTTTCAGGAATTGATAAAATGAGTAAATCAAGAGGAAATGTTCTTTATGCTGATGATTTAGTTAGTCAATTCGGCGTCGACGCAATCAGATATTATCTTTTAGCTGAAATGCCCTACGCACAGGACGGAACAATTTCCTATGAAAATATTATATCCCGCTATAATGCCGACCTTGCAAATAATTTAGGAAACTTAGTCAGCAGAACTGTTGCAATGAGCAAAAAATATTTTGACGGCAAAATTATGCCTCAGTTTGAAGGCGAATTTGATGCTGATTTAAGAGACTGTGTATTTAAATGTGTCAAAAATTTCAAAGAAAAGATGGATACATTCCACACAGCTGATGCTTTAGCGGAAATATTTGCCCTGTGCAGACGTTCAAATAAATATATTGATGAAACAATGCCTTGGAGCTTAGCTAAAGACGAATCCCAAAAAGAACGCCTTGGAGGTGTTCTCTACAATCTCATTGAAACTATCAGAATTATAGCTGTTATGTTACAGCCCTTTATGCCGCAAACAGCTGAAAGTATCTTTGAGCAGATTAATGCAAAAGAAAAATCATGGGACTCTGTTCAGGGTTTCGGTTTAACAGAAGAAGGCTCATCAGTCGGCGATAGCAAAATGCTTTTTGCACGTCTCGACGAAAAAAAGCTGCTTGATGAGCTTACAAAGGAAGAAACATCTAAAGATAAAGAAAAAGAGACTTCAATTGATGCAAATCTTATAACTATTGACGATTTTGCAAAACTTGAAATCAAAGTAGGTCTTGTAGTTAAATCAGAAAAAGTAGAAGGCTCTGACAAACTCTTAGTCTCTCAAATTAAAATAGGCGACGAAACAAGACAGATTGTCTCAGGAATTGCTAAATACTACACTCCTGATGAATTTGTCGGCAAGAAAGTCTGTGTTGTTACTAACTTAAAGCCTGTTAAACTCTTTGGTGTTCTCTCAGAAGGAATGGTTTTAGCAGGAAAAGATAAAAAGGATTTATCTGTAATAACCTTAGATAAAGATATTCCTGACGGAACGCGTATAAGCTAAATAATAAAAGAAACTGTCCTAAAAATCGGGCAGTTTCTTTAATAGCACCTGTTTCAGTTATCTCCTCTCAGGAGATTTTCTGCATAATCTTTTAAGCTTTCAAAAGAATTAACACCGCCTGAGCGCGACTGAATCTGTTCTCTGACATAGTCAGGAAGTGTATTGAAATATTGTCTTGCCTCAGATTCATTTTCTAAGACTTCATTTAGTCCGGGATATTTTTGCATAACGTATCCTCTCCTTCTTTTGTAAATTTGCTTATATTTTATGCAGAAAAGGATTTTTAATACACTTTTTTACTAATATTTAATCAGAAAAAAGATATAATAATCTCATAACAATATATAAGGAGAAAAGACATGTTTATAACAGAGGATATAAAATATATTGGTGTAGATGACCACAAGGTTGATTTATTTGAAGGTCAGTATGTTGTCCCAAATGGTATTTCCTATAACTCCTATGCTATTTTAGATGAAAAAATCGCAATTATGGACACCGTTGACCAGAACTTCACTCATGAATGGCTTGATAACATACAAAAAACTCTTGACAGGCGCACTCCTGATTATCTTATCATTCAGCATATGGAGCCTGACCATTCAGCAAATATTTTTAATTTTATGAAACTTTATCCTGATGCCAAAATTGTTTCTTCTTCAAAGGCTTTTACTATGATGAAAGGATTTTTCGGCACAGAATTTGAAGAAAGACGAATTGTTATAAGCGAAGGAGATACTCTTTCCCTCGGCAAACACAATTTAACATTTGTGACAGCCCCAATGGTTCACTGGCCTGAAGTAATTGTAACATATGATAGAACAGATAAAGTTCTTTTTTCAGCTGATGGTTTTGGTAAGTTTGGGGCATTAGATGTCAGCGAAGACTGGGCATGTGAGGCAAGACGCTATTTTATCGGTATTGTAGGCAAATATGGCGCTCAGGTTCAAAACCTTCTTAAAAAGGCATCAGGACTTGATATAGAGAAGATTTGTCCGCTTCACGGTCCCGTATTATCTGAGAATTTGGGATATTACTTAAACTTATATAATATTTGGTCCAGTTATCAGTCCGAATCTGAAGGAATTGTAATTGCATATACATCAGTGTACGGAAATACAAAAAAGGCTGTAATGCTTTTAGCTGAGAAACTGAAAGAAAACGGCTGTCCCAATGTTGTCTTAAATGATTTGGCAAGATGCGATATGGCAGAAGCTGTTGAAGATGCATTCAGATATAATAAAATAGTGTTTGCAACAACCACATACAATGCCGAAATATTCCCGTTCATGAGAGAATTTATCAATCATCTCACAGAACGTAATTTCCAAAATAAAACTGTTGCATTCATTGAAAACGGAAGCTGGGCACCGTGCGCAACAAAAGTCATGAAGGAAATGCTTAAAAAATCTAAAAATCTGACTTATGCTGAAAATACGGTTAAGATTATGTCAGCATTAAATAATGAAAGCACAGAGGAGCTTAATAACCTTTCTAAAGAGCTGTGCAAAGAATATCTTGCCCAGCAGGATGAAACTGCAAACAAAAATGACCTTTCTGCACTGTTTAACATTGGATACGGTCTGTATGTAGTCACGTCAAACGACGGAAAGAATGATAACGGGCTTATAGTCAACACAGTTACTCAGGTGACAAACACACCAAACAGAATTGCTGTTACAATAAATAAAGATAACTACTCGCACCATATTATAAAACAATCAGGCAAGATGAATATAAACTGCCTCAGTACAGATGCCCCCTTCTCTGTTTTTGAAAATTTCGGGTTCCAGAGCGGAAGAAACACAGATAAATTCAAAAATATGGAAGTTATGCGCTCGGATAACGGACTTATTTTCCTCCCAAGACACATAAATTCGTTTATGTCATTAACAGTTGAACAATACGTTGATTTGGACACACACGGAATGTTTATATGTTCCGTAACAGAATCAAGAGTTATGTCATCTCTTGAAACAATGACATACACGTATTACCAGAACAACGTTAAACCAAAACCTCAAACTGATGGTAAAAAAGGGTTTGTCTGCAAAATCTGCGGATATGTATATGAAGGTGAGACGCTTCCTGATGATTATGTATGTCCTCTCTGCAAGCATGGGGCATCGGATTTTGAAGAGATAAAATAATTTATAGAGCATCGAGGAAAATTTTTCCCTTGATGCTTTTATTATTCACTTTATTATTACCTTTTGCATAGTATATTGTAACAGAGACAAATTTTGTTTCTAAAATTTCAGGAGGTAATTTTAATGAATGAAAAACAAAGAGTAAACCCTTTCTCACCATGCAACGACATAAAGGATTCAGTATGCATACATACCGATAAGGTTTACGATTCATGCAAGGATAAAGACTGCATTGAAGATGCAAGGGTATTTTTTACTGCCTGCGACCAGGAAACTATTGACAGAGCAGTAAACGTAAAGGCAAGGAAAGCTGAAATCATATGGGTATTTTCGGACGTTGAGCCTGTCCCCTTTAACGGTGGATATTACACAGTGGATTTAAAATTCTTTTTCAGAATAACACTTGATGTGTTCCTCGGAGTCGGCAAACCAACAAAAGTTGAAGGTCTTGCTACATTTGATAAGAAAGTTATTCTCTACGGCTCAGAGGGTAATGCAAAAGTCTTTGAATCAAAATACAGCTATGACAGCTTTGATGAACAACTCTGGCAGAAAACAAATATGCCAAAAGCTGTTGTTGAAGTCGTTGACCCGCTCGTTCTTTCTGCAAAACTTGTTGATATAAATGACAAGATGTGTTGTTGCACAGATGATATCGACTTCTCAACTGTCCCTGAATGTATTTGCAGAGTATTTGATAACTCATTGGTATTAGGCGGCGAGCGAAAGAGAGTATTTGTCACTATTGGTCTTTTCTCTATCGTAAGAATTGAAAGAAGTGTTCAGCTGCTTATTCCTGCATATGATTTCTGTATTCCTCAGAAAGAGTGTGTAGGTGCGAGCGAAGACTGTCCGTGTGACATCTTTGAGAAAATTGATTTCCCATTTGAAGAATTTTTCCCACCCGAGAGAACAGACTGTTGTCTTTCTGCTCCCGAACACGACCACGGCTACTGCTGCAGATAGTAATTAAATAGATATCCGTACAGAAAATTTTCTGTACGGATATTTTATTTAAGAATTATTTTTGTTTTTTTCAAAAAATGTATTGACAAACAAGGAAAAACATGCTATTATATTTTGGTAAGCTCGAGTGGCGGAACTGGCAGACGCCCGGGACTTAAAATCCCGTGGGACCAAATCCCGTACCGGTTCGATTCCGGTTTCGAGCACCACGTCGGAACAAGTTATACTTGTTCCGATTTTTTTATTTAATAAACACTCAGCTTTTCTGCTCCAAGTAAAAAAGTTTAAATTAAAAGGGAATAAGCCAAAGGCTTATTCCCATTCGATTGTTCCGCTCGGTTTTGGTGTTAAATCATATAATACTCTGTTTACATTTTCAACTTCAGTTGTAATTCTTTTTGTAATATGATTTAAAATATCATATGGTATCTCTTCAATTGTTGCTGTCATTGCATCAACAGTGTTGACTGCACGTATAATAACAGGATATGCATAAGTTCTCATATCGTTTTTTACGCCTACCGATTTAAAGTCAGGAACAGCTGTAAAATACTGCCAAACCTTTCCTTCTAATCCGTTCTTTTCAAATTCTTCTCTTAAAATTGCATCAGACTCGCGGACAGCCTCTAATCTATCCTTTGTGATTGCTCCAAGGCATCTTACACCAAGTCCGGGACCTGGGAACGGCTGACGGTAAACCATGCTGTCAGGAAGTCCTAAAGCAGTACCTACTTCTCTTACTTCATCTTTATAAAGGAATTTAAGCGGTTCTACAAGAATAAACTGCAAATCCTCAGGAAGTCCTCCTACGTTATGATGTGCCTTAACAGGACCGCTTTCTATAATATCAGGATAGATTGTTCCCTGAGCCAAGAACTCAATACCCTCCTGCTTTCTTGCCTCTTCTTCAAAAACACGTATAAATTCAGCACCGATAATTTTACGTTTCTTTTCAGGCTCCTCTACTCCTGCAAGTTTATCTAAGAATCTGTCTGCACATTCTACATAAACGAGGTTTGCATCTAACTGATTACGGAAAACCTCTACTACCTGCTCAGGCTCGCCTTTTCTTAATAAACCATGGTTAACATGGACACAAACAAGGTTTTTACCTATTGCCTTTATTAAAAGTGCCGCTAAAACAGATGAATCAACTCCGCCTGAAAGAGCTAAAAGCACCTTTTTACCTCCAACCTGCTCACGTATAGCAGTTATCTGCTCGTTTATAAATGCATCGGCAAGCTCTCTTGTATTGATGCGTGCCATTGTCTCAGGTCTTACATTATTTGACATAACAAATTCCTCCTGTATCATTTAATCGCTTTCGTTTTATTATATAACAACATTTGCATAAAGTCAAGCAAATAGATATATGTCTATATAAGTATTTAAAATAAATTTTTATCTTTTTTTACCAAATTCTTTGCATATTTTCACAACTACAGGACAAAGCACAATAATTGCAAGTACGTTTGGAATAACCATTAAATAATTAAATGTGTCAGTCAAAGCCCACACAAGGTCATTTGACGCAACCGCACCCAAAAATACACAAACTGTTGCAACCATCGAATAAACAGGAATTGATTTCTTACCAAAGAGGTATTCAAAATTTAGTTTACCGAAAAGATTCCAGCCAATAATAGTTGAAAATGCAAAAAACAGTAAACATATTGCCACAAAAATACTTCCAAAGGTTTTTCCGAATACACTTGAAAAAGCAACCTGTGCCATGTTTGAGCTTATAATTCCCTGAGGAAGTACATCCTTGCAAAGCAGACCATTTTCTGCAATACCTGTTCCTGCATAAATTGTTGAGATAACAACTAAAGCCGTCATTGTCAAAACGATAAATGTATCTATAAAAACACTTATCATAGCAGATACCCCCTGTTTATGAGGGTTTTCAACATTTGCCATAGCATGAGCATGAGGAGTTGAGCCCATACCTGCTTCGTTTGAGAAAAGACCTCTTTTAGCACCCTGAGTTATTGCTTTTTTGAGCGCAAAGCCCAGCGCACCGCCTATTGCGGCATCAGGTCTGAAAGCAAACTTGAAAATTAACGCAAACGTTTCAGGAATATATGTTATTCTGGCAATTATTACCGCCAGCGAACCCAATATGTATATTACAGCCATTACAGGAACAATTTTTTCAGTGACCGATGCCAGACGCTGAATATTTCCGAGGAATACAAAAGCACACATTCCTGCAATTATTATACCTGTTATCCAGCTTTTTACACCAAATGCTGAAAAACACGTTCCTGCAATAGAATTTGACTGAACCATTCCTCCGACAAAGCCCAGGGCTATAACTGCGGCAACTGAGAAAAAAACAGCTGAAAATTTACCGAATTTTCCTTTAAAAGCCTCTTTAATATAATAGACAGGACCGCCCGAAACTGAGCCGTCTTCATTTACAATTCTTGTTTTTTGTGCAAGTACGGCTTCGGCATAAATAGTTGCCATACCAAAAAAGGCTATAACCCACATCCAGAAAATTGCGCCTGGACCGCCGACTAAGATAGCACTGCAGGTACCAACAATATTTCCCGTGCCGACTTGTGCTGCAATAGCAGTTGCAATAGCCTGAAAAGAACTCATTCCGCTTTTTTGCTTTTCTCCGTTAAAATTAAAATTTCCGAAAACCTCTTTTAGTCCTTCTTTAAAACAACGTACCTGAACAAATTTTGTCCTTACTGTAAAGATTATCCCTGCTAAAAGCAGCAGAATCAGCAAAATATAATCTGCAAGATAATTGTTAATTTTATTTACAATTTCAAGCAATGTTACATTAAAAAAATTATACATGGTTTTTCCTCCAAAAAAAGAGTTGCCCGAAAGCAACTCTGAATAAACACACGAAAATATCGCTCTGTCCTTTTGCCTGAGAGATTCGGCTCTTTTGCCTTGCACCTTCGGCACTCAATTTAATGAGTTCTCCAGAGTCCCCTCAATGTTCGGTCTTAAATAATTCCGAACATTTCATCGGTCTGTAAAGTATTACCTGTTAAGTGTAACATATATTGTACGGTATGTCAATATTTTATCATTTGTTTTCCTTTTGAAATTACTCAAATTCTATATATTTTTCAGGGTCAGCATATATTCCTTCCTCAACGACTGAAAAATGTAAATGAGCATCATCTAAAAGCTCACCCTTTGCAGTGTTTCCCACGCATCCTATTGCCTGCCCTGCTTTAATTGCATCCCCTTCTTTTACCATGTCGTCTCCAGCAATATTTGAGTATTCAGTCTTTAAAGTGTCACTATGAGCTATAACAACTGTCAATCCAAGTAAATTATCTTCATAAATACGCTCTACTGTACCATCTGCTGAGGCATAAACACTTGAACCAACATCAGCTTTTATATCAACTCCCTTATGAATTCTGAAATCTCCCATTGTTTTTGACTTTAATGGCTTGTCAACCGAAAACCTTTTCAGTATGTTGCCTTCGCACGGAGCTGTAAAGGTAATTGCCTTTTCAGTTTGTATTACTGCACTGCTTACTGCCTTTACACTCTCTTCTTCAAGCTCTTTTGCCTCAGGTTTTTCCTGACTTTGAGGTATATCTTCTTTTGTTTCATTATTTATTTGATTTTGTAGCTCTAGAATTTTTTCATTTTCCTTAATTATCTCTTCATATGACGGAATAATAATTTCATTTTCATTATACTCTAAGGCTGAACGCGTAATATTTCCCGCTATTCCAAGAGAAACAATACCTATTATAAAACTCAGCATACACGCACCGATATATAGCTTTGCTCCTTTTGATAATTTTATTTTTTTCTTTTTTTCATTCTTTTTTTCTGACATCTCCACTACCTCCGCTAAATATTATATTCCTAATATTTCCAACAAAAAAATTTTTTATTCACACAAAGAGATAATTCACATATTATAGTCTAAAGGGAGTGATTTATTTTGAATATTGTTTCAACAGCATCAAGATATAGCTATTCTGTTTTAAACAGGGATTGTAAATGTCTTATGAATGAATATTCATTCATAAAGAAAATTAAAATTGGAAAATCTGTTTTAGGAAAGGAATTATTTTGTTTGCGGTTTGGTGAGGGAGACAAAAAGGTTTTCGTCAATGCATCCCACCATGGAAATGAATGGATAACTTCAATTCTTGTTATGCGTATGCTTGAAGAAATGTGTTATCTCTATAGAAATGATATGTCTTATAGGTTATATAACATAAAGGAGATATACAAAAAAGTGTCTCTTTATGTATGTCCGATGGTTAACCCTGACGGAGTTGACTTATCAGTTTCAGGACTTACAGATGACCTTCCCCCTATTATTAAAACGCGCCTCATTTCATATAACGGAGAAAGTAAAGATTTTAAAGATAAATGGCAGGCAAACATTAACGGAGTTGATTTAAACCATAATTATGATGCAGGCTTTAGTAAAGGCAAAGCCTTTGAGGCCAGCGAAAAGATTTTCTCACCTGGACCGACACGTTATTCAGGAGCATACGCATTCAGTGAACCCGAGACAGTTTCCATAAAAAATTTTATGCTTAACCTGTCTCCTGATATTGCAGTCGCTTATCATTCTCAGGGCGAAGAAATATATTTTGACTATGAAGGAAAAGCATGCCAGGAGGCAAGATCATTGGCTCACTTCATGGCAGAAATTTCAGGCTACAAGGCATGTTCCCCCGAAGGAATGGCAAGCTATTCAGGGTTTAAGGACTGGATTATTGAAAAATTCAATATCCCCGCTTTTACAATAGAAGTCGGACTTGGTAAGAATCCTCTCAGTCTGTCGCAATTCGACGATATTCTGCAAAAAAATTTCCCTATGCTCTTGTTTTTGCTTAATAAATAGTGTTTTATTTTTACAAAAATGTTAAATTGTGCTCATAACTCTTGACTGTAAAATATTTATGTTATATCATATAGTTATTAGATATTACTAAATGTATTTATAGGAGGAGTTAATGTGAACACTTTTAACATTATGTTAGGCTCGATTAACGACGTAAAGAACTTTGTAAATATCGTAAGCAAATATGATTTTGATATTGACCTTACATCAGGGAGATATGTCGTTGATGCTAAATCAATCATGGGAATATTCAGCCTTGATTTAAGCAAACCAATCACGGTAGATGTACATAATGAAAACGGCGAAAAGCTTGTGGAAGAATTAAAGCCCTTTATATGTGAGTAAATATATAAAAATTTGGTTTTCAAGCAAAAAAAATCCCGTAATATCAAAAGATATTACGGGATTTTTAATCGCATAAAAAGTCAGATTTACAAAATTAACACTAAAATTTTTCTCCGCACGATGCACAAAAGCTCGCGTCTTCATCGCACACCTTCCCGCATGACGGACATTTTTTCTGGCTTTTTAATGAACCCATTTCGCTCTCCAATTTAGCCAGTTCTAAAAAGAGTGCATCTATTTCAGCAATAATTCCATCAATTGCCTGTGCATCCTCACTGCCATTTTTATGAGCAGTATATAAAGCTTGCCCTAAATCCTTATACTTTTCATCAATTTTTCCTTTTGCATTTGACAGAGCAAACTTTAATTTTCCTATTTCAACAAGCTCCCCTGTTTTCTGTGCTGCAGAAATTGCAGTTTTCTTTAAATCAGAAATAATCTTTTCCAAAAAAATCACCCCTCTATAAATTATGTTATTATTCTGTGATTTCTTCAACCATTTCAGCTACTTCAATGGTTTCTTTCTTTTTAGCTCGTTTTTTGCTGATAAATTCTGTGAATTTATCAATAAGAGATGGTACCTTTTCAATAATACCATCATAAGGTGACGGCATTAAATCCACCGGCATCAGCTTAATCTGACCGTTACCCACAACTAAGAAAGCGATAGGCTCTATTGAAGCGCCGCCGCCTGCTGCTCCGCCGAAGTTTGAATTTGCTTCAGGTGCAATCTGAGATTTAGGACCAAACTCCGAACCACCTGATGCAAATCCGAATGAAACCTTTGAAAGCGGAATAATAACTGTTCCGTCAGGTGTTTCAACAGGATTTCCTACTATTGTGTTTACGTCTACCATGTCCTTTATACTTTTCATTGCCGTTTCCATGAGACCTTTAATTGGATGTTCTGCCATTTTAAAGCACCGCCTTTTCTTTATTTGTAGTTATTTTTCTTCACTTTTATTTATATGTTCTTTGAATATATTAATCACAAGCCTTATTTTAGCCAGTATAATCATAATATTTACAAGTCTTAATTTTAATATACCCTTAAACTGACCGCTGAAATGCTTTTTGTCAAAGTATGGTGTTACATTTACCGTAAATTTTCTCACACCGAATATTCTGTCTAAAATACATACGAAAATGTCCGTTGCTGACCAAACTGCCCCTGTCATAATCCCCGTGCTTGCTGCATTCCCTGTACCAAATCCAATATCGAATATCACTTCTTCAAATGTAACTTTTTTTATTACTCCGTCTAAAATTTCCTTAATTAAGTCCTTGCTTTCCTTATATGCCTTCATAGAACCGGATGCAGTCTTGATATATTTTTCAAGGGTCATTTTTTCTTTTTTCTTCTTTTTTTCTTTCTTTTTGTCTGTTTTCAACCATATTTTAAAAGGAATTATCCTGAATATCCTCAGAATAATATATCCCCTTTTAACATCATTTTTTATGAGATATTCTGCCCCGACATACACAGGAATAAACATAAGCGCCGCAATTAAGAGCACAAATGCAATTAATATTAAAAATATTATAAGGAGCGCATTCAATTTTCTCACCTCTGAGCATATCAGTTGTTTTAATCACCTTTTAAAGTTTCTTCTGAATCATCAATACTGAGCTCAAGCTGTAAATTTTCTTCTTTAGCCTTCTCAATATCATCAGGAAGCTCAAGCTGAACAGCCTCAAGCTCAGGTAAATCCTTAAGCGAACGAAGGCCAAAGCTCCTTAAAAACTCAAGCGTCGTTCCGTAGAGAATAGGTCTTCCTGGAGCATCAAGTCTGCCCCGCTCTTCAATGAGACCGCGTTCTATGAGTTTATTTACTGAACCGTCAGAATTTACACCTCGAATAAATTCTATGCTCCCCCTTGTGACAGGCTGATTGTACGCCACTACCGAAAGCGTCTCAAATGCTGCCTGAGAGAGCCCCTGTCTTCTTTTCGGCTCTTTTATACACTGTATGTATCTGAAATTTTCTTCAACGGTGCAAAGCTGATATTCGTCGTCTATTTCAATAATTTTAAATCCTCTGTTGTTTTCCTTATAAAACCTTTTAAGATTTTCTATCTGCTCTTCTACTTCTTTTTGTGAAATTTGGAGTATCTCAGCAAGCTGAGCTTTAGGAAGACTGTCACCCGCGGCAAACAGAATACTTTCAATTATCGAATCGTACTTGTGGCTCATGTTCATACTCTCCGTCTTTGAGTTTTGTAATAAAAATATTATTATTTACTGTTTCTGCAATAATAAACTGGCCCTTAATCATTTCCAAAAGTGCTAAAAAAGTAGCAACTAAAACGGGGCGAGACTCTATACCTGAAAAGAGTTTTTCAAATTTCACTTTTTTACCGATTTTAAGTTTTTCCCTGATATATTTAACTCTGCCCTCAACAGGGACTATTTCATGGGGCACAATAGCCTTAAATGCACTTTTTGGGGGCGGGGTTTTTCTTTCTGCTTTATCTGCTATATCTAAAAAAGCTGAAATTAAGATGTCCAAATCAAACATCTGTCCACTGTAATCAGCAGGCTTTGACTCAATATACTCAGGCTCTTTGAAATAATTATATCTTGTTGAAAACTCATTTTCTTTAAGGAACTGAGAAAGTTTTTTCATTCTCTCATATTGAAGGAGCCTGTCCACCAAATCCTGACGAGGGTCTTCTTTTTCTTCTTCAGGCTTTGGAAGGAGCATTTTCGATTTTATCATGAGAAGCTCAGATGCCATAACCAAAAAATCGGACGAAAGCTCTATGTCAAATTTTTTGCAGTCAACAAGATATTGTATAAACTGCCCTGTTATTTTGACAATAGGTATATCTAAGATACTTACTTTATTTTTTTTTAAAAGATGCAAAAGAAGCTCCAAAGGGCCTTCAAAGACCTCGAGCTTAAAAGCAATCTTATCATCAGTCAAAGGAGCATCCATTAATTTAAACCTCTCATAAAATTTTTAGACAGGCACACCTGTCAAGAAGAAAATTGCTCTCAAAACAATATTATTTAATGTTCCTAAAATCGGGTCCAGCACTCCAAGAGCAAGTGCGACAACAAGCAAAATCCACCCAATATGTTCATATTTCATTATATCATAATACAGTCTTGACGGCATAAGCGACAAAAAGATTTTTGAACCGTCAAGCGGCGGAATAGGAATAAGATTAAACACACCAAGGCCTACATTAATCGTTATCAAAACAAGCATGAATTGCCAGAGTATGCTGATACCGCAATTAGTAATGTACAAAATTTTAATTATAACTCCTGCTATAAGCGCCAGAAGAAAATTTGCCAATGGTCCCCCTAAAGCTACCAGAGACATTCCTTTTTTTGGGTTTTTAAATCTGTAACTGTTCACCATGACAGGTTTTGCCCAGCCAAATCCGAAAACCAAAAGACACAGTGCACCGACAGGGTCAATGTGCCGCATAGGATTGATGCTTATTCTTCCCATGTTTTTTGCTGTTCTGTCACCAAGAAGATAGGCAACAAAGCCATGAGCCGCTTCATGAACACTAATGGCAAGCAAGACTGCAACTGCTCTTAAAATCAGCATCTTTATATTAATATTTCCTATAAAAGGCAAATCGCTCACTTCTTTTCATAAATTAATTTTGCTACAATTATATTATACATAATTTTTTGCCCTCTGTAAATAGTTTTATTCATTTTTTACAGCAAATTCAAATATTAGCCATAGCTTTTAAATACTGGAATTTTAAATTAAATTTTCTGTATTGCTTTTTCAATCTTTTTCTGTTAAAATAAATCATAAAGGATGTGATTGATTGAAAATACATGAATCTGGCGAAAATTATCTTGAAACTATACTTATATTAAGACAAAGACTTGTAAATGTACGCTCTGTTGACATTGCGAACGAGCTTAACTATACTAAACCCAGCGTCAGTGTTGCCATGAAGCTGTTAAAAGAAAACGGTTTGATTGCAATAGATGAAAACGGTTTTATTACACTTACAGAAGATGGATATAAAATTGCAGACAGAGTGTATAACAGACACACACTGCTTACAAAAGCACTTGTGCGCATCGGTGTTAGCGAAGAAACTGCCAAAGACGATGCTTGCAGAATTGAGCATGATATTAGCGATGAAACTTACGATAAACTCAAAGAATTTTGTATGAAATATGAAATAGTATAAAAAAAACGGTGCAGCTGCACCGTTATTTTTTTATTCAACTTCCTGCTTGGTATCTAGAATAGTAACACTCACGTTTTTTATGAGTATATCTGAATAATTGAAAGAGATTGTTCTGCCGCCTGAAGCAAATTCTGAGACACTGTCTAAAACTACGATAAAAAGTGAAGGATATGTAGACTTTATATACCCCTGTCTGACAACAACACGTTTTCTTCCCTTTTTTGCAGTTAATCGTATTCTCTTGCCAACATTTTCGGTTAAAATATTACGGACTCTTTCTATATCCGCTCTCTCTATCACTTTCTTACACCTCCAAGCAGTTACTACATATATAATACCATAAATGTAATTATTTGTCAATAGTTGTAAGAAGAGGCATGATTTTACATCCCTTATCAACAAATAAACCTGTCTTTTCAGCATTTTTCTCAGTATATGACATTCCTGATTTTTCTTTTCCGTTACTTCTGTAAATCGCAAACGGAACAGCATCTCTGACATGAGTCTTGAGAGAAAGCGGTGTCGGATGGTCAGGCATCACCAAAACTGCATACTCTTCTGATGTGTTTTTAAGGTACTCCATAACGGGACCGATAATTTTTTCATCTATCAGCTCTATAGCGCGGATTTTATTTTCAATCTCGCATCTGTGACCACACTCATCAGGCGCCTCGACATGAATATAAACAAAATCCTGACCGTTTTTAAGTTCATTTATTGCAGCACTGGCTTTTCCTTCAAAGTTTGTGTCAACATTTCCCGTTGCACCTTCGACTTCAGGCACATTCATTTTCGCACCCTTTCCTATTCCTTTTAAAAGGTCAACGGCAGAGATTATGCTTCCCTTAAGCCCGAATTTTTCCGAAAACATATCAAGTCTGGGTTTTTTGCCCTCTCCCCATATCCAGAGCGAATTTGCAGGGTGCTTGCCGTCTGCTTTCCTCTTCTGATTAATGGGGTGGTTTCTTAAAAGCTCATAGCTTTTTTTCATTATCTCTAATAAAACGTCGGCATTATCGCCTTGGGGAAGGTATTCTGTAACCTTTCGGTCTGAAATATCATGAGGCGGTGTAAGCTTAATATTTGTACTCCCTCCGTCATGCACTAAGAGATGTCTGTAGCTTATTCCGCTATGAAAGCTATAGCCGTCTTTTTTTATATTTTCACTTAAAAATTCTATTAAAACCTTAGATTCTGCCGTTGTTATTTCATCCGAGCTGTAATCTACCATCGTTTTTTCTTCATACGGCTCATCTTCTGACAGAGTAACAAGGTTTGCCCTGAAAGTTACATCGCTTTCCTTTAAATCAACACCGATACTAAGCGCCTCCAGTGGAGAACGACCCGAATAGTAAACAATAGGGTCATATCCGAGCACGGATAAGTTTGCCACATCACTCCCGGGACTGAGTGAGTCGTCAACAGTTTTGCAAAGCCCCATTATTCCATTTTTTGAGATGGCATCAATATTGGGCTTTACCGCAAGTTCCAGCGGTGTCTTTCCGCCGAGCTTTTCATTTGGATAATCTGCCATACCGTCGCCTAAAAAAACTACATACTTCATATTCATCACCTATATTCTAACTATTATTATTTATTTATTTTGTGTTATATCAATAACTTGGTCAGGTACATTTATTTTCCCATAATTTACTGTTTCTTTCGATACTGATTTTGCATTTATATTGATACTTGCAGATAAACGCACATTTTCTGTATCAGGGATAAATAAGTCATTTATTTTAATAAAAGCATTAATATCCTGCGACTGATTAACTGCATCTTTTGCGTCGACATATCCCTTTATCGCCAAATCAACCTTGCCAAAAGATTCAAGCATTTGTTTTTTCTGCTCCTCAACAAACTGTATTTCAGTCTCATGCAAGCCTTCATATTCCCATATTGCATCAGTCAAATTTTCCATAGCCTTCATATAATCATCTTTTGTTACATCAAAGGTTATTTTATATCCGCCGTTTGCTTTTTGTTCAACTCTCACACTTTCCTCTGAATATAAATCTCCCAAAACATCAATGATATACCCTATCATAACGGCATCTTCTGTTGTAAGTGTTTCATTATTTAAAGCCATTGTCTCAAGATATGACCAGAGCGTCGCAGATTCTAATGGCTCGTTAATTTCTACAGGATAAGGAATTTTAATATAATTATCCCCTATCATTTCTGCTGTTTCTTCTCCTCCAAGCTCTTTAATCAAGTCCATGATTTCTCTGCTCTTTATATAAACATTTTTATCTTTATCTGTTATAATCTCGATATTGAAATTATGGAGCTTTAATATGTCTGACATAACCAAAAGGTCTACATCTGAAAGAGAAGAATCCATCTCTTTAATAAAATTATAAAGTGATGAAAGGTCAATTGCTACGGCACTTTTTGAAATGGCATTTTCGCCGTCAAATTTTTCCTCCGAGCTAATTTTAAAAGTAATATTTGCATCAATGTTTTGAGGCGCTTTTTCTCCCTCATCCAAGAGTTCATTTGCATTTTCAATCCCAAGGCTTACTTCTATGTCAACATTTTCTGTTGCCTGCATTGGCTTTTCATAAACCATTGCTGAAAGAGGCATGTCTAAAAGCATATTTATAAAAGGAGATTTTTGTTCAATCTCTCTTTTCCATGCATCAGTATCTATGATTACAACTTCTCTGTAAAAATCATCCCAGATTACCTTAAGGCCCGAGCTTTCAGCTACAAATCTGACAGGAACAAGTGTATAATCGTTAACTATTACAGGAGCAGAATCAATCGGAATGATTTCTTTTCCGCCAGATGTTTCCAAAACTGCCTCATACTCCCCGATTACAAATGAAAGTTTTTTCCCTCCAAGCAGTGATGAAACTGTTCGTGTCGCTCCGTCAAACTCAACAGTGCCTCCCAGTGTTTCAAATATAGCTCTGAACGGAACCATCGTTCTGTCATTTATTATCTGGGGCTGGGTCTCAAAATCAATTTTGTCTCCGTTGTAGCTAACTGTAATTTCCTGTTCCCATCCGTCTGCAAAAACAACTGCTGATGAAATAATCAGCATTATAGTAAGTAAACCTGCAATAATTTTTTTCATAGATTATGTCCTCCTTGAAGTTTAATTATCCGCTATGTATTATTTATTTGAAAACAAAAAATAAATAAATCGTGTTTATAACTGCAGAAAAATATAAAAAACATTTGACAAATGTAAGTTTCTATAGTATAATACTTTAGGAACGGGGTGTGGCGCAGTTGGTAGCGCACATGACTGGGGGTCATGGGGCCGCAAGTTCAAGTCTTGTCACTCCGACCACGTCGAGGCAAAGTCCGCTTTGCTTCGACTTTTTTTATGTAAAAAAGTCATTCGCCTGCTTCCTTGCCTCTCCTTTTCACAAAAAGTCACGCTCCGCTCGTCTGTTCGGTTGCAAGCGCCCTCTCGACGACTTGCTGTCACTATCAACTTTTTGTGAGTTAATTTTGCTTTCTATTTCTCTTAACATTATTATTATTATTTTGTTTTGGCAAAGTCCGCTTTGCTTCGACTTTTTTTATACAAAAAAGTCATCCGCCTGCTTCCTTGCCTCTCCTTTTCACAAAAAGTCACGCTCCGCTCGTCTGTTCGGTTGCAAGCGCCCTCTCGACGACTCACTGGTGCTAACAACTTTTTGTGAGTTTTTTGTTCTCTCTTACCCTTTAGTCCCTAATTACTTTTTTCCAGGCAAAGTCCGCTTTGCTTCGACTTTTTTTATACAAAAAAGTCATCCGCCTGCTACGTTGTCTCTCCTTTTTATTCTCTTTTATATAGGCTCTGTGACAGCAACAAAATAATTTTTAAAGTGATTCTTTATTTTTTCCTCATCAAAATCTTTTTTGAATATACCAAAGCATGTAGGACCGCTGCCACTCATCATACTATGTATAGCACCAAGCTCTTTTAAGTCATCTATTATACCATTAATTTCGGGACAAATCTCACCTGTTACCGACTGCATGATATTTTTAAGTGCAAATTCAAAACTTCCAAAGTCTTTACTCTCAAGAGTTTTAAGCGCAAACTGTTCATCTATCGTTTTAAAAGCACATTTTTTATCTACAAGCTCATATATTTGTTTTGTGGAAACAGATATTTTCGGGTTTACTATAACAATTTTTACATCTCTGAGCCCTTCTGCACTGCAAAGCTCTTCCCCTATTCCGCGGGCCAGGGCACATTTTTCATAAATACAAAAAGGAACATCGGCTCCGAGTTTTAATCCAATTCTCATGAGGCTTTCCGTTGACTGTGAGAGTCCGCAAATAATATTAACAGCTTTTATCGCCGCTGCCGCATCGGTGCTTCCTCCGCCCATTCCGCCTGCTATCGGAATATTTTTTCCTATCGATGCCTTAAATCCGCACGTAAGGGAAAACTCGTTTTTCATTAGCTCCAGCGCCTTATAGACTATATTATCACGAGGCGCAACGCAATCGTCAAAATTTGTTTGAAGAGTTATCAATCCGTCATCAGTTTTTTCAACTGTCACTCTGTCTGAGAGTTTAACTGACTGCATAATTGTTACTATATCATGATAACCATTTTCACGTTTTGCTGTAACATCCAAAAGCAGATTTATTTTTCCTTTTGCATCCAATGTAATTTTATTCACTATATCACTCCATTAGTTTACAAACTCGAATTCTATTTCGTAAATCTTAACCATGTCGCCCTCGTTTATTCCTGCATCTATGAGCATATCAATAACACCAATTTCACGAAGTGAGCGCTGGAAAAACTGAAGTGATTCATAATCGTCAAAATTAGTGCTGTCAATAATTCTCTCAACTCTCTTGCCTTCCACAACAAATGCACCATTTTCACGTTTAACTGTAATATTGTCATCAGAAAGCGCCTCATTTTTGAACGTATCCTCACAAACTAAAACCTCAGGAACAGGAAGCGTATCTAAAAGCGCTGACACATGCTTCATCAGTTCTTTCACACCTGAATGAGAAGCGGCAGAAATTGTAAATAGCTCATATCCTCTGTTCTTTATTTCATCACAAAAATTTTTAAAAAGCTCCTCGTCTGTTATTATATCTGTTTTGTTTGCTACAACAATCTGTGGTCTTTCTGAAAGCTCAGGATTAAATTTTTCCATTTCGGCATTTAAAATATCAAAATCCTCAATAGGGTTTCTTCCCTCTATTCCCGAAACATCTACAACATGTAAAAGCAGTCTTGTTCTTTCAACATGTCTTAAAAATTCAAAGCCTAAACCGACTCCTTCGGCTGCTCCCTCAATTATTCCCGGAATGTCAGCTAAGACAAATCCTTTTGAGTCTCCTGTGTCAACGACACCGAGATTCGGCTCAAGAGTAGTAAAATGATAATTTGCAATCTTAGGTCTTGCCCCGCTCACAACAGAAAGAATAGTAGACTTTCCAACATTAGGAAAACCCACAAGACCGACATCTGCTAAAAGTTTAAGCTCTAAAATTATCTTTCTTTCAATTCCCGAAATACCAGGTTTTGCAAATTTGGGAATCTGTCTTGTAGGTGTTGCAAAATGGCTGTTGCCCCAACCGCCTGAGCCTCCGCGCGCTGCAACGAATTCCTGACCGTCTGTTTTAAGGTCTGCAATAATATTTCCCGTTTCGCCGTCTTTTACTATTGTACCTTGCGGAACTTTGATAGTAATACTTTTACCATCTTTACCAAACCCGTTTTTTGCCCTTCCGTCACCGCCGTTTTCTGCTTTATATATTCTTTTATATCTGAAATCAAGCAACGTTAAAAGTTTTGAATCCGCCTGAAAAATAACGTCTCCGCCTCTTCCGCCGTCACCGCCGTCAGGTCCTCCTGCCGCAACATATTTCTCTCTGTGAAAAGACACAAGGCCATTTCCGCCATTACCTGATTTTATCGTAATTTCCGCAATATCAGCAAACATAATCCTAACTCCTTATCAATATTCCTCTAAAATGTACTGCTCGTTTTTATCTCCTGTCACAGCATGAACGGGATATGCACAAACCTCTGCGCCGTCGATGTATTGTGACGGTATGTAATAAACTGCTTTAATATCCTTGATTTCAAGTCCGTTATAATCAGGATTATAAATCATATTAACAAGCAAAGATGTTACATCAGGAAGTTTTTCATATGTGTTTTCCACTCTTTTTAAGTCAAACAGGCGTCCGTGCATTTTTATGATTCCGAGGTTATCTGCCTCAATTATCATTTCGGTTCCGTTTACTTCTATACCTTCATATTTTTGCATTAATTGAACATAGCAAACACCGTTTTTTATATCTCCGCTTTTTAATATAATCTCATCTTCGTTAAATCCAAATTTTTTCAAATCAAAAAGAACTGCTTTTTTTATCTGTTCAAAACTGTTACACGGACTGATTTTGCGATTATTTTCATATAAAATGGTGCTTTTTTCTATTGTCACAGACTCTTCCATGTTTGAATATACCTTACAATTATTTTCGACTGATGCCTTGTAATTTTCTCCAAAGAACAATTCAGCCGCCTTTTCGGGAGTGGCTGCAAGGTTTTCAAAATACAAAATCTTTTTATCAACTCTCCTTAGCGGAATCTGCTCTTTTTTTACTTTTATATTATGCGCATTTAACACTGCTGTTGTGTCGCGTGCCGTCTCCTCATTTATGTAGTTTGCACCGTTTTTTACTACGAAAAGAAAGCCCAGAAGCAACACATCAATTAAAAGAAACAATATTATAAGTATTGTCTTTGCTCTGCCCCAATTCATAAAAAAACTCCTTATCTGTAAAGCCCGTCCATACCTTCAATTTCAAAAACCCAGTCAGAGGCAGGCAGATTTTCTTTTGAATCAACAAAACATTCGTAAGCCTTACTTATTTTCATCTGGCTGTTATCAACGGACATCTTATCTACTAGCTCATCTGCTGCAGCAAGCATTGTCTGCTGCACAGTTTTTTCTTCGATATAATCATATGTTCTCAAATAGTGTTTATAATATTTAAGGTAACCGTCTTCAACCCTTGCTACAACCGAGTTTATAACTTCCCCGCTTTTTTCATCAAGCTGGAAAACGGGCACACCTCCGATATAGTAATCATACTTGATTGTATATTTTCCGGGAGAATCGCCTTCTATTAAATCTCCGCTTATTCTGAGCATCTCGTTTCCTGAATTTTCAAGCAGATTATAAATCTCATTCACAAAGCCTGATGTTACAATAGTTGCAAGTCCTACATCAAAGCTCTTGTTTTCGCTGAGCTCTGTGAGCAGAACTCCTTTTTTCTCATCAGTTGAAATATATTCAATAAAACCGTCTGCCCCGATTTTAAGGGTTGCATTATTTTCCACAAAATTTTTACTGCCGTCTATATCTGTATATTTTCCTGCCGACATAGTATTTATGTTAAATAATTTCAGTATTTGCGACTCATTTTCAAACTCTTCTCCATTTAAGCCATGTTTATATGAGATTATTCCCTGTCTCTCCTCAGGCATTAATGCAACAGAGGTCATGGGGTAAAACAAAACCTTTGCAGGCGAGCCGTCCTCGTTTTCTTCAACATGGAAATTAAGCTCAAATGAATAAAAATATGTACCAGGCGAAGGATTTTCTGCAAGCCTCGTATTGAGCAGTCCTTCAAGAACTGTTTTATCCATATTAAGCATATATTTATATACTTTCCCGTCATTATAATCCATAATGTAAAGTGCTGTATAATTAAGCACATTTTCAGGCATGCTTATGATTATTTCCCTGAACACAGATGAATCTGTCATGAGCCTGGATTCGCCGACAACATCTGTAACAGCGGTCAAAAGATTATAGTCATATAATGTATCATAATCAACAAGCACTGATTTACTCTTAAGAGACGCATAATAATCACTTTGAGAAACGTTTTCAACACTCTCGATTTTTATTTCGCCCGATTCTGTTTTTCTCAGAATTTCAAGAAAATGCTCATAGAAAGCGAAGAAATCGTCTTCGTTACTTTGCATAATACTTCTTTTTTCATCATAATTCACAACAATACGTTTAGGACTTAAAACATATTTAAGATTTTCAAGCGAGCTGTCATCTTCTCTGTCAAAGAGATTTATAAACGGCTTCTTTATAACCCTTGCTATATTGCTTATACTCTGCGCCAGTCCGTCACCAAAATAATTACTCACAGACCAGAGACGGAACACCAAAAAAAAGCTCAAAGCAATCAAAAATATAAGTAAACTGTTTTTTAAATACCGCTTATATTCTTTGTGCATTTTTATTTCTCCCTTCCGTCTGCAGATTTTACTAAAAATAAAACAAAAAGGAGCTAAAGGGTTACCGAATACCAGTTCCTTACATGCTCCTTATTTCTCTATTAATCTTTAAAAGTTTAACTCAATTATGCTTTTTATTCTTTCCATGAAGTCTTTACTCAGCAAGGAAACATCAAAATGCACAACTGTCGCAGACCCGTCAACTGCTTCGCCGCGGATAATAAATTTATTAGCTCCGCTTGCCAAATCAACTTGACCGGCAAAAAGCATTGTAGAACCAACAACAGCCTCAACAGGAGCATCATTTAAATATGCTTTATGGTAAAGACCTGAAGCTGCATCATAGCGATATACAGTTACTGTTGTCCCCTGAGGCGCTGTCGCCGCGATTGCAAGACGCTCGTTAGTAGTTGTTGAAACAACATACTGCGGCGCTCTTAAAAAAACAAGTCCGGGCTTAGTAGAATATGTATCCCCCGGAAGAGTTTCAGGCGCTGCAAAAGCTGTCGCTGAAAACAACACTGACACCATCAGGCAAACAACGAAAATAGCACATATAAATTTTCTTAAGCGCTTTATTTTCATGATTGCCAACCCCTAATTTAATTTTAAGTTTCATGTTATCATACATTAACCTATTAACATTATAGCACAGTTGTTTTACAATTCAATTACATTAGGATTAACTTAATTTTACATTTAGCTTTCAAGCTGTAATTTAATCGCAAAACTAAGCTGTCAGCACCGGCAAAGTAATCTTCACTTCTGTCCATTCTCCGTATACACTGGAAATAGATATATCTCCGTCATGCGCCTCAACAATTCCCTGAGAAATAGCAAGACCTAGCCCCGTTCCTCCGCGCTCTCTGCTCCTTGCTTTATCTACACGGTAGAATCGTTCGAAAATCCTTGGTAAATCCTTTTCAGGAATACCTATGCCGTTATCCTTAACCCTGATGCAAATATCATTATAAATTCGTGATGCAATTACTTCTATTTTACCACCGTTTGGTGTGTATTTGATTGAATTTGAAATTATATTATAAAGGAGCTGTTCTATTTTATCTCTGTCTCCGTAAAAAACAGAAAGCCCTTTATCCATTTGAAGAGTCAGCCTGTGTCCCTGTTCTTTAGCAACAAGCTGCATGGTTGCAACAACATCATTTATGAGCTCTGACATATCAAATTTATTTTTTGATGCACCTTTAAAATGGTCAAGGCTCGACAGAACAAGAAGGTCTTTAACAAGGCGTGTCATTCTGTCAGTTTCGCTTAAAATAGTGCTCATGAACGAAACTGCAGTTTTATCAGTTTCCATTTCCAAAAGTGTTTCTGTATAAGACTTAACTGTTGCAAGGGGCGTTCTGAGTTCATGTGAGACATTTGCAACAAACTCGCGTCGTGAATTTTCAAGTTTTTGTTGTTTTGTAACATCATTTAAAACAACAATAACACCTCTTGTTTTATCAAGCTCATCTTCAAAAACAGAAAATGTTGCCTTGAGAGTTGTGTTGTTAAGTACGATTTCCCTCTCTGTAATCCCCATATCTTCAAGATACAACAAATCTCCAAGTTTTATGTTTACGTCTGTTACATCGAAAAAGCTATCAAATGTAATATTTTCATAATCAGAAATTTTAAACATTTTTTTAGCAGTCGGATTAATATGAATAATCTTCCCGTCAACTCCAAATGCAACGACACCGTCTGTCATATTTCTCAGGATTTCTTCTATCTTATTTTTTTCGGTTGACATGAGAAGCATCGTCTTCTGAAGCTGAGATGACATATCATTAAACGTAGTTGTCAGAGTTCCTATCTCATCTTCAGAGCTTACTTCAATTTTGTTTTCAAAATCGCCCTCTGCCATTTTCTTTGCCTGTTTTGTGAGGTTTGAAACAGGTGTTGTTATTGTTTTTGAAAGAAAATATCCAAGCACAAATGATATTACAACACCTAAAAGAAGCGCCTGAATAATCATAGCAAAAATCTGCTGAATTATCTGCATTAATTCTTCTTTTGTATCAATAACATAGATTATATATGTGCCCCCGTTATTATTAATCGGGACAGCATAATCCATAAACTCATTTCTGACACTGACCTCTCTTCCCGTTTTGCCCGAAAGCGCACTAATAAAATTCGGCGTATTGAAATCAGCAGGCATTTTATCTGTCGAACTGTCTAAAACTGAGCCGTCAGGTGCTAATATGTAATAGTTTCTGTAGCTGTCTATTCCCATAACGGTTACATGGGCACCTATTATATTTTCAAGATATTCGCTGTCGCTTTTAATACCGTCTTCAATTTTATTAATAAACTCAGTGCTGAACACAGAATCAAGCTCTGTTGCAAAAATCTGATGATAAAAATTAGATACAGACAGTATTAAAAAGGTGCCTGTCACCGTCATGATAGCAAGCACCAATAATACGAATATAGTTACTAATTTGCCTTGCAGTCTTTTAAACATACCAAAACTCCGTTTTACACTTGGCGGTCAAAATAATATCCCACACCGCGCTTAGTGAGAATATATCTGGGATTACTGCTGTCTTCTTCGACTTTTTCGCGAAGTCTTCTTACTGTAACGTCAACTGTTCTTACATCACCGTAAAATTCATATCCCCATACGCTTGATAAAAGCGCTTCACGCGAAAAAATTCTGTTAGGCTGTGTTACCAAAAACTTTAAAAGCTCATATTCACGCAACGTCAAATCTAAAGCGACTCCGTTTTTTGTCACTTCATATTTTGTTGTGTTGATAAGAAAATCCTCTGCCGCAACAATAATTTCCCCACTTTCATCTTTTGGAATATCAGCTGCAAATCTTCTTATATTTGCTTTAACACGTGCCAAAAGCTCTCTTACACTGAATGGCTTTGTAATATAGTCATCGGCACCGAGCTCTAAACCCAGCACCTTATCAACCTCTTCTTCACGTGCTGTTATCATGATTATAGGCACATTTGACTTTTCTCTTACCTTTTTGCAGACATCAAATCCGTCCATTTTCGGAAGCATAATATCAAGCAAAATAAGGTCAGGATTTTCATCATAGGCAAGTTTAAGCCCCATTTCTCCGTCGTGGGCATAAATTACCTTAAACCCCTCTTTTTCAAGATTAAATTTTAAAATATCAACTATCGGTTTTTCGTCATCAACAATTAAAATAACCTTTTCCATACGTCACCTCTTGATACAGCAGATGAGTTTTATCTGCTTAATATGTATAACCGAGTTCAATCGCTTTCATATTGCTCTCTAAAAGCGCCGCTTTTGTCGGGGGCACACTCTTTTTAAGACCTTCCTTGATTTCATCTAATGTGTAGAGTCCTGTCTCTTTGATAAGTTTTCCCGCAATAACCATATTAGCTAAATTGCCGAGCTTTGCCTCATGGCACATTTCTGTTGCAGGAATTTTAACAAATGTAACATCATCTCTTGTCGTATCTCTGTCAATTAAGGAACTGTCAACAATTATAAATCCGCCTGATTTTACGTCCATTTCAAACTTATCTAAAGACGGTCTGTTCATAGCTATTAAAACATCAGGGTCAGGAATAATAGGTGAGCCTACGGGAGAATCAGAAACAACAACATGGCAGTTGCATGTTCCTCCTCTCATTTCAGGACCATATGAAGGGAGCCATGAAACCTCTCTGCCCGCCTTTAATCCTGAATATGCAATTACCTTACCTGAGAACAAAATTCCCTGACCGCCAAAACCTGCTAAAATAATCTCACAATTTTTCATAATACCATTTGCCTTTCCGCTCACAAAATTATAAACTGACAATGCTTTACCGTAAGCAAAAATAAAGCATTTTTATTTTAAAAAAAGATTATTCACACACTCTTTTTATGTCTGCACCTAGTCCCTTAAACTTATCAACCAGGCGCTCATATCCTCTGTCAATGTGTTTAATTTCTGTAATAACAGTTTCTCCGCTTGCGATAAGCCCAGCAATTACTACTCCTGCTCCTCCGCGAAGGTCTGTTGCCCTGACAGTTTGTCCTACCAGATGAGAAACACCTTTTATCACAGCTGTTCTTCCGTTTACTTCAATATCGGCGCCCATTTTTTTGAGTTCCTCAATATACTGAAATCTTGAATCCCAGACACCTTCTGTGACTCTGCTCTCTCCTTCTATGACAGATAAAAGTGCTACAGCCTGAGGCTGCATATCTGTTGGAAAACCAGGGTAAGGAAGTGTTTTAATATTAACGCTTCTCATATCTTTGTTTCCTATAACGCGGATATCAGTGTCATACTCTAAGACATCTGCTCCCATTTCCATGAGTTTTGCAGAAACTGCTTCCATATGTTTTGGGATAACATTTTTTACAAGTACATTTCCGCCCGTTGCAGCTGCAGCAACCATAAATGTTCCTGCTTCAATCTGGTCGGGAATTATGGAATATGTACCTCCCGAAAGTGTTTCTACCCCTGTTATTTTGATAACATCTGTTCCTGCGCCTTTTACGTTTGCGCCCATGGCATTTAAAAAGTTTGCAAGGTCAACAATATGAGGTTCTTTGGCCACATTTTCAATTGTTGTTACACCCTTTGCAAGAACAGCCGCAAGCATAATATTAATTGTTGCTCCTACACTGACAACGTCTAAATACACCGAGTTGCCTGAAAGGTTCTCTGCCTGCGCAGTAACAGATTCTTCATTACATGTAACATCTGCACCGAGAGCCTCAAATCCTCTTATATGCTGGTCTATAGGGCGGCTGCCGAAATTACAGCCTCCAGGAAGAGCTACATCTGCCCTCTTAAATCTTCCTAAAAGGACACCTATGAGATAATACGAAGCACGCATTTTTCTCACAAGATGAGCAGGCGGAGTCTCTGCTTTTACATTTGAGCAGTCAACCTTAAGTGTAGAAGTTAATCTATCATAACAAACATCTGCTCCCATTGCATCAAGAATATCTACTAAAACCCTGACGTCCTCAATATCGGGAACATTTTCAATAACACAAGTACCTTTTACCAAAATTGCAGCGGGAATTATTGCAACGACAGCATTTTTAGCACCTGAAACAGTAACTTCACCGCTAAGACTTCTGCCGCCACGAACAATTATCTTTTCCAAATAGCACACCGCCTTATATTTTCTGTTTAATAAAATATCTCTATTTATATAATTATACCACTTTATAAAAAAAAATCAAGATGTTTCCATATATTTTTTATAGTAAAAGGGGGGTGCAGAAAACACACCCCCCTTTTCTACTCATTATACATTTTATTAATTGCTTTTTTACGTACTATTATAAAGCAAAAAACATGCATCAATATGACAACAAGCCACGAAAACGGCCAGCACAGAAACAAAACTTCAGGAATCCTTTTCATCGGCAAAACACCAAAAATCCAGAACATTCTGAAACCGCATGCTCCTAAAAGAGAATTAATTGCTGTCATTGAAGAATAACCAAGCCCCCTCAGTGCGCCTGTCATAACTTCCATTATCCCGCACAAAAAATACGGCAGTCCTGTTATCATCATCCTTTTCACTCCGAATTCAATAGCTTGCGGAGAATCCGTTATGTATATATGAAGAAGCTCTTTTGCAAAAATAACACTTACTCCTCCCAGTATTATTCCGACTGCTATTACACATACCATAGAAACACAGATGCCTTTATAAATTCTTTTCTCCTCTTTTGCTCCGTAATTCTGACTTACAGATGTTACAGTAGCCTGATAAAACGAATTCATTGCGGTATAGACAAAGCCTTCAATATTTGCCCCTGCTGCATTTCCTGCCATTGCTACTGTGCCAAATGAATTGACTGCAGACTGAATAACAGTATTTGCCAGACTGAAAACTGAGCCCTGAAGTCCTGCAGGCAAACCTATTTTTAAAATTTCCTTTAATTCCTCTTTATAAATTTTAATCTCCCTAAGATGAAGTCTGTATGTACTGTCTGCTCCTGATAAGGCATATAACACCATAAACATTGACAGATAGTTAGATATGGCTGTTGCTATTGCAACACCTTCAACACCCATACCAAAGCCTATAACTAAAATCAGGTTTAAAATTACGTTTACGATGCCGCTTAATGCAAGAATGTAAAGCGGTCTTTTCGTATCCCCGACAGCTCTCAAAATTGCAGCGCCGAAATTATAAACCATAACGGCAGGTGTTCCTATAAATATTATTTTCATGTAGAGCACGGCTCCGTCTAAAACCTTTCCCTCAGGCGTGTCCATAAGCACAAGCAACGGTTTTGAAAGCGCAAAGCCAGATAAGAGCGAGCTTATTCCTGCTATTATTCCTAGCAGAACCGAAGTGTGAACGGCTCTATATAGTCCCTTTTCATCTCCTGCTCCGTAACGTCTCGAAACAACAACACTTGCTCCAAGCGACATTCCCACAAAAACATTAATCAAAAGATTTGTAAGCGCTCCTGTTGAACCGACAGATGCCATCGCATCATTTCCTGCCCACCTGCTGACAACGACCAAATCTGCCGCATTATATAAAAGCTGAAGAATATTTGCAAGCATTAAAGGCAAAGCAAACCTGACAGTATTTTTAAAAATTGAGCCTTTGGTCATATCAAGCTCATATTTTACTAAACTCATTTTCTTCTCCCCTTTTTATAATTGCAAAGGTTTCTAAACCAAAATATCAAGCAGGTAACATATTAAAGGAAGCGTAACTATACTTGCAATCGTTGTAACGAACATACCTACAGCCGCATATTCAAAATCAGCTTTATGTTCATTTGCAAGAATTGTAAGCACAGTCTGTGCAGGCATTGCCGCCTCTAAGACAACCGCACCTAAAATTATTTCTTTAACTCCCAATCCCCTGAAAATTAGTATAAATATGATGGGCATTACGATTAATTTGATAAGAGCAATTACAAACACCCACCACTTAGAAACAGCTTTTTTTACGTTGACCTCTGCAAGTGCCATGCCTATAAAAATCATTGAAAGATATGTTGTAAGTGCTCCAACCTCTTCCATAGCAGGCTTTATTACAGGCGGCAGCTTTATTCCGAAAACAAGCATTATAACCGCTACAAAAAAAGATACTGTGCTTGGGTTTAAAAGTTTTTTCCACAAATCTTTTTTTGTTGTTTTCTCTTTTCCAGAGAGCATGAATACACCGACAGTCCATAAAAATAAATCGTTTATAAGCCAATACATGATAGCATACAAAAAGCCTTGCTCTCCATATACAGAAAAAATAATGGGATATCCTATAAAAATGACATTCCCCGTTGAAACAAGAAGTTTATGTACAGGCTTTGTTTCATCAGGAATTTTAAAGAGCTTTGACGTTAAAATTCCAATACAAAATAATGTGAATATACAAAAGAGAGAAAGCGCAAAAATTACAGCTATATCTCCTAATAATTCAGAATTTAATTCTTTTGAGGATATTGAAGAAATTATAAGACACGGAAGTATAAGCTTTACAATAATTTTTGAAATCCCGTCTTTGACATTTCCGCCGACATACCCTGTTTTAACAATTACAAATCCCAGCAGCATAACAAATGAAAGCATGCATATCTGCTCGGTAACAACACCAAAATTCATTTTTGCACCTCCATAAATTCTCAATTGATTTTATCACGACCTTATCCCGCTTGTCAATATTTAATTCAAGGTAATTTGTTATCTGGTTATATATTTTTCATCAATTTTGACTGTTTTTATGTGACCAATAATGATGTATAATATTTTCAAATAAAATAAAAGAGGCGAGGTTTGTTGCATAATCATCAGAAAAAAATAGCTGTAATCAACGATTTTTGCGGGTTTGGGCGATGTTCCGTAACCGTATCTCTACCTATTATATCCGCTATGAAAATTCAGTGCTGTCCGCTCCCCACATCTATTTTTTCAAATCACACAGGGTATGACAGTTTTTATTATACTGATTTCACTCAGCATATGAGAGCATACATAGATGAATGGAAAAAGCTCAATTTATATTTTGACGGTATTTTAGTCGGTTTTTTAGGCTCAGTTGAACAAATCAGTATTGTAAAAGAGTTTTTTGAAAACTTTAAAAGCGATGGCACAGTTATTGTTTTAGACCCTATCATGGGTGACGGCGGAATGCTCTACCCTACATATTCAGGCGATTTAGCAGAAAAAATGAAGCAGCTTGTTCCGCATGCTGATATCTTAACTCCGAATTTGACAGAGGCTTGTATTCTTACGGGAACGCCATATCACAAACAAATGGATGAAGACGAGCTTTATGAAATATGTGTCAGGCTAAACAGTATGGGACCAAAAAAAATTATAATTTCAGGAATTGAGCGCGGAGAGAATCTTGAAAATTTTATTTTTGAGGAAGGAAAAAGAGCCATTACTGTAACGGAACACAAGGTCGGTCCCTGCCGTGCGGGAACGGGAGATGTTTTCTCTTCGATTATTGCAGCAGATACCGTCAACGGAAAAAATCTTACTGACTCAGTAAAGCATGCATCATCATTTATTGCAAAAGTCTTAAGGCGTACAACTGAGCTTCTGATTCCGACGCAGGACGGCATTTGCTTTGAAGAATTTTTGTCAGAAATTTAATAAAGGAAGGTTTATTTATGAAAAATAAGAAAATAAGACTCATGTGTATATCAGGTGTGTTTGTTGCTTTAATTTTCATTTTTACAGCATATATTCATGTTCCTGTTCATACAGGCTACACTCATATAGGAGACGGATTTATTTATCTCGCAGCATGCCTTCTGCCCTTAGAGTATAGTATATTTGCAGGCGCATGCGGTGCGCTTTTAGCTGACCTTTTAAGCGGATATGTTCTCTGGGCACCCGCATCAGCAATAATAAAAGCGATTACAGTTTTGTTTTTTTCACGAAACTCTAAAAAAATTATCTGCAAAAGAAATTTAATGGCTCTCATTCCATCTCTTTTTACCTGTACAGGCGGTTACTATCTGTATGAAGCCATAATAACACAGAATTTTTATTCACCGCTTTTCGGCATTTTGGGAAATGTAATTCAGTCAACACTCTCTAGTGTACTTTTCATTATTATGGGATTTTATCTTGACAAACTCAAAATCAAAGACCAGCTATAAAAGGGGTGTAGTAAAATTCACACACCACACAAGGCAAAGAAATTGTATAATAAAGCCATTTAATTAAAACAAAAAGTGTGAAATGAATTAAAACTCAATGTTAAAATTCGTCGTATGACGAATTTCTATCAAAAATGCCATGTGTTTTGAACAAACTTCGCCTCTCGCCGTACTTATGTACGCCTTCGGGTAACCTGGCAATACCTATGTTATAGGTATTGCCAGCTCAGTTTGTCCAATCTGTGCTATTTTTCGTCCACCCCAAAAGGTGTTAAGCAAAATGAAATCATTTTGCTTAACACCTTTTTGACATTTTTCATCATATATTATATTTTTTTTGTCGTAAAATTTTATGTTATCTCTTCCATAATTTTACAATTTTTTCCTGTTTCACAAGTTATAATATAGAAAAACGTTATAACTGTGCAAGGAGGATACTTTACAAATGACAACAAACAACATAAATCTGGAGAAAAACCAAGCTGTCAAAAAAATCAAAAAAAAGAAAGGTATTATCTCAAAAACTTTATTTTATGAACTCACAGAATATTTTCTGGCTTTTTTCATGAGTAAGACCTGTATTTTAGGCACACTCTCTCCCTTTGGCATATCATACTTTGCCGCAACCTTTCCCTCCCACGAAATGTCTTTCGGGGCAATCACAGCATTTTTAGGAATTCTTTTTATGGGAATGGGAGTCACTTCTCTCAAATACATAGGAGCGCTTGCACTTTATATGCTTTTCATGATGCTCTATAACAGAGATATTTCCTCAAAAAAATGGGTGTCGGCTTTAGCTGGTTCACTTTCGCTTTTTTCTGTAGGAATGGTTTTTGTTATATCGGAAGGCTTTCTCATTTATGACACCTTGCTTTTGTGTCTTGAGTCAATCATTTCATTTCTGTCTTTTTTTGCATTTGATAAAGCCTCTAATCTTTTAAGAACAATCAAAAGCAGAAAATTTCTTGAACCAAATGAAATTCTAAGCCTTGTCTTTTTATATTCAGCTTTAACTATGTCCGTTTCTTTCATCTCAGGTCTTGAAGGGGCAGGACATATTCTCTCTGTCTGTGCTGTTTTAATTATCAGCCTTTCATCAGGTTTTCAGCTTTCGACAGTAACGGGACTTGTTTTAGGTACAGTAATGTCTTTATGCTCGGTTCTTCCTGCACAGGTCATATGTACATATACACTGAGTTCACTTGCATCAGGGCTTTGCCGTCGATACGGAAAAATCGGTGTTAGTTTTGCATTTATTGCCATTAATGCATTAACCACAATTTATGTTAATTCTTCCTCGCTCACAATAATAGATATTTTCTTTACTCTTTCTGCTGTTTTAATTGTTTTGCTTATTCCAAAAAGCTTTTTGGCGCACATGTCTGATATTTTAAACTTAAACGTTTTACCGTTTGCAACAAGCAGAGAAAACAGGGCATTAGAAGCTATTACAGAAAAACTTTCACATGCCTCTGACTCATTCGGTGAGCTTTCTTCAATCTTTTCCCAGATGACAGAAAGCGCCGCAAAATCAGATATACTCTCTCCCACTGCTATATTTGATTCAGTATTTGATGATGTATGCAAAAACTGTAATCTCTGTACATATTGCTGGTATAAAAACTACGATTCAACATCGTCTGACATATCAATTTTATATAACTCAATGACGGACAAAGGCTTTGCAACAGAATTTGATGCTCCATGCCGGTTCCGCGCAGAGTGTATCAGATTTGATGATTTTTTAGAATCAGTCAACAAAAATTACGAAATACACAAAATAAATCTTGCGTGGGCATCAAAGGTAAGAGAAAGTAAATCTTTAGTTGCACAGCAGTTTGAAAATATATCATCTGTTTTAGGCGGTATAAAAAAGCAGTTTCAAAAAGGATTTAATTATGACGAAATACTGGAGACAAAAATACGTGCAAGCCTTGACAAAAAAGGAATTTCAGCATCATTTATAAGAGTCGTCCTTACAGATTGCTATGAAGTAACGGTTAAAGTTTTAACAAGTGAAAAAGACCATTCCTGCATAGGACTTATTGCATCAACCGTGGGAGCATGTCTTGAAACACCTGTGTTTCCCGTGGCGAAAAAATGTTCTAAAGATGAGTTGACATTAAAATTCAGAGAAAAAGCAAATTTCTCGTTAGATGTAGGCTTTGCCAAAACCTCACCTGACGGAAACACCAAAAGCGGTGACAGTCATGCATTTATGCCTCTTGAGGACGGAAAATATATTCTTTGTCTTTCCGACGGAATGGGACACGGCAAGGAGGCATCGCGACAGAGCAAAACTACAACAGAGCTGATTAAAAAACTTCTTTCACTTGGTTTTGACAAGGAAATTGCGCTAAAAATCATAAACACCTTCCTTCTTTTTAATTCAAAAAAGGAAACATTTGCAACGGCTGACATCTGTGTTGCAAATCTCTACAGCGGTGCTTTGGAATTTATAAAATCAGGCGCTGTTTCCTCATTCATAAAAACTGCAGAAGGAGTTAAAGAAATAAAATGCTCTTCTCTCCCTACAGGTGCAATATCAAATCTATATGCCGACTGCGAGCTTGAATATGCAACAGGCGGTGATTATATAATAATGACAACAGACGGAATAAGCGATGTTTTTATGGAAGAAGATAAAAATTATTTAAAGGAAATAATAGAAAACTTTAAAGACGGCTCCCCTCAGGACCTTGCCGACGAAATTATAACAAATGCCCTTTCCCGCTCTTTTGATAAGGCTCATGATGATATGACTGTTCTCGTTTCAAAAATCAGCGAAGCTATGTAATAATTTATCTCACCACTTCATATGCTTTAATATCGGATTATAAAGTTGAGGTGATATTTTGGCATATTCAGACAGAGAACTTTTAGCACGCCTTATTCAATGCGAGGCAGGCGGAGAAGGAGACAACGGAATGAGAGGTGTTGCAAGCGTTGTTATGAACCGTGTCTATGCTACAGGCGGAGAATACGCAAGAGTAAGTCGGGGCGGAAGTATAAGAAACATAATATTTCAGCCCAATCAATTCACTTGCGTAAAGGAATATATAAATGGTGTATACAACAGTCAGAACATATATAATATGAATCCGACAGATGAGCATTATTATATTGCAGACTGGGCAATAGCAGGCAACCGCCTTTATAACCTGGGTGAGGCTCTGTGGTTTTTTAACCCCTACTCACCGACGTGTCCGTCTAACTTTCCTACAAGAGTCGGATATTTCATTGTCAGGATATCGGAGCATTGTTTTTATAATCCGACAAGTGCATATTTCCGTACATAAAAAAATATGTGAGTTTATTACAAATGTCAACAAAACGCCTTATCCGCCCACGGTAAGTACGAAGGAAACTTATATCATGTGGGCAGAAAGGCTATGAAAATATGGCAAACGGAAACGATTATACTTCGCAGGGAAACAATGAAATGATGAATCAGATGCAAAATATGCAAAATTCAGGCACAAGACCTGAGCCTACTCCAAATCCTGAAGACCAGGACACATACGCAGAAATACTTCAGTCAAACATCGGTGCTTATGTTCTTGTTCAGTTCCTTATAGGTTCAACATCTATTGTTGAGAAAGAAGGATATTTATATGCTTCAGGTGTAAATTTTGTCACAATATATGAACCTCTTGATGACAGATATGTTGTATGCGACCTCTATTCTGTCAAATTTGTTACGATTTATAATACTCCTCCGATAGGAAATACTTTCAGAACAACAAATGCTA